>CANQXJ010000042.1 GCA_947627795.1 uncultured Clostridia bacterium
CATATATCGTAACACAAAACGGAGTTTCCGTATATTCTTTTTTTCTATCTGTAACACTTCTATTGTAAACCTACAATTTTGTAAAATTTTACAATAAATTAATTGGAAAATTAATTGGCTTTAATATTTTGGAAAGCGCGGACAGCCGGTTATTGAGGCTGCGAGGAGAACATAATCCGCCCCCCGCAGCTTCAGTATCAGACAATCACAACCGGTTTTGAAATGCCGCCTCTGCCGTTTGCCGAATAAACAAGAACCGCAATATCGCACCATCCGCTTACGCCGTCAAGCGGAAATTCCGCTCTCATACCGTTTTCGCATTTTTTATCAAACAGCTTTTCGCCGTTTATATAAATTTCAACGCGCTCGCCTGTTACCTCTCGGAATATCAGAGAACTGTCCTTGTCGTAAATTTCCGCCGAAGTTTTATACATACACCAACCCGCGCCGTCGATAAATAAGTCGTCGCAGCCTGCGCCAACGCCTATTATTCCCATCGTGTTCATATCGCCGTCGGCTATTTTTACAAGCGGATCGGGATGGCTTTCGGAAAGCTCCACGGAATTTCTCCACGTTGAAATGTACTTTTCCCGCACAGAATAAATATATTTTATCGGTTTTTCTTTCTTTTCGACACGAATTTCAGCCGACGCCTCAATTCCGTTCGCACACGCCGTAACTATTACCCTTTCCGCACCGTCCGTTTCTTTTACTATCGCCTGACATAAGCCGTGGAACAGATGTCTTTCGGACGCTTTATCGGCTTCATGCGAGTTCGGATCGCCGTTTCCCACGCCTATAATCTCGCCGCCGTCAACGGTAAACCGTACAAGCGCGTTCTCATCGGGGACATAATAGCCGTTTTCATCAACAGCTTTCACATTTACGGCTATCGCGTCGTCACATCCGTCGTACAGGTATTCGCGGCTTAATTCAATCTCAAGACCTTTAGTATCCTCTACCGTATGGATCTCATCCTCACATACAGCTTTAGTGTCCATGTAGCCTATAACTTTTAGTGTTCCTTTTTCAAACGGCACGTACCAATTCGCCATATCGTATTTCGGAACGCCTTGCCGCCCAAGACTTCTGCCGTTTAAAAACAGCTCCGCTTCATCGCAGTTGGTATACGCCGCTACGCGCACATTCTCGCCCTCGCTCCAATTCCAATGAGGCAGGAGATGTATTACAGGCTCGTTTACAAAGAACGATTTATTCAGATAATACACATCCTTTTTAAATCCGCAAGTGTCCATAATGCCGAACTGCGTGCCGATCGAGGGCCACTCGAACGGAGTAGGCTCGCCGCGGTAGTCAAAGCCCGTCCATATAAATAATCCCGCTATATGCTTTCTTTTGTCGACCTGCTCAAAGCCGTCGCGGTAGCTGTTGCCCCACGGCGCTTTTTCGCTGTCATAATTGTCGATTATATGCTTGTTCCAATCGGTTTTATATTCGCCGCGCGTCGCGAAGGCACTGTCGTTTTCCGTGCCGAGCATCGGAACGTTCGGGTACTTTTCGCGGAACTCGTCATAGATATGCGTGACATAATTAAATCCCGTCAAGTCGAGCGCATCGCACACGCCGCCGTCCGAGGTAAGCCCCGTGTTCATCGCGCCGAGAATAAAGCGGGTATCGTCAAGCCTTTTGATCTCGCTTTCAATACGCTTCGCGAGCTTGCGTCCCGTCGGAGTGCCCTGAAGCGGTTCTTCATTGAAAAGCGAATACATCACCACACACGGATGGTTCCTGTCGCGCGTGACCATATCGCGTACCTGCTTCAAGCCGTCGTCCGACGTGTTGAAATTGCGGTTCTCATCCATCACGAGTATGCCGTATTTATCGCAGTAATCGAGTATTTCCGGCGACGGGTTGCCGTGAGCCGAGCGGTATGCGTTCGTTCCCATTTCCTTTAAAAGACGGATCCTATACTCGTTGACCGAGTCGGGAACGGCTACGCCGACTCCGGCGTGATCCTGATGATTGCACGTTCCGTAAAGCTGCACGCGCCTGCCGTTTAATTGAAAACCGTTGTCCTTGTCAATTTCTATTGTACGGAAGCCGAACACGGTCTGAGAGCTGTCCGCAAGCGCTTCGCCGTCGTATAGCTCGCTTACCATAGTATATAAATTCGGCGAGTCAATATCCCATAAATCGGGGCTGTACGTCAGCACGCTCTGCTTTACCGTCACCTTATCGGCGCACTCGAACGATGTTTCCGCCTTGCCGACTATATTATCTTTAGTGTCCCTTATAGTCGTCACAAGGCGGCATGTTTTAGTGTCCCCCATGTTTTCTATTTCCGTATCGGTGAGCGCGTCCCACATATCGACCGTTCGCTTTTCCGGATGCACGAACACTCCTCTGTGCGCGATATGGAGCGGATCTCTCTTGTACAGATTGACGTGGCGGTAAATCCCCGCGCCCTCGTACCACCAGCCCTCTATCGCTTCCGCGTCGACGAACACCGCGATATGGTTTATCTGCTCACCGTAAACAGCCATATCGGTAACGTCTATTGCGAACGAGTTATAGCCGCCGAAATTGCGTCCCACGACCGAGCCGTTCATATATACTGTACAGTGCGACGAAACGCCGCCGAATTCGATTATAATCTGCTTGTCCCTGTCTGCCTCGTCAAGACGGAAACGCTTTACATACCAAGCTTTTCCGCGCTTTTTATAGCCGTTCGCGGGACCCCATTTTTCTTCAAAATCATTAAAAACGGCGAAGTCGTGCGGTAAATCAACGTCCTCCCATGAGCTTGTGTCATAGTCGGGACTTGCCGCGTCGATTGCGCCGCCGGCTTTCGCCGCCATATAGCTCGCCGTATGCGAGTTTACAAGCGATATATTTACATCGCCGTTGTGAAATTTCCATTGTCTGTCTAAGCTGAATTTTTCCATATGTTCTCCTATTCTGTTTTTTCTGTAAATTTTTCAATCGCGGGTTTAACGTGAAGCATTGCTTTGAGCTTCTCGTATTCCGCGCGCGACTGAGCGTTTTTTCTGCCTGTGTAAACCGCGCGGAGCATTATATTTTCGGTGTTTCCAAGGGCGAGATATATTCTATCATGCTCACCTTATATCCCGCGCCCTCGAGATACGCCGCACGCAGCCCGTCGGTGAGCGTGTCCGCAAGACGCGCCTTCAATATGCCGTGCTTCGTAATCGCCGCGAAAGGCTCGTACGAATATTGTTTAAGTATATCCTTGTGACAGCACGGAACGGATACTATCGCCTTTGCGCCCGAGCGTATGCCGAGCGCGAGAGCCATGTCCGTAGCAGTATCGCACGCGTGGAGCGATACCACTATATCAGGCTTTACCGCCGGCGTATAGTTCGTGAGGTTAGCCTTTATAAATTCCATGTTGCTGTATCCGAGCTTTTCCGCCGTGCGCTTCGACGCGGTTATCACTGTTTCGGAATAGTCCACGCCGATAAAGCGGCACTTCTTTTTCAGGATGTCGCGCATATAGAAATTGAGCACAAACGAAAGATAGCTCTTGCCACAGGCTGCGTCGAACACAATGTACTCATCACGTTCGCCTATTTCATCGAGAACGCCCTTCATCAGCTCTACGAAATAGTCTATCTGATTGTACTTGCGTATTTTGTCGTTTTTGATTTTTCCGTTTTTCGCGAGTATGCCAAGCTCCGTCAGCAGCTCCGACGCGAGAGCGGGATTTACAACGTATTCGCGTCCGCTCTGAACAACGCTTGTCTGCGGCTCTGCTGCGGTCACGTCCTCGTGGCGCATATTGACGCGCCTGTCGTCGGCTTCGATCACTATTCTCGCGCCGCGCTCGGAGTAGATGATCCGCGCCGAATCGTATTTTGAAGCCTCGGCGGGAATAAACTCCGCAAGCTCATCCGAAGAAAGCGTCCGTTTTACTGCCTGATAATTCAGAATAAATCCGTTATCATACGTTATTTTTGCCGGAAACGGCTTTGTTCCCGATTTGAATTCAACGGCTATATCCGTGAAAAAGTCTCTGTTTTCCTCCGCTCGCGATAAAAGTCCGGAGAAAAACAGCTTGATTTTTGATGTGGATTTTTTGTTCATAGTTCTATTATAAGTCTGCGTCCCGTTGTTTCGTATTGCCTGTATTTTATCCCTACCATATCGAACATACGCTTCGAAGCAATGTTGTCGTCAGCACCGTCATACTTGTCCGAGAGATAAATGACCTCGCGTATGCCGCTCTGGATAATAGCCTTCGCACACTCGTTGCAGGGGAACAGCGTCACGTACAGCTTTGCGTCTTCAAGCGAGCCGGAGCTGCGGTTTAAAATGGCGTTTAATTCCGCGTGGCACACGTACATATACTTTGTATTGATTGGCTCTCCATCTCGTTCCCACGGCATTTCATCGTCGTCGCAGCCTGTAGGCATACCGTTGTAGCCGAGCGACAGGATCTTGTTTTCATGGTTGACGATACACGCGCCGACCTGCGTGTTGTTGTCCTTCGACCTCTGCGCCGATAAAAGCGCTATACCCATAAAATATTCGTCCCATGTTATGTAATCGGTTCGTTTCATTTTCGCGACCCCCAAGTTTATTTTTAATTATTCTAACATTTATATTATGATAAGTCAAGACGTTTTGCGTTTATTGACATAGCAAAAAACCCGAAGATCTCGACCATCTTCGGGTTTTCGTTTTTGTGAGACACAATGATTAATTCCATAATATCTGTCTGTCAAGATATATTACACTACAACGATTGAGATTTGTCAACTGCATTGTATAATTTTTGCAGGTGCAAATATATTTCCGAAATACTAAACATTTGTTTGACATTTTTGTTCGCTTCTGTTATACTATATATAGGAACAAATAAACGGAGGCAATTATTATGGCTAAGGTTACCGAAAAAGATTATCAAATAATGGATTTTATTCACGAACAAATTTCCTTGCGCGGCTTCCCGCCGACGGTGCGCGAAATTTGCGATGCGGTCGGGCTTACTTCCACGGCTACCGTTCACGCGAGACTTAAAAAGCTTGAAGGGTTGGGATATATCGCGAAGGAAACGTCGAAAAACCGCTCTATGCGTCTTGTAAATTACAAGCCGGAGGGCGCGGAGGAGAAAAAGGCGGACGACAAGTATCTCGAAGTGCCTATATACGGCAAGGTTACCGCCGGTATGCCGATCACCGCTGTGCAGGATGATACGGAAACCTTCCCGCTGCCCATGGATTTTGCTAAAAATAAAGACTTGTTTATGCTTAAAGTCCGCGGCGAGTCCATGATCAACGCCGCTATTCTCGACGGCGATTACATTATAGTCCGCCGGCAGCCGACCGCGCAAAACGGCGATATAGTTGTCGCGCTCGTGAACGACGACGAGGCTACCGTGAAAACCTTCTATAAAGAAAAGGGACATTTCAGACTTCAGCCGGAAAATGATTATATGGAACCGATCATTGTTGACGAGCTTTCAATAATAGGTAAAGTTGTCGGCGTTTTCCGTCGGTTTTAGTTGACATTGCGCTCATTTTGCGGTACAATTAGAAAAACATCACATAAGGAGAAGATTTTATGGGCACAAGAAGATTATTTACGTCTGAATCTGTCACGGAGGGACATCCCGACAAAATCTGCGACCAGATTTCCGACGCGATTTTAGATGAAATTATAAAGAAAGACCCTGCCGCGCGCGTCGCGTGTGAGACAACCTGCACGACGGGCATTATTTCAATTATGGGCGAAATCACAACGGAATGCTATGTGGATTTCCCGAAAATCGCGCGTCAGGTTGTGCTTGATATAGGCTACGACAGGGCTAAGTACGGCTTTGACGGAACTACCTGCGCGGTTGTCACCGCTATTGACGAGCAGTCGCCCGATATTGCGCAGGGCGTTAACTTGGGCTACGAAAACCGCGAGCAGGGCGAAAACGACGGCGACAACGCTATAGGCGCGGGCGACCAGGGAATGATGTTCGGCTACGCTTGCACGGAAACTCCTGAGCTTATGCCGATGGCGATCTCACTGGCGCATAAAATGGCGAAAAGGCTTACCGAGGTACGCAAGGAAGGCGTGCTTGATTACCTGCGTCCGGACGGAAAAACACAGGTAACGGTCGAATATGACGGCGACAAGCCGGTCAGAATCGACGCTGTTGTCGTTTCGAGCCAGCACTCGCCTGAGGTTGACATAAGTAAGCTTCGAGAAGATATAAAGCGCGAGGTTATTCTGCCCGTGCTTCCGGCTAATCTCGTCGACGAAAATACTAATTTTTTCATCAATCCCACAGGACGCTTCGTTATAGGCGGTCCGGCGGGCGACAGCGGACTTACCGGAAGAAAGATAATTGTTGACACCTACGGCGGTTATGCCGGCCACGGAGGCGGCGCGTTTTCCGGGAAAGATCCGACTAAGGTTGACAGAAGTGCGGCGTATGCGGCGAGATGGGTTGCAAAAAATATAGTTGCGGCGGGGCTGGCGAGTAAGTGTCAGGTACAGCTCGCATATGCGATAGGCGTGGCGCACCCCGTTTCGATTTCTGTTGACACATACGGCACGGCGGTAGTTGATGAGGAGAAAATCGAAAAAGCGATTGAAAAGGTGTTCGATTTAAGACCGAACGCGATTATAAAAACGCTCGATTTGCGCAAGCCCATTTACAGAAAGCTCGCGGCGTACGGTCATATGGGACGCGAGGATTTGGGCGTTACATGGGAAAAGACAAACATGGTTGACGCACTTAAGGCTGCAATTGAATAAACTGAATACAATCGGTCATCCGCTATTGGCGGTTTGACCGATTTTTATGTGTATTTCGGCGTAAAAACAGTTATTTTTTAGGGTAATAAATCATTTACAACCGAGGCGTTATATGATATGATAAAGTCAGTAATTTTTCCGAAGGAGAAGGCAAGATGAAGAACAAAATCACAATTTATCCCGCCGAAAAGACGCATAAAACCGGCGATTTATTCGGTATATTTTTCGAGGATTTGAACCACGCGGCAGACGGCGGTCTGTACGCGGAAATGGTGCGAAACCGCGCTTTCGAGTTCAGCCGCATCGACAATCCGTCATACACTCCGCTGACCGGATGGCTCAAAATCGAGGAGGGCGGGGCTAAAGTGTCGCTCGCGGTGGAGAACTCAAAGCCGTTAAGCGAAAAAAATCCGCATTATCTGATGATGTCCGTAACGGAAACGGGCGGCGGCGCGGGCATTATGAACAAGGGCTACAACCGAGGACTTCCCTATGAGGAAGGCGCGGAATATAAATTTTCATGCTATGCGAAAAGCGCGGATAATATGAAATTTTCGGTAAATCTCGAGGGCATAGACGGCGAGGTTTACGCGTTTGGCGAAATAGAAATATCGTCGCCGGAATGGACGAAATACGAGCTTACGCTTAAGCCGAATAAAACCGATTATCGCGGCAGGCTCGCGTTACGGGCGCAAGCGGCGGGCAAGGCGTATTTTGATTTTGTGTCGCTGTTTCCGAAAAATACATATAAAAACCGCGAAAACGGCTTGCGTCCCGACTTGGCGAAGCTTTTGGAGGAGCTGCGCCCGAAATTCATGCGCTTCCCCGGCGGCTGTCTTATCCACGACGGCTCGCTAAATCCCGACGACCGTGACTCTACCTACCGCTGGAAAAACACTGTCGGTAAACTCGAAACAAGAGCTTCGCGTCGCAACAACTGGAATTACAATCAAAGCCTCGGTTTGGGCTATTACGAGTATTTTCTGCTCTGCGAGGACATAGGCGCGAAGCCTATCCCCATTCTTCCCGCGGGCTACAATCCGCACAGCGGACAGGCTGTAAGCCTTGACGATTTGAAACCGTGGATCGACGACGCGCTCGATTTAATCGAATTCGCCAACGGCGGCGCGGATACCGAATGGGGGAGAGCGCGAGCGGAAATGGGACATCCCGAGCCGTTTAATTTGGAATATATCGGAATCGGAAACGAGGAAGTGGGACAGGAATTTTTCGACCGTTACGATTATTTCCACAAGGCGATACGAGAAAAATATCCCGAAATAAAAATCATAAACAACAGCGGTCCGTTCTCGGCAGGAACGGAGTTTGAGCGCGGCTGGAGATCGGCTCGCAAAAACGGCTCGGATTTGGTGGACGAGCATTACTATATGGCGCCGGAGTGGTTTTTGGCAAATCTTCACCGCTACGACAGCTATTCTACCGATGGCCCTAAGGTGTTCTTGGGCGAGTACGCAAGCTGGGGCAACACATACTATAACGCGCTCGTCGAGGCGGCGTACATGACGCAGCTTGAGAACAACGCCGATAAAGTCAGCCTCGCGTGCTATGCGCCTTTGTTCTGCAACGTCGAGTACGTGAACTGGAAGCCGGATATGATTTGGTTCGACAATCACCGCTCCTACGGCAGCGCGAATTATTACGTACAGAAAATGTTTATGACAAATCAGGGCGAGAGCCTTGTGAAAACCGAGCGCGAAGGTCTTGACAATATAGAAATTCTCGGCAGTGGCAAAATCACCGGCGCGCTGGAGATCATAGCCGAGGAAAACACAAAAGCCGAATTTTCGGACGTGAAAATAATTTCCGGCGGCGAAACGCACAACTACGGCGATTTCTCCGCGAACGGCGAAGCGATAAAAATCGACGAAATCACCGCCGACTCGTATACAATAACGCTTAAAGCAAAACGCCTTTCCGGTCCGCGCGGCTTTAGAATCCGCTTCGGCAAGCGGGACGACGGAAACTATATCGACTGGACGGTGGGCGGCTGGGCAAACGGCGACTGCCAGCTTGAGTCCAATATAAACGGCAGAACGTCGGGCATAAAGCATCAAATGTTCTCGGTTCTCAGCGGAATAGAATACGACTTGAAATTAGAGGTTAACGGCAGGAAATTAAAGGTTTACATAAATAATGAATTAATGCTCGACGCGGAGGACAAGCAGCCAGTAACGGAGGAGCTGTACTATACCGCGAGCACAGACGACAGCGGCGATGTGATATTAAAAACGGTAAACGTACGCAGCGAAGCGGTAACGGCTGAGGTTAACATAAAAGGAGCGGGTATTCTTATCGGAATGGTGAGCGAATTATCGGGATACGTGCTCGACGCGGAAAACAGCTTTGAAAATCCGAAGCTCATATATCCGAAGGAGAAGGAAATCTCTGTTAAGAACGGCGCTCTTGAATATGAGTTTCCGCCGCGCTCGGTGACGGTTATAAGATTTGTTCCGAAGGTGTAAATGTGTTGACAACAGCGGCAATTTTTGATAAAATTATGACAGGTAAAATTTGAAAGGATGATAAAAATGGCAAAACCAAAAGCGGCGTTGATTATGGGTTCGGACTCGGACTTTGATAAATTAAAGGGATGTGTAACAAAATTAAAGGAATTCGGCATCGAGCCGGATGTAAACGTAATAAGCGCGCACCGTACGCCGGATAAGGCGGCGGAGTTCGCTAAAACGGCGGAGGACAACGGAATAGAGGTAATAATCTGCGCGGCGGGAATGGCGGCGCATCTCGCGGGCGTGATCGCGGCGCATACCGTTGTGCCTGTAATCGGCGTGCCGATAAAATCCACGCTCGGCGGAATGGACGCGCTTTTAGCGACAGTGCAGATGCCGCCGGGAATACCGGTTGCGACGGTGGGCATAGACAACGGCACAAACGCGGCGATACTTGCGGCGCAGATTTTGTCACTCAAATATGATTATTTGAAGGACGAGTTAAAAGATGCGAAGGCAAAAATGGCTGACGGCGTGGCGGCAAAGGACGCAAAGATAAAGCAGATTGCAGCGGAGATGTAAGCAAGATTGGTATTTTCATAAGGGGATATGTAAAATGAAGAAAATATTATTTTTGCAGGCAGTATTATCAATAATGATGTTTGCCGCGTCCGCTCACGCGGAAACCGCTGTGCCGACAAGCGCGGTCGTGACGGTGAACGGCGCGGAGGTCGATTTCTGCGCGTATAATCTGTACGACAGCAATTACTTCATGCTCCGCGACATCGCGGCGGCGCTGTCCGGTACGGACAAGCAGTTTAACGTGGGCTGGAAAAACAACGCGGTCGCGCTTACGGGCGGAAAGGCGTATGAATCGGTTGGCACGGAGTTTTCGCAAAATGCCGAAAGCGATGAAAACGCCGCGTTTTCTGTTCCCAATGTGACGTTCGGCGGAGAGGAAATAACGCTTGTCGGATACAATATCAAGGACAGCAATTATTTCAAAATCCGCGATATCGCGAGAATATTTGATTTCGCGGTAGGCTACGAGGACGGTCATATCGCAATCGACACGTCAAAGCCGTATGAGGCAGGCTTGCCGTATGATGGCGGCGGTGTGATCGGTATGGCACACGAAGCGAATTTGCCGCTGTTTATAAACGAAATGCCGCTTGTGTCGTATGTTTCGCCGGTCGATACGGTCTACAGCGCGGAGCAGCTTGAAAGAATTAACGAAAATCCGCGACTTAACGGCGTGTATGTTGATGCCGCAGATTTGGAAAACTACGGATTTGACGCACAGGTGTACGAGGACGCTGTGTGGCTTACGAGAAATAAGGAAAAGAAATTCGGTATGCTCGACGGCGAGATTGTAAACTCTGCGCCGTCGGGAATATCCGAGGTTTACGCGTCGGATATGAAGGTGTACCTCGACGGTACGGAAATTCGGAACGTGTTGATTAACGGCAAGCCGTATATCAGCGCGGCGGAGCTTTTGAAATACGGAATAATACAGGAACCGTTTGACCTTAAATCGTTTCAAGCGGATTATTCTGACAATAATCTGCGGGACAGAATAAATATTGATTTTATGCTCAAAGACCTTTTCGAATTATACGAGCGGGATTTTGAGAAAAATATCATAGAGCTTGACGATTGCGCGGAAATTGTAAAAAGCATAACGGGAATATCGGATTTGTCAATGTTCACGACTCATATACAAGAAAATCCGAACGTCGGTATTATTAAGATAACCGGCGGTATGCAGCAGGGAAATTGGAAATACATAGGCTTTGGAGATAAGGCAAACGGACTGAACGGCAGCGGTATCTGCTGCCATCAGCATGAAGAATACGGCAACGGCGGCGTATACAGGAACAGACGCTGGGATTTCAAACGCGGTGATTTTGTTGGAAATAACCTTATTGACGGCATTACAACAGAGTCGGCATACTCGTATACCGGTGACGTTTACCGTAACGACGGCAGCAGAATTGAGGGAGCGCGTATGGACGGTTATAAGCGTGACAGCATCTTACCGTTTGAGCAAACCGATAATCTTCGTTTCGGTTATCGCGTCGAACGAGAGGGGACGATTGAAAACGGCGAATACTGCGGCTATTACCGCGAATATGACAATGAAGGCAAGCTGATATTCGAGGGCGATTACAGTGATTTTAAGAAAGAAAACAATTAAAGGCGGGTTTTTTTCATAGGGGGATATGTAAAATGAAGAAAATATTATTTTTGCCGGCAGTATTATCAATAATGATGTTTGCCGCGTCCGCTCGCGCGGCGAGCGGCGATATTGCCGGGCAGTATTACAGCACGGATATACGCACCTATTTGAATGACGCGGAAATTAACGCGGTAAACATAGGCGGACGGACTCTTATAAAGATGCGTGATATGGAAAATTATTCATTTATGGTTTCATGGGAGGAAGAATCGCATTCGGCTTACGTGTCAAGTATGAACGTACCCGTAACAGGATCTTATGAACCGACAACCACGGATTATCCCGTAGGGACGGCGCTTGGCGATTATTATGAAACGGATATTGTCACATATCTTGACGGACGGCAAATCACCTCGTACAATATTGACGGCAGAATGTACATTCCGGCTGAGGATATGCGTGATTACGGCTATATCGTGGATTGGAACGAAACGGACAGGACGCTTTCTGTAAAAAGTCCGGTATATGCGGGTTACGAATATGATTTACTTTTATCCGCAGGCACGCACCCACAGACAGAGCAGCATTACAGCGAGGGAGCGGGAGCGTTTATGTTCTCCTATGACAATCAAAAAATAAAGGGCAGCGGCGACGCGAAGTATATTATGTTTGATATTTCCTGCGACGGCACCGGATATAATCTAAAAATGCAGTTTAACGCCAATGGCGGATTATTTTATACAAATGCGGTTCAGGAGTTGATGAGGTCAATGTGTTATTCCGATCGCGGTGAAACGCTTGCCGCGCCGGAGGACTTGTATGATATGGTAAACGCAAATGTGAACGTGATCGTAAACGGTAATAAAGCCGAAAAGGTTGCCGTAAGAAAATGGGGCGGCAACAACCATACGGATTATATTCTGGAATTTTCCGACATTCCGCTTTATAAAGCAAGTGAGATTGAAAGCGTGCTCGTGTCCGTCGGAAACACGGAAGGTATGGACGAATACGAAATAGAAAAAACCGAATATTAAAATAAAGGAGATAAAATTATGAGTGAAAATGCATACAAACAGGCGGGCGTAGACGTTGAGGCGGGCTACGAATCGGTGAGGCTTATCAAGGACGATGTAAAGCGCACCGCGATAGAGGGAGTTATCGGCGGAATCGGCGGCTTCGGCGGTCTTTTCGAAGTTCCGAAGGGCTATGAAAACCCCGTGCTCGTGTCGGGTACGGACGGCGTGGGAACGAAGCTTAGAATCGCGTTTCTGATGGACAAGCACGACACGATAGGTCAGGACTGCGTTGCGATGTGCGTAAACGACGTTGCATGCTCGGGCGCGAAACCGCTGTTTTTCCTCGATTATCTGGCGGTGGGGAAGAACGTTCCCGAAAAAATCGCGCAAATCGTAAAGGGCGTGGCGGACGGCTGCGTAAAGGCGGGCTGTGCGCTCGTGGGCGGCGAGACTGCGGAGATGCCGGGATTTTATCCCGTTGACGAGTACGACCTCGCGGGATTTTCCGTGGGAGTGGTAGAGAAAAGCAAAATCACCGACGGCGCGAACGCGAAGGCGGGAGACAAGCTCATCGGCATAGCGTCGAGCGGCATCCACTCGAACGGCTATTCATTGGTAAGAAAGCTGTTCGGCTTGAACGACGCGAACGCGAAGGAAACGCTCGGCACATATTCGGAAAAGCTCGGCAAAACTATAGGTGAGGAGCTCTTAACACCGACGAAAATTTACGTAAAGCCGCTTCTGGAGCTCATCGAGGAAGTCGGCATAAACACCGTGTCGCACATCACCGGCGGCGGCTTTATCGAAAACGTGCCGCGAATGCTCCCCGAGGGCTTAAAGGCTGTAATTCACAAGGGCACATGGAAGGTGCTGCCGATATTTGAGTTAATGCGGGAAAAGGGCGATATCCCCGAACGCGATATGTACAATACGTTTAATATGGGTATCGGCATGATTGTCGCCGTGGACGCGGACAAGGCTGACGCGGCTGTGAAGTGCCTGACCGACGCGGGCGAAACCGCGTATATTATAGGTGAATTAGCTGAGGGCGAAACCGGCGTTGAAATTGTGTAATGCGGAGTAAGCCTCCCTTGTTAAAGGGAGGGGGACCGCCGAAGGCGGTGGAGGGATTCACTATGAATTACAAGCATAATCCGCAATTAACAGACCGTGCAAAAAATCTCAGAAAGAATATGACAAAAGAAGAAAAGCATCTATGGTATGATTTTTTGAGAAATTTTCCCGTACGCTTCATAAGACAGAAGGTAATAGATAATTATATTGTCGATTTTTATTGTGCTAAAGCCGGAGTTGTAATTGAGCTTGACGGCTCAAAGCATTATGGCGAACGTGGAATGCAGTATGATAAAATAAGGACAGAAAAGTTAAAAGGTAGAGATTTAATTGTTATTCGCATACCGAATAATGAAATAAACACAAATTTTGAGGGAGTATGTCAATACATAGAAAATATTGTAAATACAGTATTAAAATGAATCCCTCCGTCATTTGCTTCGCAAATGCCACCTCCCTTTGACAAGGGAGGCTAACATATAAGGAGGACAAAATGAAACGAATAGGAGTATTGATTTCCGGCGGCGGCACAAACCTGCAGGCGCTTATTGACGCGCAGAAAAGCGGCATTTTAAAAAGCGGCGAAATAGTATGCGTATGCTCAAACAGTGCGTCCGCGTACGGTTTGACCCGCGCAGCGAACGCCGGAATACCGACAAAAATAATACGCAAAAACGCCGACTGCGGCGGAGATATAGACGAATTCAGCCGCCAAATCTGCGCGTACATGAAGGAAATGAAAGTTGACGTTGTAGTTCTCGCCGGCTTTCTCGCAATTTTCGGCGGCGAGCTGTTAAAGGAATACTCAGGCAGAATAATAAACATACACCCGTCCCTGATACCGTCGTTCTGCGGCGAGGGAATGTACGGACTAAAGCCGCATCAAGCTGCGCTCGACTACGGCGTAAAGGTAACCGGCGCGACGGTGCATCTTGTGAATGAGGTAGTTGACGGAGGAAAGATACTTATGCAAAAGGCGGTTGAGGTACAGGACGGCGACACGCCGGAGGTACTGCAAAAGCGCGTAATGGAACAGGCGGAATGGATAATTTTACCGCAGGCGGTGGAAAAATTCTGCGCGGAGGACGCATAATAAAATTGATACGATATGAAAGATTACAGTATTCAAAACAAACGAGCATGGGAATATAACGCTTATGAATTTTGGGTCAAGCAGATGGGTGCGCCTGCGGAGAGGGCGAAGAAAATCAAGGAAAATCCAATCAAACAGCTAAAGCGGTATTCGGCGTATTTTGATACATACAAGGACGTTAAAATCGCGAACGTATGCGGCTCGTGCGGAAAGAAAGCCGTTCCGCTCGCTTTGCTGGGCGCAGATGTAACGGTTTTTGATATTTCGGAGGATAACAAAAGGTACGCGACAGAGCTTGCGGAAGCCGCAGGAACGCGTATAAATTATGAGGTTTGCGATGTTTTGGAAATTGACGAAAAATATTGCAACCAGTTCGACGTTGTTTTTATGGAGGGCGGAGTGCTGCACTATTTCCACGATATTAACGAGTTCATGCGTATTATGTATTGCTTGCTGAAAAACGGTGGAAAAATGATATGCAGTGATTTTCACCCGTATACAAAAATATCCGATATGCTGAATTTGGAGCAGCCCGCTATGAGCTATTTTTCAACGGAGATCTTCGAGGGAGAAATGGCGCACGCGCGGTTCGTTGCTGATGAGGTCCGCAGTAAAATGCCTAAATGCAGTTACAGAAAATATACCGTCAGCGAGATAATTAACGCGGTCATAGACAGCGGGTTTGTTTTGAAAAGATTTGACGAACACCCCGCATGGACGAACGAAAATATACCGGGTGAATTTACTGTTTTGGCGGTTAAAGGATAAGGAAGTGTTTACCGCGCGCGGCGGAAAAAATTGCGCGGAAATATAAAATTTATATGCCTATTGTATTGACGATAGGCATATTTGTGTAGTATAATGTAATAATAAAGACGAAAGGAGTGTTTATTATGGCAAATACAAGTATGAATATAAGAATGGACGCGGATGTCAAAAGACAGGCGCAGAAAATTTTTTCCGATATGGGAATGGACACAACCACGGCAATAAATATTTTTTTGAGACAGGTAATCAGAACACACAGTATTCCGTTTGACATTAAGACGGATGTACCAAATGACGAAACCTTATTGGCAATCAAAGAAGTACGCGAATTGAAAAACAATCCGAACGTAAAATCGTATGACAGCTTTGCCGAATTATTAGAGGAAGTAAGAAATGAAATATAAAATCATACCGTCGTCAAGATTTAAGAAGGATTTAAAGACGGCGATAAAACGCAATTACAATCTTGACTTGCTTAGTGAGGTTGTGGATATGTTATCGGAAGGCAGACCGTTGCCGGAGAAGAATAAAGATCACGCGCTCTCCGGTGAATATGAGGGCTGCCACGAGTGCCATATTATGCCGGACTGGCTGTTGGTTTACGAAAAAACTGAGGATACTCTGATTTTATATTTAACAAGAACCGGCAGTCATAGCGATTTATTTTAAATACCAACACACGAAACAAGCGGCATTTTACGCCGCCTGTTTCATATTATTTACTTTTATAATTTTTTTTCTTAAGCGGCGTCGGCTCATCGGTCAGCCCCGCGATATAGTCAATCGTGACGTTATACAGCTTTGCCAGACGTATTACAAGACAGAACGGTATCTCTCTGTATCCCTGCTCGTAATTCGTGTAAGTTGTTTTGTGCATTTTAAGAATTTCAACAAGCTGCGACTGCGTCAAATCGCTGTCCTCACGCAAATCTCTCAGTCTCGGATAGTGTGCCATGCTGCTTCCCTCCGTAAAAAATAATATTCTCTATTGACATAATACAACATTTGTTGTACAATTATGTCATAAATACAACATATGTTGTATTTTAAGGGAGGTCAACATGATAATAGGAAAAATGAAATTTTACAGAATATGGAAGGATAAATATTCTTCGTTTTGGAAAAAAAGACGGTTTAATAAAATAATGGGACTAATTAAACTGCCCGAAAAGGAACGGATAAAGGTGCTTGAAGTGGGATGCTCCAACGGCAGGGACTTCATACAATTTCTGCCGAGGGAAAAATTTGAAATATGGGGCGCGGATATAGATTCGGACTGCGGAGCGGGTGCGGACATACATTTTGTGACCGCCGACGCAGCCGACCTGCCATTTGACGACGGCGAGTTTGACTTGGTTGTTTCAATCGGGCTTTTGGAGCATATAGAACCCGTCGAAAAGCTGTGCCGCGTAATACGCGAAATGGAGCGCGTCGGGACGCATCAGCTTTCCGTTGTACCGTCCGTTGCGACACTGCTTGAACCGCACAGCGGCAAAATATTTTTCCCGCTTCGGCTATGGCGCGAAATGATGTCGGAGCAGCCGTCAATGCCGCTTCACCTTAACTTTTACACAGATCATACATGGTCAAAATTTAAGGGCTTTTTCGGATGCGAAATAAAGCGCTTTTTCTACATACCGCCGTTCATAACCAACACGGTGATATATAAGTAGCAAGGTGTTCTTTGCTGCCTGATTTCAAGCGGGGTGAAATCTCCGCTTTTTTATCGAAAAATATTTAAAAAAAGGCTGACAAACAGTAAAATAAATGATATAATGGTAAAAACAACAGTAAATACGGCAGTGAACAAGGAGGAAAACATATGAAAACACTTAACATCTACGAGGAATTAAAGCAAAACGCGTACCCGGGACGCGGAATCGTTATCGGCAAGTCGGCTGACGGCAAGTCGGCGGTGACGGCGTATTTTATCATGGGGCGCTCGGAAAACAGCCGCAACCGCGTATTCGTCGAGGACGGCGACGGTATTCGCACACAAGCGTTCGATCCGTCGAAAATGAAGGATCCGCACCTTATTATTTACGCTCCGGTGCGCGTTTTGGGCAACAAAACAATCGTGACGAACG
>CANQXJ010000043.1 GCA_947627795.1 uncultured Clostridia bacterium
CAGGGCTGCGTTTACAGCGAAATATTTTTGCCGACGAACGCTCCGACGGAATGGCAAGACCGTGCCGAATTATGGAACGCAGTCGAAGCCGCCGAAAAATCCAAAGACAGCAGACTGGCGCGTGAGCTGATTATCGCGTTGCCTATTGAAGTCGGTCTTGACGAATGGAAATCTATATTGAAGAACTTTGTTCAAGAGCAATGCGTTGATAAAGGAATGTGCGCCGACGTAAGTATTCATAATACCGACGGACATAATCCTCACGCTCATATTCTCTTGACCGTTCGCCCACTTGATGAAAAAGGTAAATGGCAGGCTAAAACGCAGAAAGAATATCTTTGCAAGCGCGGCGATGAGGAACGTGGATTTACAGCAGCCGAATTTAAGACGGCGCAAGCTGACGGTTGGGAAAAGCAGTATCAATATTTTGTCGGCAAGAAGAAAGTTTATATCGATAAAGCCGTATCGGATAATTTTGACGGTACACACCTCAACAGAAACGCGCCCGACAGCGTTATTGCCGATTACGGGATTGACCGTGTTATGGTTATTCTCGCACATACGCTCAACGAAAAGAATTATGACGGGCGCTTCTCGCGAACAAACAAGGAATGGGCTAAGACCGTCAGACTGCCGAACTGTATCACTATGGATAACGCGGGCGACCAATATTACTTAAACGCCCACCCTGCCGTACTGGACGGATTTGTTGATATTGTGCGCGAACGGTATAAAGCGCTCAATCTGTGGAGCGGCGAACATTGTAATCCTGCCTGCAATTTGGATTTCACTGACAGGGTTATGGTATTGAAGCCGGAAATATTGAAGGACGAATATAAATGTCCCGATAATCAGCTTTTCTACTGTTCGGGCGGTTTCGGCTGTTCGCCTACGGCGTTCGGACAAAAGGTGTTCGGTCACTATCTCGCGTACGGAGAAACGACGCATTACAGACGCAGCGACTTTGTAGGCGAATTAAAGCCGGATTATCTGCCCGATTGGGCGAAAGAAAAAATCGCGGATGTGAAAGGGCAAAAACACCAACTTTCTTTTGAAAGGGGGTGGTAACAATGGACGAGCAATACAAACATCGCGTAGAACGTCAGTTTTGCAGTTTTTGTATCAAGGTTCTGAAAAACGAAGCAAGAAATATTCTCAAAGAATACGCAAGAAACAGAACTCGTGAAAAATCATTCTCTTGTCTTACCAATGCCGAAACTGAACTGCTGAGCGTAAACGATACATATTTTCAAGGTAATCATGTTTTCAGCATTTTAAACGAGTATATCAGCGTTACGGATGACATTTTGGCGCGGGCGTTGGAACAGCTTACGGATGACAAACGAAATATAATACTTCTGTTTTATTTTTTAGGCCTTACAGACAGCGAAATAGGCAGACAAACCAACACACTCAGGCAGACGGTATCATACAGGCGTTCCAAAACGCTTGCTGAGTTAAAAAACATACTTGAAAAGGAGGGCTATGAATGGTCGGAATAATGCCGAAAGACATTCCGTTTGATACAATAGTCAAAGCGGTAAATGCCGATGAGGAAGCCGCTGTGTTTGTTTTAACACATTTTTCGGGTTATATTAAATCCTTGTCAACAAGGGAACTGAAAGATGATTATGGGAACAGATATTATCTTATTGATGAAGATATGCGTGCGGGGCTTGAGGCAAAACTGATTTACAGTATAATAAACAATTTTAAAATTCTTCCGGCATAACGCCGATACGAACGCGCCCCTTTCCGTGTTCGGCATAAAAAGATATTACCTTATTCCCGATACGCAAGGCGGAGCGCGGCTTCTTGACTACCCCTTACTCGCGCTCCGCACAACGCGGTATTATTCGATACAAGCGCATTTGCGCAAAATGCGTCTGTATGGGATAACACCCTATTGTTACTTTGACAACTCCATATACCTTTTATCAGATACGTTCTTTCCGCGCATGAGCCGCTATTATAAGCGCGCCATGACGCGGCGGAGCGGACAACGGCAGCAGAAATAAATATAAATAAATATTTCTGCCACAGGGTTTTTTAATTATTCACTGAGCTTCTACCTGCCGCCCGTTTCGCCGCAGAGCGATAAAGTCTATGATGAAATATCGAATTGCCATTGATACGGCCACGACTGCGCTGAAAGTATAATGATACTCCCGCCTTGAACTCGTCACATAATTGGGCGGCCGGCGCGGACGCGGCGGAGGTGAAAAAGCCTGTGATACCGTACAGCTTACGGTAGTTTGATGATTGCCTTGCATTAGGGACGTCGTGGACAAGTATAATGCAAAACAGGATAAAGGATAGAATTATAGAGGTTCGGCGCGTCCTTCCGCTGCTATGGGAAATATGCGTCGAGCCTTTTGTGTTAAAAATAGACGCGCCGGATTTACAGTATCGGAGTTGCCAGCGGTCATAGGAATGTCCACGCGTTTGGGACATTTTATATAATAAAACGCATAAATAAAACAGGAGGTGGCATTATGGCTGTGAAAACATCTGCAAAAGAAGAAGTGATACCAATGCTTAAAACGGTTGAGCAAATGAGTCATATCAGCGGCATAGGGGCAAATAAGCTCCGTGAACTGATGGATAACGGCGAATTGGAATTTGTCCAAAACGGTAACAGACGTCTGATAGCCGACTGTGCTATATGGGATTGGTATAATCGTGCAAAAATAGTCGTAAGAGCCGTTAAGATATAAATAATCATGGCAGTATCTGCAAGACAAGTTAAAAACAAACGAGACGCTGACGGAAAGCTGACAGGCAGAGCCGGTACGGTTTACGATGTCAACGTAAAATATAAAACTGCTGCGGGCGAACGCAAGGCTTATGTCAAAAAAGGTTTTACCACAAAACGTGAAGCCCAGCAACACGAAGCTGAAATGAAAACAAAATTGCTCAATCCCCACTATATTGAGGTTGTTCAAACAAAAAATAATCAGACGGTAAAAGAATATATGAATGATTGGCTGGAAACTCATGTACATACAAATCTGCGACCCGGTACGTATAAATCATATTCAAATATAGTAAATAATTATGTCGTTCCGAGCGTGGGGAATGTTCAACTCGTCAATCTAACGCCTGTTATGTTAGATAAAATGTTTAAAATGCTTCTTGACAACGGTTTAAAGGCGAGTACGGTACTTACGGTGAAGCGACTTTTAAGCGTATCTTTGGAGCACGCTCGAAAATATCGTTATGTTGAAACGAATGCGGCGAAAGATACTCTTACAAAACTAAGTCCGACACAAGACACGGCGCAGCCTTTTAATGTTGAGCAGATGAAAAGTTTGCTGATAAGCGTGTCTAATACTATATGGGAGATGCCGATTCTTCTTGGCGGACTGTATGGCTTACGCCGCTCTGAAATAGCAGGTTTACGTTGGAAGAACGTTGACCTCAAAAACAATACTTTTAATGTTGTGGAGCAGTTACCGTTTAAACTTCCGCCGAATACACAGGTTGTTGAAGAAATGGCGCCCACAAAATCAAGGGCAAGTATGCGTCAGTTACCTATTACAGAATACGCAAAACCTTTTTTCGAGAAGCAACTAAGAATACAAGAAATGCAGCGACAGTATGCGAAAGAAAACAATCTCACATATTACGACAATGATTTAGTCGTCGCGAAACCGGATGGAACACCCGTTATGGCAGATTGGATTTCGACGCATTTTGGAAAATTGCTTGACGTTCTTGATTTGCCTCACACAAGATTTCATGATTTAAGACACGGAGCGGCAACCAATATGCACCAGCTTACAGGTGACTTCTTCACGGTAGGCGAGATATTGGGGCATACGGGTATAGCCGCTTCTTTGGGTATGTCGCTTAATTTTGAAATGGTAACTTCAAGATACGTTGATGTCCGTATGGAGCGAAAAAAACAGGTGATCGATATTTACCATACAGAGGTAGACAAGTCACAGGCTAAACCTATAACGCCTGCAAACGGCAAAAAAATACCGTCGCCGAAACAATGTAAAAATATAGGGTTTGAGCTGTAAGATTTTATAAGTTATTATAACTTCTTATATCCCCTCATTGAGTTTGGTCACCAAAATGTCACCAAAACATGATTTTCTGTGATAAATTTGACGGAATTCTATAAAGAAAAAGAGCCGAAAACGTAGTTATATCAACACTTTTCGGCTCTTTAATGATTAGTAGAATCGTAATTTCTTTCTACCTTAAAAATCCACGCGGAACGGGTAACTCCCTTTTCCATATGTCCATTATACCACACCTTACCGCTCGTGTCAAGCGGCAGGGTGTGGTTTTTTATCTTTTTATTTTGCGTTTTTTTATTTTGCTCCGCACTGAGCTTTACTGTGCATAACAGTCGCTTCAACTATATCCTTGTACGCCCAATGCGACGTGCTGATGTCCTTAAACGGCGGATTTGGCAGCCAGTCGGCTGTTTGGATTGTTCGTCCGAACGCGTTATTTACCATAACTACAGCCTCCGCGCGCGTTACGGGCGTGTCCGGACGGAATGTTCCGTCGGAATAGCCGTGAACGATATCTTTTTCGATCAGATTGGTTATATACTCGCCCGCCCAGTGATTTTTCAAATCATCAAACGGCGGAGTTTTTCCTTCCTCCATAAGTGTCATACGTCTGCACAGCATAAAAGCAAATTCCGCGCGCGTTACAGCGTTTTCCGGCTTAAATATTCCGCCGAGATAACCCGTCATGAGTTCGCCGCCCCTGTATGCGTAATAAACATAATTTGCAAACCAATCCTTCTCGTTTACATCGCTGTATCTGAACGGCAGAATATCGGCATAGTTATGATTTTCGTCGTAATTGCCGAGCCTTGAAATTATCGCCGCCGTTTCGGCGCGCGTTATGTTGTTATCAGGCCGGAACGTGCCGTCCTCGTAGCCCGTCATATACGGCTCGTGGTCATACCGGGGCGGTTCGACCACATTAACGCTTATCGTCGGTATGCGTATAATATTGAGCGAATTTGCCTTTACCGGATAAACGAAGCTGCTTCCCGGATTTTCGATCGTTCCTTCGATCGGCACGACGTTGTTTTTATTTTCAAGCGTGTTGACCGCGTCGGTGTCCGCGCTCATTGTTATGGTTTTCGCCGGTTTGCTTATGTCAAATCCCATTACTTTGGATTTGCTGATGTTGACCTGCACGGTAGTGTCCGCGTCGGCGGTGTTTACGATTTTCGCGATTATTTCGCTTGTTTCCTCATCGAACGTGCTCGACGCATATACCGGACCGTATGACTTCGGCTTCGTGTACGAGCAAATAAACTCGCCGTTTAAGTACGCCTTGATTTCGTAATCCGTCATTTCCACTCTTACGTCGTACCACTCGCCGTCGTTTATATGCACCTCTCCCGCGTACGATTGCTCCGCGACGCTGCCCTCGTCTGCGCTCACGCCGTTTACTATATGCTGGATCTTAGCGGTTGTGTTGCTCCAGCCGCCTATGTTTACGCGGTAATAATTCTGAGGATCCTCGGCTGCCACGCCTATCTGGAAGCCCTCGCCGCCGCCGTTTTTCTTTGCTTTTACGGTAAATGTGTAATTTCTGTCAACCGCTCCGCCGAGACCGTTATATATCGTCGAGCCTGTCAAAGCGCCCGTCTGTGAGATAACTCCGTCCTCGCCGATCGTCCATTCGCCGATACCCTTTTCCCATTTGTCTGCCGCGGGGATAACGCTTTTGGGAGCGTTCGTTCCGCCGGCGGCTAAGGACGTATCAATTTCCGTAACGCGCATATCCTTAAATTCGTTCTGCGTTCCCCACGAGCCGAGCACAATGCCGCCGCGCAGATAATCCTCCGTCGGAATACCGTTCAAATTTGTTTTTGTCGTGAGCGTATAATCGCCGGTATTCGTCGAGAACAGCTTCTGAACGTAGTAATCGGGCGTGAGAACGTAGTCGTCGTTGTTAAACCATATCATATTCGCCGCCGTCCACTGGGTGTTGCCGTATTTCGCGAACATCGGCGCGTAGCTCGCCATGCGTACAACGTCGGCGTTGCGCTCAAGTCCGGTCATGTACGCCGCCTCAGCCATAGCGTTGTACCAGGTGTTGCCCTTTGACGCGTACTCGCCGAGGAATACCTTCGTGTTTGTGTCGCGTCTGTAGTTGTCGTAGCGGTAAGCGTGATTTAAGAACCAGTCGGGGCTTTCGTAATAGTGTTCGTCCATAAAGTCCGCGTATTCCTGATTCTCGTTAGCCCAGTTCCACGCGAGATTGTTATTGTTGCCGCTCGAAGCCGTGCCGGAGGTGGTAACGAGGTTTATCTCGGGATATTTTTCGTGTATCTGCTTCGCAAATTCCGCGTAACGCTCGAAATAAATCTCGCCGAACTGCTCGTTGCCGATACCGATATACTTCAAATTAAACGGCTCTTTATGTCCCATATCCATACGGATCTTCGTCCATTTGTTGTTTTCGTCCGTGCCGTTGGCAAACGCTATCAAATCGAGCGCGTCGTCGATATACGGCTGCAGATCGTCCATCGGAACGACATGGTTTTCGTCCTCATTGCCGCCCGAGCGCACCTGGCACGAAAGACCGCAGTTTAATATCGGGATAGGCTCCATGCCCAGATCCTCGCACATCTGGAAATATTCGTAGAAGCCCAAGCCGTACGTCATCATATACGGCTCGGCGGGCGCGCCCGCGTTCCATATGTTCATCATTTCCTTGCGCTCCGACGGATCGCCTATCGTGTCCTTCCAGTTCCACGCCAGATCCATAGTATTGCCTTCAACGGCGCAGCCGCCGGGGAAGCGGAGGAATTTCGGGTGCATCGCTTCGAGAGCCTCCATTAAATCCTTACGCAGTCCGTGACCTTTGTACGTGTCCTCGGGGATAAGCGAAATCATATCAATATCAACCGTTTCGCCGGAATTTTTCACGACAAGCTTTGCGTCGGACGCGCTTTCGGCAGCTGTAATCGTTGCCGTTACTTCCTGCCAGTCCGCGCCGTCAGCTCTGATCTCAGCCGACGCGCCGCCGACTGAAACCGTCAAATCAGCATTGCCGCACACTCTCGCGGAAAAGTTATAGACAGCGTCCTTTTTAACGCTCATGCCCATATATCCGTCGTTCGTTATGCTCGCGTCCTTGCCGAGCGTGATATATGTCGGGTTATTCTCGTTCATCGGATTTTCCGTCTCGATTTTCACGTCGCCGTCGATTTCCCATGAATACAAGTGTTCATCGCGCTCCGTTTCAAACGAGCGGTTCTGCACCATTTCCGCATACAAGCCGCCGTCCGCCGCGCTGTTTATGTCCTCGAAAAACAGTCCCCACATATTGTCGGAAACGTCCTTTGATAAGTCAGCCGCGTCAATATCCACCGTGAACGGAGCTTCGTTCGCGCCGGGGACGTAAACGGTATATTCGCGTGACAGTGATTGACTTTCTCCGTCCACGGGAGTATATGTTACTGTTTCGGTAAGCGTAACCTGTGTCACATTATTCTGCGGTATAATTTTACCGTTTTCGGTATTTATTACATCGGGTTCGGAGGAGGTCCATGTAAGCTCCATTCCGTTACTGTTAAGTTCAAAGGCGGGCAAATCAATATGATATCCGAAAACAGTCTGTCCGTCCTCTATCGAATACGAATCAAGAATGGTTTCCATATCGCCGGCGTTAAGTGATTCCGCCATATGATACTGCCAGCCGACTGATTTATTATAGACTGTGAACTCATCTATCGTAGCCGCGAGATACGCGTCGCCTTCATAATGCGACTTGCCTATGTAATTAAGCGCGTCATTTACAGCCTCGGGCGATTGCGTAACGCCCTCTTTTTTGCCCTCCAATACGCCGTTTCTGTAATACTCGATCCTGCCGTGACCGATATAAATCACATAATACGCCCACGTATCGCGGCTCGTTTCGTCAGCGGCATCCATTGTGTCAACGCCGTCCGGGGTTTTAACTTCAACTCTCGACGCGCCGCCGGAGTAGGGAGCGAAGAAGAAGTTATTGTTCGCGTCCGTTCCGAAGTCGAACATTCGTCCCCAAGCGTTGAGTCTTGACAGCTTTACCCACGCCGAAATCGTCATTTCCTTTGACATGATCCCCGACGGAAGTTGTGCATAATCGTCCGTTCCGTCAAGGCGCAGACCTTTTCCCGATTTTCCGTCGTCAACAATTTCCGCACCGTTAAACAATTGCAGTTCATTTTTGCCGTCCTCGCTTGCAAGCGGGTTTTCGCCGTCAAACGTATAGCGCAGAACCGGCACCGGAGCCGGAGCAACCGCTGCCGCCGGCAGAACCGGCAGCACCGCCGCCGTCATAGCTATCGCCGCAAATGCGGATATAATTCTTTTTTTCATATGATTCACTCCTTTTAAAATAACTTCGTATCCTCTTTCTCCTGCCCGAAATGTATACATTCCGTCACATACTGCTCCAACGCCGTCCAGTCGCTCACGCGTCCCTCTTTGATTGATAGATCTATCTCCGGTACGCGCGTTGCCATTTTTACGAGCGCGTCCTCCGAAAAGCCCTTCGCGCCGTCTATATATTTTCTCGCGATAAACGGGCTTACTCCTATCGCCGCCGCTATTTCCTGCGCGCCGGCTCTGCCCATGAGCTTTGCGTGCAGCATTTTGTCAAACGTCGAATACAGCAGATATAACAGCGTGAACGCGTTTTCTTTGACCGTTTTTAAATCAGTCAGAACCGTGAGAGCCTTTTTTACGTTGCCTGCCATAATCGCATCTGACAGCTCGAACACTATTACTTGAAGCGATTTTGACACTACACGGTCTATGTCGCTTTTTAAAATCTCATTATCGCAGTAAGTCAGAAGCTTCTGCAGCTCGTTATTGACGTTGTTAAGCCCCGGGTCGCACAGACTTATAAGGTAATACGCGTTGCTCTTGTCTATCTTCACCTTCGCGTCAAGACATTGCTTCACAACCCATGTCACCGTATCCGCCTCGCTCATATACTCGAACTCCACCGCCATACCCGCTTTAGCCGCCGCCTTATACGTTGCGCTGCGCTTATCCACCGCGCTTTCCGAAAACACGATAACGGTATCGTCCGCGAGCCTTGAAAATTTTTCAAGCCAAAACGCCTTTACATCTTCCTTCGGCGCTTTGAAAATGCCGCTGTCCTTTATCAGAATCAGCTTTTTATCGGTCATCATCGGAAAGCTTTCGATCGCGTCGTCGTATTCCGAGAGCGGCACGTCGTTTCCTTCCAATTTAATATGGTTGAATTCCTCAAATCCCGCGTCGGGAATTTTCGCGGTTATCCTGCCGCAGTATAAATCGCGCAGAAACGTCTCCTCGCCGAAAAGCAGGTAGAGCGGTTTTAACGCATTGTCCTTGATCTGCTTTTTCATTTCGAAAAGAGCGTCGTTTTTCTTTTTTGGCATACTATCAAATCCTTTTTAATACTACCTAAAATTATATCACACCCGCAAATCAAAGTCAATCACGGAACGCGTCAACCTTTTTTACTCCCGATTTATCGCCGATAATCGTTATGTCGCCCATTTCGTCGGTGCGAAGGATCTCCGCCCCTTCAAGCCTTTCCAGAGTTTTCTCCGACGGATGACCGTAGCCGTTGTTCTCGCCGACGCTTATGACCGCGTAATCGGGTTTTACCGCGTCGACCCACTCCCCGCGCGTCGAGTACGCCGAGCCGTGGTGCGCGACCTTTAAAACGTCCGCCTCCGGAGCAAGTCCACGCGCGAGTATCATTCCCTCCTCGAACGACGTCATATCGCCGGTGAACAGACAGTTGAATTCGCCGAAGCTTACGTTCATCATAAGCGACGTGTCGTTTTCATCGGGGCTTAGCAGCGTGTAATCGTCGGGCACGGTTATTTCCACGCGCAGACCGTTATCAAAAATCACGTCGCAGCTTTCGCTTATGTAGTGTATTTTCGTGCCGTTTTCATTTGCCGCCTTTTCGAGCGCGGCGCGCCACTCGTTTTCGGGCAGAGTGGACGGCATAAACACGTTTTTAACTCGCAGATTTTCTATCGCCGCTATTACGCCTTGGACATGGTCCTTGTGATAATGGCTTACAAACGCCGCCTCAATTCTGCTTATTCCCTCCGCCTCGAGATACGGCAGGAATACCTTTTTGCCGGGGTCGTAGTCGGAATACGGGCTGCCGCCTCCTCCGTCTATGATTATCGTATCCTTGAAGGGCACGCGTATAATCGCGCCGTCGCCCTGACCTACGTTAACGAACGTCGTCTCAACCGTGCCGAGCCGCAAAAACTGCCCGAATGCGACGGATAGAGCGCATGACAGAGCGGCGCACAGAAGAAGCTTCATTCGCTTTGGTTTTTCACGGATTTTCGCGTATATCGCTCCGAGCGCGAAAAACCACGCCGTCATCGCCATAATTCCGGGACGCGCGATGATTATGCGCGAAAACGGAAGCAAATCCAAAATATACGGAATTTTCATCAATATATACGTAAGCCCCGTAATAAATCCGCTCACCACGGGAGCGGCGCCGAATATCGCGTACATCATCGCCGCAAGCGGGAACACGATAAGTATTCCGGCGACAACGGGAATGAAAACAACAGAAATAAGAATCGAATAAATGTTAACTCCGTTGAAGAAATACGCGGTAAGCGGAATAAGCCCTACAGTGCCGATAATACCTGACGTTACGGCGCGGCGGATATATCTTGAACGGATTTTCTTCATATATTTATATACCGGACGATAAAAGCAAATCATAAGAATACTTGAAACAACCGACAGAATAAAACCGGCGTTAAAAAACATTAGCGGATTAAATATACCTATTATAATAACAGCCGCCGCGAGCGCGTCTTTCTTATGCGAATAGCCCAGCCAAAGTCCCATTGCAATCAGAGCCGCCGTCATCAGACCGCTTCTGAGCGAGCCGGCGTTAGAGGTATTCATAAGAGCGTACAGAATAACAAGCGCGGTCAAAATAATATCACGCGCTCGTTTATTGAAAATTCCCGAAAACAGTCCTACAATCGAGGTGAGCAATAATATATGAAGAAAAGCCGGATAAAAAAACCTTTTTGTGCCGGTTCTGAGCAGTAAATCGTCGAATTCCTCCGAAAATTCATGCTTGTTATTTATAAGAATCGCCTTTAACACAGCGGCTTTGTCGCCGGTGTTATATTTATCGATAATTTGGGAAATAATGTATTTCAGACGGTTAGAAAGAGTGAATACGGAATAATCTTTGATTTTCTCATCGCAAACGGAGGCAGTATCGGAATAAATTTTAAATACTATATTTTTTGATTTATAGTATTTTACAACATCAAATCCGCTCTCGTTGAGCTTTTCGGGCATTTCCTTAAGAAAACCCGTAAAGCTTACTGTTTCGCCGAAAGGAAAAACCTTGGGAGAAGTGACGGATATTCGCATATTAACCTTTTCGGTATTGCCGTTGAAGGAAATCTCGCGCGCGTTCAGAATATATCGCATATTGCCGCCGCTCTCTTCGGGAGGCTCGGATATTCTGCCGGTTACGGTGATATAGCTGCCGATATATCTGCGGTTTTCGTATAATCTCCCGTTTGCCGAGGCGCATATAAGCATTCCGGCTGTGAAAACTGTAACGCAGAATATCATTGTAATATTTGCCCGTTTGGCAGAGACTCCTATGATTACCGTAATTAAAACAAATGAAAGAAAAAATAATATAATAAAATCAACGCTGAGTCTGTCGTAAAGATATACGCCTGCCGAAAAGCATACGGCAAGCGTCGGCAAACCATATTTCATCTGTTATCTCCTCCGATGAATAAAATGTCAGAGAAATTATAACAGAATATAGTATGCTTTGCAATATTAATATAATATTTGTAATATTTCTGTAACATAAAAAAGGGATGCATATGCGGACGGCCGAAAATGATGTAATCTAACTGTAATATGGATGTAATATTAAGAAAAATATAAGTAGTTTTAGAAATATCTACAGATATGAAAAATTTGTAATATTTGCATATATTGCACAAATATAATTTGTGCAATATATGCATAATGCAATACAAAACACCGGTTTTTGTGGCGATTTGAATACATTTATGTTACTGTTATGTTACAAAATAAAAACAAACTTTTCAAAAAAGTATTGACAAACTCAACCTGATAGTGTATAATTTTCCTTGTAATTGTTTTGAAATATTAGAGTAATGTATATGTAAAACAGTAAAATTGATGTAACATTGAGTTGCTCGGATATAAATTTAGGAGGTTTTTTGACATGCGGAACTTTAAACATTCGATAGTAGCTTTAATAGCTATTGCAATGATAAGTTCTCTGGCTGCTGTCCAAGCTTCGGATTTTAAAGAAGAAAAAATAGCAAGACAGCAGCGCCTGAACGCCGCTGCCGAAACTGCGAGCATTACAATCGCTCAAAAGGATGTTTCGGATGCGGTAAAAGGTGTGGCACTTACCACCAATGAGGAGGAAGAGGCGGCTGCCGTAGCCGAAGAGGCGACTGCGGAAGAGGTAAACGCCAAAAGCTATCATCCGCTCGGGTACGTTACCCTTACAAGCGGTACCTTGAGCGTAAAAACGGCACCGTCGGCAGACGCGGAAACTATGGACGAGCTTGCTGCGTGTAAGGAAGTAGAGGTTCTCGAAAATTCCGAGGGCTGGTACAGAGTCTTGTATGACGGCGATAAAGCGGGCTATGTTCAGAGTGAATATATCACAGAGGATAAAGCAGAGGCTGAGTATGCAGCCATGCATTATGACCACTATAAGTATGCACAGGTCAACGTATTCAATAATGAATTGAGAGTAAGGGAACAGCCTTCGACAGATTCTGCCGTAATTGACACGCTTGAAGATCAGACACAGGTTATAGTTCTTTGGGGCGAGGGAGATTTTATCAGAATTTGCTACGGTGATGAATTCAGCGAAGGTTATGTTATAAACACCGCTCTTGAGCTTACGGGCGAATGGGTTGAAAAATCTTACGTTTCGCAGAAGCAGCAGGAAATCGCCGAGGAAAAGGCAAGAAAAGAGCAAGAGGAAAGAGAAGCGGCTGAAAGAGCCGCAAGAGCCGAGGAAGCGGCGCGCAGACATGCGCAGGAAGCTGAAAACTCATCCGCTTCATCGTCGGGCTATACAAGCTCTGATCCGACTCCCGTTTCATCTTCGGGAGGACAGGCTATTGTCGACACGGCTATGCAGTATTTGGGCGTGCCTTATGTATGGGGCGGAACTTCGCCCGCAGGATTTGACTGTTCAGGTCTTGTTCAGTACGTATGCCGTAAAAACGGTATCAGCGTAAGCAGAGTTGCTGCGGATCAGCGCGGTGACGGCACATATGTAAGCCGTGATAATCTGCAGCCCGGAGACTTAGTGTTCTTTGACGGCGGAAGCGGTATTCACCATGTCGGAATTTATGTGGGCAACGGAAATATGATACACGCGCCGCAGACGGGCGATGTTGTAAAAATTTCATCAATCGACACCCCGTACAGAATAAATCAGTACGCGGGCGCGGTAAGAGTATGGTAAAACAAAACAGTTAAGCGGAAAATTCACGCCGTAACCTGTTTTATCGAAAAATGCGGGAGCTGCAAATTGCAGCTCCCTTTTTCGCGCGCCGTTAAGCGGCTGCATAAATGTCTCGGGGCGGATGCTTTGCGGGGCATTTTGCTTATGCGGATTATTTCTTTGTTCTATTTTTGTCCAAGCTCTAATAGTATAGCATATACGAATAAGACGAAAGGGTGAGGTTGATGTACATTGCTAATTGTGAGGCGGTTTCGGCGTTTCGGGGGATTTTGGACTATATGCCGCGCGAAATAAGACGATATTTTTTCAATGTTGATTTGTCAGACGCTTACGAGGTGCGGCTTTGCCTCGGACAGCCTGTTTGTATCTATTTTCGGGACGGGCGCTACTTCCTCGGGAGTAAGGGACAGGCGGTTAAAAATCCGCTTTCGGCGGTGCGCGTTACGCGTAAGATCATAGACGAGGCTCTGGAGCTGGCGGTTAAATCTTCGCTTTATTCCGTGAAGGACGATATTACGAACGGGTTTATCACCGTCGCGGGCGGGCACCGAATAGGAATAAGCGGCAGCGCGGTCGTTAAGGACGGGAAAATTTCGTTTATTAAGGATATTTCCGCGCTTTGCTATCGTATCGCCGGCGAGGTCATCGGCGCCGCCGATCCTGTTATGGATCTGATCGTTAAAGACGGGGAAATACAAAATACTTTGATTATTTCGCCGCCCGGGGGCGGAAAAACTACGCTGCTCCGCGATATCGCGCGTCAGCTTTCCTACGGCGGCTACCGCGTCAGCATCGTGGACGAGCGGCGCGAGATCGCGGCTGTGTGCGAGGGCAGGAGCGGTTTCGATTTGGGGTACTCCGCCGACGTTATGGACGGCGCGGATAAGGCTGACGGGATGCTTATGATGCTTCGCAGTATGTCGCCGGATGTTATCGTCACCGACGAGATAGGCACGGCGGCTGACGCGGCGGCGATTGAAAAAATTATTTTGAGCGGCGTTAAAATTATTACCAGCGTCCATGCCGCGTCGCGCGCGCAGGTGGAGAAGCGGCGGGATTTGAAGGATATTTTTGGTTTTTTTGAAGCCGCAGTTACGCTCTCGGGGCGCGGTGAGGGCAGGATCAAGGAGGCGGTTGAGCTTGACGGCTAAGCTTATCGGCGCTGTTATGATCGAAGCAGCCTGCGCTTTTATGGGGTTTTACGCGTCCGACCGGCTGGGAAAACGAAAAAAATATCTCGGGAATATTATTTCGGCTATGTCGGTTCTCGAAACCGAAATCAGTTTCGGCGCGAACAGACTGAAAAAGGCATTTGAAGCCGTTGACTCTATGATCGACACGCGCGGTTTGTTTTCGGCGGCGGCTGAAAGATTGGAAAAGGAAGGTGTAAGACGGGCGTGGGCGGACGCTGTTTCGGAGAAAAAGGCGGAGCTGCGGCTCAACGCGGGCGACGCAGAGGTGCTTGAGATGTTCGGCGGCAGGCTCGGCATGACCGATACCGACGAGCAGATTAAAAATATCGCTCATGTGAAGGGATTGCTCGCCGAGCGCGAAAAAGCCGCCTCCGACGATTGCGCGAAAAACGGTAAGCTGTATCGGAGCGGGGGAATATTGGTTGGAATGTTTCTTATATTAATGCTGTTATGAGGTATATGAGATGAACGTGGATTTAATTTTTCAAATTGCCGGAATCGGGATAATTGTGGCGGTTATAAATCAGCTGCTTTCGCGCGCGGGACGCGACGAGCAGGCGCTGCTCGTCACCATTGCGGGGCTTGTCGTGGTGCTTTTTATTCTCACTCAGGAGATTGGGGACTTGTTTGAGACTATTAAGCGCATTTTCAGCCTATGACGGACATTTTTAAAATAATCGGCTTCGCGCTCGCAGGCGGGCTTCTGTCGCTGACGCTGAAGGAGTACCGCAAGGATTTTGCCGTGCTTGTCGGAATCGCGACGGCGGTGGCGGTGCTGATGCTTTCGGCGCATATGATCGAGGACGTGCTCGCGCAGTTTTCCGCTCTGGCGGAGCGCGGCGGCGTGGAGGCGCGGTATTTTACGGCTGTAATCAAGGTGGTGGGGGTGGCTTACATAACTCAGTTCGCGGCGGAAGTGCTGCGCGACAGCGGCGAAAACGCGGTGGCTCTCAAGGTGGAGCTGGCGGGGAAGGTGTTTATTCTGGGGCTTACATTGCCTATCATAAAGAGCTTTCTGGAGGTGTGTATCGGTGCGCTGGAGAGTATTTAGCGTTTTGCTTATATGCCTTTTGTGGGCGTTTCCGCTCACGGCGGCGGCTATGGACGCGCCGACGCTCGACGGTGAGCCTGAGTTTAACGAGACGGTGGAAAAGCTCGCCGAGGGGAATATGAAACTTGATCCGGCGGAGCTTTTGTCGATGCTCGGCGAGGATCTGACGCGCGAGTTTAAGGAATGCGCTTCGAGCGTGATCGTTATTCTCGTGACGGCGGCGGTGAGCGGGCTTGCCGGAGTTATGACCGATTCGTTTACGAGCAAATCGGCGGGGGAGGCTTCGTTTTTCGCCTGCTTCGCGCTGATGTCGGCTGCCGCCGTAAACTGCTTCACGACCGCGCTCGGCTACGGCTCGGACGTGATCGGGGCGATGACGGATTTTATAACAAAGCTGTCGCCGCTTTTGATGGTTATGCTTGTCACGTGCGGAAACCCCGTCGCGGCGAGCGCGTTTCACCCTGTTTTATCGGCGGCGGTGTATGTGATTTCGATAATCGTGGAAAAGTGTATTTTGCCGCTAATATGCTTCAGCGCGGTGCTTGCGGTCGCCGGAAACGTCAGCGTCAAGGCGCGTATCTCGGGATTTTGCAAGGTGATAAAATCGGTGCAGAAGTGGGTTATGGCGGCGGTTATTACGATTTTTACCGGAATCAGCGCAATCTACGGCTTTACCACGCCCGCGCTCGACGCGGTGAGCGGCAAGGCGATCAAGTTCGCGGTGGGAAGTCTTGTTCCGGTGGTAGGCACGTTTTTGTCGGACACGCTCGAAACGGTGATAAGCGGCGCGCGGCTGATGAAAAATGCGGTGGGCACGGCGGGGATCATTATTATGTGTATGATTTGTCTTGTACCGGTTTTAAAGATAGGCGCTATGCAGCTCATGCTGCGCCTGACGGCGGCGGTGGCGGAGCCGCTGGCGGATAAGCGGGTGTCGGGGATGCTTTGGGAGATTTCAGAAGCGGTGACGATGATTTTCGGCACGGTTATTATGGTGGCGGTGCTGTTTATGATAAATTTGAGCATTATATTGGCGGCGACAAATTTCGGATAAAGGTGTGCGTAAATTATGATTTAGCGGTATAAGCCTCCCTTGTCAAAGGGAGGGGGACCGCGTAGCGGTGGAGGGATTCTTTTTTGAAAACAGCGAACGAATCCCCCAGTCAGCTACGCTGACAGCCCCCTTTGACAAGGGGGCCTTTCGTAGGGGCTGGCACCCCGACAGCCCGTTTCCCCGACAACCCGATGTCAACAGGATTTCGTAGGGGCGAACCGTGTTCGCCCGCAAGGCTT
>CANQXJ010000044.1 GCA_947627795.1 uncultured Clostridia bacterium
AGTATTTTGTTGACGACGGAGTGAGCGGAACGACGTTCGAGCGTGAGGGATTTCAAGCGATGATAGCCGAAGTCGAGAACGGCAATGTCGGAACGATTATCGTCAAAGACATGAGCCGCTTCGGACGCGACTACTTGAAGGTTGGATTTTACACGGAAATCCTATTTGTAGAAAAAGATGTGAGGTTCATCGCTATCAATAACGGCATCGACAGTGCGAACCAAACCGACAGCGATTTCACACCGTTTCTGAACATCATGAACGAATGGTATGCGAGAGATTCTTCAAAGAAGATACGGGCAGTATTCAAGGCAAAGGGTGAATCGGGCAAACCGCTTACCGCCACGCCGCCGTATGGATATTTGAAAGCTCACGACAATCCAAACGAATGGATAATTGACGAGGAAGCCGCCGAGGTTGTGAAACGAATTTACAGCTTGTGCATGGCAGGTTACGGAACATCGCAAATCTGCAAATTGCTCGAAAAAGAGCAAGTTCTGTGCCCTCGGGCGTATTGGGTAAAAAACGGATTTCATAACTATGATATGCCGGATAAGCCGTATAAGTGGCATGCGAACACCATATCGGGTATTCTCTCAAAAAAAGAATATCTGGGGCATACGGTAAATTTCAAAACTTGCAGACAATCGTATAAGTCAAAGAAACAGCTTAAAAATTCCGAAGAAAATCAAATGGTATTCGAGAACACTCACGAGCCGATTATCGACATCGACACTTGGGAAAAGGTGCAGGAGCTTCGGAAGAACAAGCGCAGACCGACGAGAACGGGCAAGACAAATATGTTTTCGGGAGTGGTTTACTGCGCCGACTTCGGGCAAAAATTGTACTACTGTACGAGCAAATATTTTGAGAGCCGACAAGACCATTTCGTATGCTCAACCTCGCGCAAGCAAGGTACAGACGTATGCGATACTCATTTCATCAGAGCGGTTGTGCTCGAACAGGGTGTGTTACAGCATTTGCGGTATGTGATAAACTTCGTGGCGAGTTTCGAGGATAGGTTTCGTGAGATAATGGGTGCGAAACATAAAGCAGAAGTCAAGAAAGAGCTTGCCGCAAAGCGCAGAGCGATAGTCAAGGCAGAAAAGCGGATTGCCGAGATAGACCGATTGTTCAAATTAATCTACGAGGATAAGGCGAACGGCACGCTCAATGAAAGTCGTTTCAAAATGCTTGCCGACGATTACGAACGGGAACAAGAGGATTTAAGAAGGTCTATCGACGAGCTGACCGCCGAGGTTACACAACAAGAGGCGCAGTCCGACAACATAGAGCGGTTCATCGGAAAGGTTCATAAATACTTTAATTTGCAGGAATTAACGCCAACAATTCTAAACGATATGGTTCAGCGTATTTACGTCCACGCGCCGGAAAAGATAAACGGCAAACGGACGCAGCAAATTGACATCTACTACGACTTGGTAGGATTTCTGCCAATGTCGCTATTTCAAGCAGAAGCGAGGAATGACGCAGCATAAGCTGCGCCATTCCCCGAAAACATATCTTACTGTTTTATCTCACGCCACCTTCGTATGTCCTTTTTTACGTTGTCTTTATCAAAATTCAGCCGTACCGACAGTTCTCGGGAACGGGAGAACATCGCGTATATTCGACATACCCGTTATATACATAACGGCTCTCTCAAATCCCAAACCGAATCCGGCGTGCTTGTTCGTACCGTATTTTCTGAGGTCTAAATACCACGAATAATCCTCTTCGTTCAAGCCGAGCTCCTTCATTCTGTTTATCAGAACGTCGTAGTTTTCCTCGCGCTGGCTGCCGCCGATAATCTCGCCGACTCCCGGTACGAGCACATCTACTGCGGCGACAGTCTTTCCGTCGGGATTAAGCTTCATATAGAACGCCTTTATCTCCTTCGGGTAGTCCGTAACCATAACGGGACGCTTGAAAATCACCTCGGTCAGATACCTCTCATGCTCGGTCTGCAGATCCGCGCCCCACTCCACGGGGTACTCGAAATCGTCCGCATGCTCCTTTAAAAGCTCTATAGCTTCTGTATAGGTGACGTGCGCGAATTTGTTGTTTACCACGTTATGCAGCCTGTCGAGAAGTCCCTTATCGACAAACTGATTGAAGAAAGCCATTTCCTCAGGCGCGTTTTCGAGGCAATAATTTATAATGTATTTGAGCATATCCTCCGCAAGCTCCATATCGTCCTGCAGATCCGCGAACGCGATTTCCGGCTCTATCATCCAAAACTCCGCCGCGTGACGCGTGGTGTTCGAATTTTCCGCGCGGAACGTCGGACCGAACGTATACACATTTCTGAACGCCATGCAGTATGTTTCAACATTTAACTGACCGCTTACGGTGAGGTTTGTCGCTTTTCCGAAGAAATCCTTGCTGAAATCCACGCTGCCGTCCTCGTTTTTCGGAAGATTATTCATATCGAGCGTAGTAACCTGGAACATCTCGCCCGCGCCCTCGCAGTCGCTTCCGGTAATGATCGGCGTGTGAACGTACACGAAGCCGCGCTCCTGGAAGAACTGATGGATGGCGTACGCAATCATCGAGCGGATGCGGAATACCGCCGCGAATGTGTTCGTTCTCGGCCTTAAATGCGCGATCGTGCGCAGATATTCGAAGCTGTGGCGCTTCTTCTGCAGCGGGTAATCGGGCGTTGACGCGCCCTCGATTACGACCTTATCCGCCTTAAGCTCGAACGGCTGCTTCGCCTCCGGCGTGAGCGCGAGTATGCCCGTCGCCGTTATCGCCGCGCCGACATTGAGCTTTGACAGCTCCGCGAAATTGTCAAGCTTGCTGTCCTCGATTATTATCTGCAGATTTTTGAAAAAGCTTCCGTCATTCAGCTCCACAAATCCGAAATTCTTTGAAACTCTTATCGTTCTTACCCATCCCGAAACCGTGATTTCCTTCTCGCCGTATTTGTCCGTATTACGGAACAGGCTTTTAATAACTGTATCCATAAAATTTCCTTTCGATTTTTATATTTTTTATATAAGATTTATGCCGTTTTCTCCGCATACCTTACGCATCTCGTCGGGCCATACCGAAGCCTGGACCTCGCCGATATGCGCCTTGTTGAGCATAAGCATACAAAGTCTTGACTGACCTATGCCGCCGCCTATCGTGTAGGGAAGCTCTTTGTTTATGAGCTTCTTGTGGAAGTCCATTTCCAGTCTTTCCTCGCAGCCCGCGATTTTAATCTGCGAAACGAGCGAGTCCTCGTCAACGCGTATGCCCATGCTTGAAAGCTCGTAGGATATGTCGAGCAGCGGATAGTATACGAGAATGTCGCCGTTTAATTCCCAGTCGTCGTAGTCGGGCGCTCTGCCGTCATGGCGCTCGCCGGATTTGAGCGTTTTGCCTATCTGCATAAGGAATACCGCTTTTTTCTCGCGGAGCAGTCTGCCCTCGCGTTCCTTCGGGGTGCAGTTGGGATATATGTCCTCAAGTTCCTGCGTCGTCATAAAAGTTATGTCCTTTGGGAAATAGTTGTGGATTTCCGGATACGCTCCGCATACTCTTTCCTGCGTCGCCTTCATCGCGCTGTAAATTTTCTTTACGTACTTCTTGAGCGTTTCTACGTTTCTGTCCTTTTTCTCGATGACCTCCTCCCAGTCCCACTGGTCAACGTACATCGAGTGGAGATTGTCAACCTCTTCGTCGCGGCGGATGGCGTTCATATCGGTGTAAAGTCCTTCGCCTACGCCGAAGTTATACTTGCCGAGCGTCATTCTCTTCCACTTCGCGAGAGAGTGAACTATCTCAAGCTCCGCTCCGCCTATGCACGGCGCGTCGAAGGATACGGGACGCTCAACGCCGTTTAAGTTGTCGTTAAGACCGGTTTCAGGTCTTACGAAAAGCGGCGCGGAAATTCTCTGCAAATTCAGAGCCGCGATTATTTCCTGCTGGAACGTGTCCTTGATAAATTTGATAGCTCTTTCTGTTTCTCGGTCGTCAAGACTTGATTTGTAACCCTTTGGTAAAATCAGTGACATTTCTTTATACACTCCTTTGCATTAATCTACAATTTCAATATTATCGAGCTGAGATTTAAGGCTTGCCTTTATCTCCGCCAGGTATTCCTGCCTGAGAGCCGCGCGCTCCTCCGTTTCCTCGGGAGTAAGCTCACGCTCCCTCGAGATTTTTGTAAGCTCGCTTATTCTCGCTAATTTCGCCTTATCCAAATCCAGCCCTCCTTTTTTGGGGATTTCTGTCCGCTTCTGTATATTGTACTCTATTTTCAAAAATTTTTCAAGACCTTTTGCGGACAAAATGCAAAAAATATGAATTTATCATAATATATATTACCAATGCAGGAAAGGAGGACTTCATTATGGGAGACTGCTGCGTAAGCAATAACAACTGCAACCACGGCTGCGGCGGCTGCAACTTCGATCTTGATATGATCCTTTGGGTTCTTATCATAATTGTCATCGTTACATGTATGTGCAATAAGTAAACATATTTAAAACGGGGCATACCGAACGGTATGCCCCTTATGCTTCCGCCATATGGCGGTTATTATCAGTTATTCCACAGACTCGATAACCGCGTATTTTCCGTCGCGTCTCGCGTATACAACATTCATCTCGTCCGTATCCACATTCTTGAATACAAAGAAGCTGTGCCCGAGCAGGTTCATCTGCAAAATAGCTTCCTCCACGCTCATCGGCTTTACCTGGAATCTCTTTTTCTTCACAATTTCAAACTCGCTGTCATCGTCGCCGCCGGTGTAGTCCTGTCCGCTTATCAGCATGCTGTCAAGAGTAGCGGAATGTTTTATTTTCTTTTCCAGTCTCGTCTTGTTTCTTCTTATCTGACGCTCGATTACGTCAACGATTTTGTCGGTCGCCGCCAAAACGTCAACGTCCGTCGCTTCAGCTCTGTAAATCATTCCTCCGGCGTAAATTGCCGCCTCGATATATTCGTTATCCTTGATAGTTCCGAGAACTACTCTCGCCTCCGATTCGTCCTTAAAGAATTTGTCAAGCTTTCCCAGCTTCTTTTCAACATAACCTCTTATTTTGTCCGTAACCGTAATTTTTCTTCCAATTATTGTGAACTTCATATTCCGTCCCTCCTCGTTATGTTTACAGGAATTTATCCCGTTTTATAATATATACCACTTTTTCGGCAATTTAAACATTTTTTAGCGAAATATTTGTATTTTGGAAAGTTTTCACTTGATAAAATCCACATTATATAGTATAATGTTTTATTAGAATAAAAATAAACGCGAGGTGTAACAATGTTAGCGATTTTATTAATTACATTAGCTTTTGCCCTTCTTGGGTATTCTTTGTGGACATTCTCTTTGAAAGACGAGCTTGCGAGGATGAGAAAAGGAGACAGCAACGCGATTTATATAATCGTAATTATGCTTATCGCTTTTGCGGTGAGGGCAGTATGCGCGGTGAAGTATCACGGTCATGCCACGGATATGAGCTGCTTCTCCGGATGGTCGGGTATGCTTTTCAGCGACGGTATAGGAAAGTTTTATAATTCCGAGGGATTTCACGATTATCCGCCGGGATATATGTATATCCTTTATCTCGTCGGGGCTGTCCGTCATTTTCTCGGTCTTTCCGGCGCGGCGGACGATTTTATAATAAAGCTGCCGTCTATTATCATAGACCTTTTATCCGGCTTTTTCATTTACAAGCTGGCAAACAAGAAGTTTAACGTTAAAATATCATCAATAATGGCTGCGCTTTATTTGTTTAATCCTGCGGTTATTTTAAACAGCTCGCTTTGGGGACAGGTTGACACGGTTTACGCGATTCTCATTGCCGCGATGATTTACATGATTTCCGAAAAGCAGATGATAAAATCATACTTTATTTTTGCTGTCTGTATATTCGTAAAGCCTCAGGCGTTTATATACACTCCCCTTGTCATTTACGGAATAATAGAAAACGTGTTCCTTCCCAAATTCAACAAAGACGCGTTTATCAAGAACCTCATATGTGGACTTGGCGCAATTGCGCTTATGTTTGTGCTTGCGCTTCCGTTCGGTATAGGCAACGTAATAAATCAGTACGTCGTAACGCTCTCACAGTATCCGTATCTGACGGTAAACGCGTTCAATATTTGGGGCGCGTGCGGACAGAACTGGACGGGACTTACAACGTTTACAACGGCGATCGGATATATTATTTTGGTATTGATTGTCGCGTACGCAACATATATCTTTTTTAAGAGTAAGGACAAATCGAAATACTATTTTGTCGGTGCGCTTCTCGCGTTTTCGACGTTTATGCTATCGACGAAAATGCATGACCGCTATGCATTTCCCGCTATGATTCTGATGCTTCTCGCGTTTATGGAAACGCCGAGGATACGCAATTACGCGCTTTATATACTTTTCATGCTTTCGCAGTTTTTCAATACCGCGTGGGTGCTTTTCATATACCAGCAGGATATAAACGTGTATTTCAAAAGCCCGGTCATAGTGGTTGCTTCAATAATAAACATAGCCATATTCGCGTATTTCATGTATATTTCCGTAACGCAGTATGCGGGGAACAGAATTGCGGTAAATGCCGACCTTAAAGCTCAGGATAAAAAGCAGGCCGCCGTAAAAAATACCGAGCAGCGAAAGACTGCTCCGGTGCGCGTCGGCTTCTCTCCTGCAAAGAGCAAGATTTTGTCTAAAATCACCCGCGCCGACATTATAGCTATGGTTGTAATAACTGCGGTTTACTCCTGTATAGCGCTCTATGATCTCGGCGATATGTACGCTCCGCAGACGCATGTGTCGCTTGTCAACAATCCTGTAACGGTTGATCTCGGCTCGGAGCAGCAGGTTTCAAAAATCAAATTCTATCTCGGATCGTACCATCTGCACGACGGAAACGTTCTTAAAGCCGAATACAAAAACGCGTCAAACTCGGTAGTTAAAGAAGAAACATACAAGTCCGGTTCGGTATTCTGCTGGGAGGAGCACAACGTAGACGCTTCCGTAAGATATATAACTCTTTCCACAGAAAACACGGAAGGACTTGACATAAAAGAGCTTGCCATACTTGACGGAAGCGGAAATCTGATTGAACCGGCAAACGTGTCAGATACAAAAATTTCGGCAATGTTTGACGAGCAGGAAATGGTTCCGGACCGCAAAACCTTCAGAAACAGCACATACTTTGACGAAATCTACCACGGACGCACCGGTTATGAATTCGTTCATGGTCTGCCAGTATACGAATGGACACACCCGCCGCTCGGCAAGGTGTTCATCGCTCTCGGCATACTGATATTCGGTATGTGTCCGTTCGGCTGGAGAATTGCCGGAACGGTATTCGGCATAATTATGGTCCCGATTATTTATATGTTCGCGAAGCGTTTCTTCAATAAAACATGGCTCGCGATTGTAACGTGTATCTTATTCACGTTCGACTTCATGCATTTCGTCCAAACGCGAATTGCGACGATAGATGTATATGTTACGTTCTTCATAATGCTTATGTATTTGTTCATGTACAAGTATACGACTATGAGCTTCTATGACACGCCGCTTAAAAAGACGTTTGTGCCTCTTGCACTGTCGGGAGTTTCATTCGGCTTTGCGATAGCATGCAAATGGACGGGACTATACGCCGGAGCGGGACTTGCGATAATATTCTTCCTGACGCTCTATCAGCGCTACAATGAATATTTAAAGGCAAAAAAACACCCGAAGGAATACAAAGAGCTCATTGATGCGTTCACGCCGAATATGCTTAAAACGCTCGGCTGGTGCTGTATATTCTTTGTCGCGGTGCCGTTAGTAATATATTGCTTGTCATATATACCGTATCTTAATTCAACATGTACCGGCGGAGGCGGCAATTCAATTTTGGAAAATCAGAGGGCGATGTATGTTTACCACAGCAGCACCGTTCTCGGTTCTACGCACGCTTACTCGTCGCGCTGGTATGAATGGATTATAATGAAGCGTCCGATATGGTATTACAGCGGAACTGTCTCAGAAGGAGTTAAGGAAGGCATAAGCGCCTTCGGCAATCCGCTTGTGTGGTGGCTCGGAATACCGGCATTCTTCTATATGCTCTATACGGCGATTACAAAGAAGGACAAGCGCGCGCTGTTCCTGGTAATTGCGTATCTGTCTCAGCTCATTCCGTGGATACCGATTACAAGGCTGACATTCATTTACCACTATTTCCCCTGCGTTCCGTTTATCGTAATGATGCTGGGATATTCGATATATCTTATTTATGAGGAGGCAAAGGACAAGGATAAAAAGAAGGTCATATACGGCGCGTTCGCGTATTCGGCGCTCGTTATAGCGCTGTTCGTGATGTTCTATCCCGTTCTTTCGGGACATCCGTGCTCGGTGGACTACGCGAATCATTTCCTGAAATGGTTTGACAGTTGGGTGCTGCTGTGATTTTGAAGGGTGAGGTCATATGAGAATTATTAAATCGGAAGAAATAGTAAACGCGGTGCGCGATATGTGCATAAGCGCGAACTGCCATATAAACGGCGATATAAAGTCCGCGCTCGAAAACGGCGTTAAAACGGAAAAATCGGCGGTGTCGCGCGGCGTTCTCGAAAACCTTTTGAAGAACGCGGAAATAGCCGATAAAAAGGAAGTGCCCATTTGCCAGGACACCGGCATGGCGGTGTTTTTCGCGGAGGTAGGAAACGAGGTTCTGATTGAGGACGACACTTTAAACGACGCGATAAACAAAGGTGTAGCACTCGGCTATACCGAGGGGTATCTTAGAAAATCCGTAGTCGGCGACCCGCTTGAGCGCGTAAACACGAAGGACAACACTCCCGCCGTTATTTACTGTAAATTCGTAAAGGGCGATAAAATAAAGCTCACATTCGCGCCGAAGGGCTTCGGAAGCGAAAACAAGAGCGCGCTTAAAATGCTCAATCCCTCTGACGGACTGGATGGGATAATAGATTTTGTAACGGAAACTGTAAGAAAAGCCGGAGCCAATCCGTGCCCGCCGATGGTTGTGGGAGTAGGCATAGGCGGCACTGCGGACATGGCTATGGTTCTCGCGAAAAAAGCGCTGACGCGCGATATAAACGTGCCGAACGAGAAGCCTTTCTACGCCGATTTGGAAAAGAAACTGCTTGAACGTGTAAATAAATTAGGGATAGGGCCGCAGGGTATGGGCGGCACAACAACCGCTTTGGCTGTAAATATAGAAACATATCCCACGCATATAGCGGGGCTTCCCGCAGCGGTAAACATAAGCTGCCACGCCACGCGCCATGCGGTTAAGATTATATAAAAGGGTTTGCGGGGGCGAATTCGTTCACCCCCGCATATTATTAAAAATAGAATAACATCTTGACAAAAAAACAAAACCCTGATATACTGTCTGTGCAGATATAGTTATCTGAGACGAGATGAGATTAGATTAGTTTAGATGAGATGAGACGAGATTTATTTAATAAGAGGAATATTTCTGTGTCTTTTTCTGTCCTGATCAGAGAAAAGGCATTTTTATTTGATACGGTAAAATATGATTGGAAGGTGATTTGATGTATAACTTAACTCTTGATGAAGTTAAATCGCTCGCGGAGGAATATAATATAATTCCGCTTACGGTCGAGTGTTATGCCGATATGGACACTCCCATAAGCGTGTTCAAACGAATGCAGACGGAGCGCGATTGCTTCCTTTTGGAAAGTATAGGAGACAGCCAGGTGACGGCGCGTTACTCATTTATAGGACGCAATCCGTTTATAAGCTTTGAAAATTACGGAAATGTGGTAACAATAACGGACTATTCCGGCAAAACGGAAACGTACGAAGGAAAACCCATGGAGGAGCTTCGCAGGCTCGTGGAGCGGTATAAAGCGCCGAAGCTCGATAATATACCGTCGTTTAACGGCGGCGCGGTCGGATTTTTTGCATACGACATAATCCGCCAATACGAAAATCTTCCGAACATTCCCGAGGACGACTTGCATATTCCCGATATGCATTTTATGTTTACGGACGAGATTATCGCGTTTGACCACAAGAGGCAGAAAATAGTAATAATCGTAAATATCCACGCCGAAGGCGACATAGAGACGCAGTACCGCAAGGCGGCTGACAGGCTTATGGACATACAGCTTGAAATGGCTGATTTATCCGCGCTGACAGTCAGAGAAAAACGGCAGTACCGCGAGCCGTCGGCACCCAAGTCAAACATGACAAAGGAGGAATTCTGCGCCAACGTCGAGAAAGCGAAGGAATATATAAAGAACGGCGACATTTTCCAGGTAGTGTTATCGCAGAGATTTTCCGTTGAAACGTCGGTAAGCCCGTTCAACACCTACCGCGCGTTAAGGCTCATAAATCCGTCGCCGTATATGTATTATTTAAACTTCGGCGAATACCAGATAGTAGGCGCGTCTCCAGAAATGCTTGTGCGTGTTGAGAACGGCGTCGTTCAGACAGGTCCTATCGCGGGCACACGTCCGCGCGGCAAGACGATCGAGGAGGACATCGCTCTTGAAAAGGAGCTGCTCGCCGATGAAAAGGAGATCGCTGAACACACAATGCTTGTGGATCTCGGAAGAAACGACATAGGCAAGGTCAGTGAATTCGGCTCGGTCAAGGTGACGCGGTTCAAATACGTGGAGCGTTTCTCGCACGTTATGCATATAATTTCGGACGTCGAAGGAAAGCTGAGAAGCGATAAAACCTGCTTTGACGCGCTCGCGTCCGCGCTTCCCGCAGGCACTCTTTCGGGCGCGCCGAAAATCCGCGCGATGGAGATAATCGACGAGCTTGAAAAAAACAAGCGCTCGTCCTACGGCGGAGCGATAGGCTATATCAGCTTTAACGGAAGCTTCGACAGCTGCATCACGATCCGCACCGGTCTTTTCAAAAACGGCAAAGCGTACGTACAGGCGGGCGGCGGAATCGTGTATGATTCGATCCCCGAAAACGAGTATCAGGAGTCGGTAAACAAGGCTTCGGCGGTTTTGAGAGCAATAGAGGAAGCGGGTGATATAATATGATTTTGATGATTGATAATTACGACTCGTTCACGTATAACCTCTACCAGTACATCGGAACGCTCAATCCCGATATCGAGGTTTACAGAAACGACAAAATCACGGTAGACGAGGTACTTGCGAAGAAGCCCGAGCGTATTATCCTATCCCCGGGCCCGGGCTATCCCGCCGACGCGGGCATATGCGTTGAGCTTGTAAAGCGCGCCGGAGATATTCCGATTTTGGGAGTATGCCTCGGACATCAGGCAATCGGAGAGGCGTTCGGCGCGAAAATAGTCCACGCGCCGCGCATAATGCACGGCAAGAGCGATGTTGTGATGCTGAACAATGAGTGTCGTCTGTTTGACGGAATAGGTCTTTCAGCCGAGGTCGGACGCTACCACTCGCTCGTGATTGATGAGGGCACATTGCCCGATGCGCTTCAGATTACAGCCTGCAGCGACGACGGCTGCATTATGGGAGTTAAGCACGCGGAGCGTCCGGTATACGGAATACAGTTCCATCCCGAATCGGTGCTTACGCCGAAGGGTATGAAGATGCTGGAAAATTTCTTGAAAATCTGAATACAATATAAAATCATAAGATATGTCTGAAATTTTTTCATAAAAAGAAGGTCACACCGCTTTTGCGGGTGACCTTCTTGCTTTCGGATGGTACCGCGCCCCGAAAGGCGCTCATGATATACTCCGCCGAGCGGATTTTATCTGCTTTTTTCGGCGCTGAGCAGGAATTCTACATTCTTTGACTCAATTGAATTTAAATTGCTGTTATCATCTTCATAGTTATAGTTCGGATTTTCCTTGTACCATGATTTTGATTCGAAATATTCCTTGTACTCCTTCATTTGGAACTTACGTCCGTGGCGCGCGTATATTTCGTTTCTGGCGTATCCGAGCTTTTCCTTTGTGAAGCCTTCTATATCCTTATTAGTTACAAGCTTCGTTCCCGAATCCGGCAGAATATAGTCATCGCCGTTATAATATGTGAGCGAATTTATATCATATATGGTATTTCCGTTATATTTGTCGCTTGTCGGTTTTGCGGACACGGTCATGCTCTGTCCTTTAATCTGATCCGTTGTGCTGCCTGACGACACGTTTGCGTAATACGTTTTTCCGTCAATGTTAAACGACATAATATTTTTACCGTTATTATTTATAACCTCTCCGCCCGTAGCAAGCGCCGCGTTAATATTGCCGTTAGCGGCAATTGGCGACGCATTATTTGATGACGAGCTGCTTGACGAAGAGCTTCCGCCCGATGATGAACTTCCTCCCGATGAAGAGCTTCCGCCCGATGATGAACTTCCTCCCGACGAAGAGCCTCCGCTCGATGAAGAGCCTCCCGACGACGAGCCTCCGCTCGATGAAGAGCCTCCCGATGAAGAGCTTCCGCCCGACGACGAGCCGCCGCTTGATGAATCCCTGTCAACGGCAGTCCAGTTAGCGGTTTCTGATGAATTTTCATCCACCGCGGGCTGCGGAGTCAATACGGGAACTGTCTGCTGCGGGGTCGGCATTATTGTAGGCACAGCGGATGCGCCCGCCGCGCCGGTCGGCGCGGGCGTTATAATAAGGGTATTTTCATTTTCGTTTATTCCCCTCTGAACATAATATCCGCCTATTCCGCACGCCGCTATCGTTCCGGCGCATATAGCGCCGATTGCGGCAATACGCTGCCTTTTCTGACGCTGTCTTTTTTCTATTCTTCTTTGCTCTATTTCGGAAAGCTGCTTCTGCTTTTCCGCCATCATTTTATTTACCTGTTCACGACGCTTCTGCTCGTTTTCGTCAAATACATTTTTGTTATCGCTGTTCTTCTTATCGTTATCTTCCTGAGACAGAACCGCGCCGCAGAACTCGCACTTTAATGAGCCGTCGGGGATATTAGCCCCGCAATTTTTACATAACATACCCTTTATCCTCCGATTATATATTATATACTGCTAATATTATATTATTTTCCTTATTTCAATTCAATATCCATATCTTTTCAAATCATTATCCATATTATTATGTATCTGTTACAAAAAGATTACCGGTCGGGACAAGCCGTTATTATACGGATGATTTTCTCGGCTTTCCAATGTTACGAAACTATTTTTATGTTTCAAAATTTTTTCATCAAAATTTCAACAATTTTTCTTAAAATTAAATCTTTTTTTACATTGTAAAAAATGCATTCTTATTAAATTTAATATGTGCGTATTTTAAAGGTAGTTATCACGTTTACTAATTCTATAATCATTGTATAATGATATTACTAGGAGGTGCATATATGGCTACTTCAAAAGTAAATTTAAGTGTTAGAATTACTCCCGAATCAAATGCAAAGCTTAAAAAAATAGCAAAAAGCGAGGTCCGCTCTGTAGCCAACCTTATTGACTATCTTATTCAAAAGGAAATTGCCCGTTATGAAAGCGAGCATGGTGAAATTGAGGTTACGGATGATGACCTTTACAGCTAATTGACAACTTAATATAGAAAAACGGAATTTTTTTACAATTTACTATTGATTTATTTCCCAAAATATGGTAATATATGGTATATTAAGGAAACACGTTTGTTTCCTTGTATAAAAATATATAAAACAGTCTGCAAAAATTTGTAAGAGAGGGGGAATTTTTCAATGAACAAGAAAATTTCTGTTTTGATTGCAGATGACAATGTGGAATTTGCCGAGGAACTGGCAAGTCAAATCAAATCCGAAAGCGACATGGAGCTTGCAGCGATTGCCGCAGATGGCGACGAGGCGTATAAGCTGATTATCGAAACCATGCCGGACGCTGTAATTCTTGACATGGTTATGCCGAAGCTCGACGGGCTTGGGGTGCTTAAAAAGCTGCAAAACGTCAAGCTCGACAAACGCCCCGTGTACATTGCATTCTCGATTTCGGCTCTGCCGCGCACGGTTAAGGCGGCTATAAGCGCCGGCGCTGACTACTATTTGCTCAAGCCCCAGCCGTTCGAGCGCGTTTGCGAAACCATCCGCGACATTGCCAATCCGCAGAAGTCGGTTCTGAGTGTTCCGGCAGTGAAACCCGCCGCAAGCGCGGACGCTTCGGACGAGGTTGATCTTGAGGCGCTCGTTACCGAGTTCATTCACGAACTCGGCGTGCCCGCGCACATCAAGGGTTATCAGTACATCAGAAGCGCAATTATGATGGTTGTTGAGAATATGGACTTGCTCAACTTCATCACAAAGCAGCTCTATCCGGAAATAGCGAAGGCGTACAACACCACCGCAAGCCGCGTAGAGCGTGCTATTCGTCACTCGATAGAGGTTGCGTGGACGCGCGGAAAGCCGGAAACGATGAACGATATTTTCGGCTACACGATCCATACCGGCAAAGGCAAACCGACCAATTCCGAATTTATCGCGATGGTCGCGGACAAAATCAGACTGCAAATCAAATAAAAACAGAATTGTTCAAAGAAAAAAATTCCCGTTATTCGATTAAGATGTTTTATCGGCAAGCGGAAGGGGCGGCGCACTGCGTCCCTTTTTCGCGTGTATTTTTTATTTGCCGTATTTACAAAAAAGTATTGAAAAGCGTGCGTATTGATGTTATAATACATTTATCGTAAATTCAGGCAAATACAGGTTTAATTATTGTGAAAGGAGCTGCTCTTATGCAGAATGAAACAGTAATCGTACTCGATTTCGGCGGTCAGTACAATCAGCTTATCGCCCGCCGGGTGCGCGAGTGCAGCGTGTACTGCGAGGTATTGCCGTACAGTACAGATATTGAAAAAATCAAAGCGAAAAATCCGGCGGGAATTATTTTCACCGGCGGCCCCAACAGCGTCTACGCGGAAAACGCACCGAAGTGCGACGAGGAAATTTTCAAACTCGGCGTGCCCGTTCTCGGCATCTGCTACGGCAACCAGCTTATGGCTCAGGCGCTGGGCGGCACGGTTGAAACCGCCGACAAGCGCGAGTACGGCAAGACCGAAATAAAGCTCAGTCCGAGCAAGCTGTTTGACGGAATCGAGGAAAACACGGTCTGCTGGATGAGCCACACCGATTTTGTTTCAAAAGTCCCCGAAGGCTTCAAAATTACCGCCTCAACGGCAAGCTGCCCCGCGGCGGCGTACGAGAACGAGGAAAAGAAGCTCTACGCGGTGCAGTTCCATCCCGAGGTAAACCACACTGTGCGCGGAAAGGAAATGCTGAGAAACTTCCTCTATAATGTCTGCGGCTGCAAAGGCGACTGGGTAATGAGCGATTTCGCGAAACGCTCGATCGAGGCGCTGCGCGAAAAAATCGGCGGCGGCAAGGTGCTTTGCGCGCTGTCCGGCGGAGTTGACTCGTCCGTGGCGGCTGTAATGCTGCATAAGGCGGTAGGAAAGCAGCTGACATGCGTTTTTGTTGATAACGGCTTGCTCAGGAAAAACGAGGGCGACGAGGTTGAAACTCTTTTCAGGGAGCAATTCGATATAAATTTGGTGAGAGCGAACGCGCAGGACAGATTTTTGGGTAAGCTTGCGGGCGTGACCGAACCCGAAAAAAAGCGCAAGATAATAGGGGAGGAGTTTATCCGCGTTTTCGAGGCGGAAGCGAAGAAAATCGGCAAAGTGGATTTCCTCGTGCAGGGCACGATCTACCCGGACGTGATCGAGTCCGGCGCGGGCGACGCGGCGACGATAAAAAGCCACCACAACGTCGGCGGCTTGCCGGAGCACGTTGATTTTAAAGAAATAATCGAGCCGCTGCGCGACTTGTTTAAGGACGAGGTAAGGCAGCTCGGAATAGAGCTTGGCTTGCCGGAAAAATTCGTCTGGCGTCAGCCGTTCCCGGGACCGGGCTTGGCAGTAAGAGTAATCGGCGAAATCACGAAGGACAAGCTCGAAATACTCCGCGACGCGGACGCGATTTTCCGCGAGGAGATTGCAAACGCGGGGCTGGAGCACGATATTAACCAGTATTTTGCGGTGATTACCGATATGCGAAGCGTCGGCGTAATGGGCGACGGGCGTACATACGACTACACGCTGGCGCTGCGCGCAGTTACAACGACCGACTTTATGACCGCCGATTGGGCGCGGATCCCGTATGATGTGCTGGAAAAAGCGTCCAACCGAATAGTAAACGAAGTCAAACACGTCAACCGCCTCGTCTACGATATTACATCAAAGCCGCCGGCTACTATTGAGTGGGAATGATGTACGAAACGGCTGAACACCGCATAAATACTGGGTTTTTCGAAAATTAAAAGGTGTTTTGG
>CANQXJ010000045.1 GCA_947627795.1 uncultured Clostridia bacterium
AGCAGCCGACCGGACAGCCTACAGAACAGCCGACCGGACAGCCTACAGAGCAGCCGACCGGACAGCCGACAGAACAGCCGACCGGACAGCCGACTGCAACGCCGACGCCCGCGGCAACAGCAACGCCTGCTCCTACAAGGGCACCGAGTACTTCCGGCAACGGAGGAGGCGGAGGATTCAAACCGTCATCATCAGGTGCGAAGCCTACAGACACACCTAAGGCGACGGCTGCGCCCGAAGCAACAACCACACCCGAAGCAACAACCGCACCTGATGCAACATCAGCTCCGGCTGCAACATCCGAACCCGCAGCGACAAATGCTCCGCACAACGATAATGTTGTACCGGAAATATCGGAAATGCTTATAACAGATGCGCACATTGTATACCTGAACGGATATGAAAACGGTACGTTTGCTCCGAATAACAATATGAAGAGGAGCGAGATTGCGCAGATGTTCTATAATCTGCTCAAGAATAAGAACGTACAGCAGACAGTTCAGTTCACAGATGTAGACAGCAGCGCGTGGTATGCAAAGGCGGTGAATACGCTTGCGTCGCTCGGAGTTATTTCGGGTATAGGAGACGGATTGTATGAGCCGGAAAGAACGGTTACGCGCGCGGAACTCGTATCAATAGTAGTACGCTTTGCGAACCGTACGGAAACCGGAGGCAATCAGTTTATTGACGTAAATGAGGGCGACTGGTTCAATGACGTCGTTACGACAGCGTTTGACTTCGGCTGGATAAACGGCTATGACGATAAAACCTTTGCTCCGAATGCAAATGTAACCAGAGCCGAGGCGGCTACGATAGTTAATAATGTGCTTGGACGCGTGCCTGATAAGGCATACATAAAAACTAATGCCGGACAGCTTAACAGCTTTGCCGACATAAATGATACGCATTGGGCTTACTACAATGTTATGGAAGCGACGAATGCTCATGATTTTGTGAGTGAAAACGGCGATGAAAAGTGGAATCCCAATGAATGATGCATAAGCCGAAGAGTGTGGTAAAACAAAGATTTTACCGCGCTCCGGCAGTAAAAAAACAGGTCGCCCGCGAAAGCGGTGCGACCTGCTTTTTATTGCAGATACATTTCAGACACATTTTTCGGTATTACGGGAACAGCCGCTATGCCGGCGGTTGCAGATGTTACGGGAAGGTCGAGCCTATCCCATACCGTGCCGTAGAATTGAGTTCCGTATATTATTTTCGGCGCTTCAGTGTTGAAGCCGCCGCAGCTGTTGAACAGCTCGGAAATCGGCGTGCCTATGCGGGCGTTTATATTTGCCGGATTAACCGTTGATTTGCCGCATACCGTTACGGGCTTTGTTAAGACCGGCATTCCTGTATTCAGAGCGACCGAAATATTGTACGCCGCTTCAACGCTCAGAACGGTTACTCCCATATCCGCGCACGAGCGCATAGGCGGCACGGTTCTGCCTGTTATCGTTTTTGTCAGTATTTTTTCGTTATTCTGCGGAAATTTATTCTTTACCGTTATAATTTTCAGCTTGCTGCTGTAGCGGATATGCTTTTTAATTCTCATCCTCGCGTCCCGCATTGACGAATCGAGCGCTATTATACCGTATCTTGCGTTTATTATGTCAAGAGCGTTCATAAATCCGTCCATTACCTCATCAGTATTTTCGGTAATCCTTCGGAAATTCGAGCATGAGTATGGAGCGCATTCCGCGCCGTTTAAAATGAGATAGTCCATCGCGCGTCTGTTGCCTATAAGAACATGAGTGGGGAATCCGTCGTCCTCAGCTGCGCCCGCTTCGCGTATGAGCCACAGCTTTTCGAGAGGAGTGAGATTTCCAGAAGGGACAGTGATATTTTCGCTTAAGGAAAATAAACCGTCGCTCGCGATTACGACCGCCTGTTCTATATGACCGCTCGTATGCACTCGGTTTTCTATACGTGCCACCGTGCCAGACACGGAGCTTCGCACCGGAAGCATACCGTAGTTTTCCTCGTCGGCTAATTTATCTCCAACGCGCACTTTATCGCCCTCCGATACGAGCAGATTAAGCTCCGAGCCATTCTGCTTTGTAAAATACACGTATTCGCCGCAGTCGGACATATCGCGCAGGGGAAGGCGTCTTAAATACGCGGGCAGATGCCTGTAACTGATACCGCCGCTGAAGGTATATGCCATTTTTTTAATCTCCCTGATAATTAATTTATTCTAATCTAAAGTATAACATAATATGAAATTAAAATCAATCCCTCCTTTTGTTCATATGTAACAGATTTGCATTGCTTTTTTAACCAAAACTAACAAAAATAAAAAAACCCCTTTTCTTTTTTTAAATAATATAGTATAATATTTGATGTAGTATTTGTAACATGGTGTTCCGCGCGAGCGGAAACGGTTCAAAAAAGTAAAACGGAAGAAAGGATTTTTTATCATGGAACAAAGTTTACATCAAACACAAGTTGTTACCATTATCGCGCTTGTAGTATTCGCGCTTATAATGGTTTTTATCGGAGTAATCAGCACAAGAAGAACAAAGAGTATTGACGGATTTTTGCTCGGCAACAGAAAAATAGGCGCGTGGGTGTCGGCGTTCGCGTATGGAACGGCGTACTTTTCGGCTGTCGTTTTCGTCGGCTACGCGGGTCAGCACGGCTGGAATATAGGTCTCGGCTCGATTTGGATAGGTATCGGAAACGCGATACTCGGCTGCCTTGTGGCATGGCTGCTGCTTGCGAAGCGCTCACGTACAATGACGCACACTCTGAGCGTTAAAACAATGCCGGAATTCTTCGAGGCGAGATATAACTGCACGCCTATCAAATTATTCGCGGCTGTTATAATCTTCGTGTTCCTCGTGCCGTACAGCGCGGCTGTTTACAAGGGCTTAAGCTCGATGTTCACGACGATTTTCCCGAGCGTTTCGACTAACGTATGGCTTCTGATAATCGCGGCTCTTACGGCTGTTTATCTCGTGCTTGGCGGCTATGTCGCGACGGCTTATACAGATTTCGTTCAGGGCATTATCATGATCGTCGGCGTTTTCGCTATGGTCATCGCTATCACCGCAAGCCCGAACGTAGGCGGCTTCGGCAATTTAATGGCTAATTTACGCGCTATCCCCGATAACGGCGACGGTATAACGGGCGCGCAGATCACGAGCATTTGGGGCGGCGCAAGCTGGAAATTCCTATGCGTCAACATCATGCTCACATCATTCGGCACATGGGGACTTCCTCAGATGGTAAGCAAATACTACGCTATTAAGGACGTTAAATCAATAAAGAAGGCGACGATCGTTGCTACGGTATTCTCGCTCATAATCGGCTGCGGCGCGTACTTCATCGGCTCGCTGTCGAGACTGGTTCTGAACAATCAGCTCCCCGAGGGCGGCGTTGACTCGGTTATCCCGAACACGCTCCTTACGGCTCTTGGCGACCCGAATATCGGCACTACGATTATTCTCGCGGTTATACTTATATTATTGCTTTCGGCTTCGATGTCAACGCTTTCGTCAATCGTTCTGACTTCGGCTTCGGCAATCTCGGTCGACCTCGTTCCGACGGTCAAGAAGAATTATGACCCGAAAAATCAGATGATTTTAACGAGAGGTCTTTGCCTGCTGTTCGTTGCGCTTTCGTACATATTCGCGACGATGAACATTACTATTATAGTTAACATAATGTCGTTCAGCTGGGGCGTTGTGTCCGGCTGCTTCATAGGTCCGTACATTTGGGGCTTGTACTCGAAGAAAACGACAAAAGCGGGCGCGTGGGCAGGCATGATCGCGGGCTTCCTTACGGTCGCGGTTACAACTATCGTGCTCACGGCTACGGCAAACGCGGACACATTCGCGGCGGCGTTCAAGGTTGCCTCGTCGAAAGCGCCTGAGATGGGCGTCGCGGCTATGGCTGTTTCTATCATAGTCGTACCTATCGTATCGGCATTCACAAAGAAATTCGACGACAAATTCCTCGCGGGCGTTTTCGCGAATAAAGAGGAAGAATAAAAAGGGAGATAAAATTATGCCTATAACAAAACTACTGGAAAGAAACGCCGCCGAGCTTGGCGAGGAGACGGCGCTGGTTGAAATAAATCCTACCGTCATGGAAAAAGCGCGCGTGACTTGGCGCGAGTACGCTCTTATCGAAACAAATCCGATGCTCAGCGGCAGACAGGAAATCACATGGAAGGAATTTGACAAGCGCGCCAACCGCTTCGCGAACCTGCTTTTGAGCCGCGGAATTAAAAAGGGCGACAAGGTGGCGGTGCTTTTGATGAACTGCCTCGAATGGCTGCCGATATATTTCGGCGGACTGAAGGCGGGCGCGGTCGTCGTGCCGCTCAATTACCGCTATACGGCGGAGGAAATCAAATACTGTCTGGAGCTTTCCGAATCGGACGCGCTCGTGTTCGGACCGGAGTTTATAGGCAGAGTCGAAGAAATATGCGATAAGATCCCGCGTGTTAAGCAGGTGTTCTATGTCGGCGAAGCATGCCCGACATTCGCGGAAAGCTATGATTATCTCGTAAAATTCATGCGCTCGATCACGCCGGACGTTGAGATCACCGACGATGATGACGCGGCGATATATTTCTCGTCGGGAACGACGGGTTTCCCGAAGGCTATTCTGCACAACCACACGAGCCTTATGCACTCGTGCAAGGTTGAGCAGGCGCATCACTCTCAGCAGCATGACGACGTGTTCCTCTGCATACCGCCACTGTATCATACGGGTGCGAAAATGCACTGGTTCGGAAGCCTTATCTCCGGCAGCCGCGCGGTGCTTTTAAAAGGCGTAAAGCCCGAATGGATCCTGCGCGCCGTTTCGGAGGAAAAATGCACGATAGTATGGCTGCTCGTGCCGTGGGCGCAGGACATTCTCGACGCAATAGAGGACGGCAGCATTGATTTGAGCAAATACGAGCTCAGTCAGTGGAGACTTATGCACATAGGCGCACAGCCTGTGCCGCCGAGTCTTATAAAGCGCTGGAAAAAGGTGTTCCCGAATCATCAGTACGATACAAACTATGGATTGAGCGAATCTATAGGTCCGGGCTGCGTTCATCTCGGAGTTGAAAATATCCACAAGGTAGGCGCTATAGGCAAGGCGGGCTACGGCTGGGAAACAAGAATTGTCGATCCCGACTTTAACGACGTAAAGCAGGGCGAGGTTGGCGAGCTTGCCGTTAAAGGTCCAGGCGTTATGACGTGCTACTACAACGACGAAGCCGCGACAAAAGAGGTTTTAAAGGGCGACTGGCTTCTCACTGGCGATATGGCTCAGGAGGACGAGGACGGATTTATATATCTCGTGGACCGCGCGAAGGACGTTATAATCTCGGGCGGCGAGAATCTCTATCCCGTTCAGATAGAGGACTTCCTGCGCGCTCATAACGCGATAAAGGACGTCGCGGTAATAGGATTGCCGGATCAGCGTCTCGGCGAGATAGCGGCTGCGATCATAGAGCTAAAGCCCAACTACGAATGTACCGAGGAAGAAATAAACGAATTCTGCATGGGGCTTCCGCGCTACAAGCGCCCGCATAAGATCATATTCGCGGACGTGCCGAGGAACCCGACGGGCAAGATAGAAAAGCCGAAGCTCAGAAGCATTTACTGCGGCGAGAGCGTTGTCGCGGCGCAGATCAAAAACTGATTGAATTTGACGGGGCTGTTATTTGAATACATTATGCTGCGTCCGTAGGGGCGGTCATCGGCCGCCCGCTGCGGTTGCGTTCGTAGGGACGGTCATTGGCCGCCCGTTGCGGCATACAAAAAGACACCGGTTGACCGGCGGCAATGTATTTCAAATGTGACAGCCCTGTTTTAATAAAAAACGGGGACATTGTTTTATGAAAAATATTTTTGATTTTTACGCGGGAAAACGCGTATTTCTTACGGGGCATACAGGATTTAAAGGAAGCTGGCTCTGCAAGATCCTGACTATGGCGGGCGCTGATGTAACCGGTTACGCCTTAGAGCCGCCGACAAATCCGAATATGTTTACGCTCTCACACGCCGGTGAAGGAATACGCTCGGTTATCGGCGATATACGCGATTTTGACAGATTAAAGAAGGCGTTTGACGAAGCGAAGCCCGAAATAGCGATCCATCTCGCGGCGCAGCCGATCGTCGGGGAGGGTTTTAAAAGCCCGAGATACACGTACGAAGCAAACGTTATGGGCGCGGTGAATATTCTCGAATGTGTAAGGCAGTCGGATCACGTAAAATCGTTTCTTAACGTCACCACCGACAAGGTTTATAAAAGCGCGGACGGCTGCTTAAACGAAACCGAGCCGCTGGGCGGTTTTGATCCGTACGCGGGTAGCAAGTCCTGTTCGGAAATCGTCACGCAAAGCTACGGAAACAGCTTTTTTGCGGACCGACCGACGGCAATATCCACAGCCCGAGCGGGAAACGCGATAGGCGGCGGAGATTTCGCAAAGGACAGGATAATCCCCGACTGCGTGAGAGCGGCTGAAAGGGGAGAGGAGATAACCGTGCGCACCCCGCGCTCGGTAAGACCGTACCAGCACGTACTCGAGCCGCTTTTCGCGTATCTGATGATCGCCGCGAAGCAGTACGTGGATAAATCATTCGAGGGCGGCTGCAATATCGGACCTGACAAAAGCGTCGAAACCGGACAGTTAGTCGATTTATTCTGCGAAAAATGGGGCGGAATATCATGGAAAAGCCTTGCGGATAACGAAAACCCGTCCGAAACGTGTTTCCTTTCGCTCGACTGCTCCAAGATTAAAAACGCGTTCGGCTGGAAACCGGTATGGGATATAGAAACAGCCGTGGACAAAACCGTCGAATGGACGCGCGAATATCTCGGCGGAGGAGACGCTGCTGCGGTAACGGAAAAGCAGATAAATGAGTATTTATCCGCGGCGTCCGAACTTAGAGCCATAAAATAGAGAAAAATTATTTAATAAATCTTATCTTTTTGTATTGTAAAAATTTAAAATATAAGGTAAAATGTATATGAAACCAATAGATAAAATATAGGGTTTGGTTTATAATATTAAACAGAATTCGGGAAAAATCCGCTGAAAGCTTCGGATAATTTATCCGCAATTTCTGTATTAATAATTTAGCTGAAAGGATCATTTCAATCATGGAGGATACTGCGTTAAGACAAAAAGACGGATCATGGGGACTGAGCGGAAACGCTTTAAAACTCATGGCGCTGGTGTTTATGACGATCGACCATTTGGGAATGCTTATCTTCCCGCAGTACGGATTTATGCGCATAATCGGACGGTTCGCGTTCCCGATTTTCGCGTATATGATAGCCGAGGGCTGCACGTATACGCATGACAGGCGGAAATATCTGATGAATATTTTTCTTTTGGGTGTGTTGTATCAAATAGCGTACTGGTTTGTCGAACACGGGCTTTACTGCTGCATATTCATAACATTCAGCCTTTCGATTCTCACGATTTATGCGGTGGATTTTGCTATGAAGTCCAAAAATGCTGCGGCGTGGATTTTGCCGGTACTGGCGCTGGCGCTCGATTGGGTGCTGTGCGAGGAGCTTGTGAAAATACCGTTTCTCAAAAGCCTTGATTATCACATAGACTACGGCTTTTTCGGAGTGATAGTTCCCGTGCTTGTATATGTCCCGAAAAACAAATGGGCGAAGCTTGCGGCTCTTGCGGCGGGGATTTTTCTGATGTACCTCGACCGCCACGGAAAAACACTGTGGATGCTTGTATCGGTCGGACTCCTTGCGCTTTATAACGGCAAACGCGGCAAATTAAGGATAAAAACACTGTTCTATGTGTATTATCCTGTTCATTTGGTGATATTGGAGATTATAAGCAAAATCTTAAAATAGAAATTAATTTGTGAATTTAGCACAAAATATAATAAAGCTATTGACTTTTTTGCGTAAGGTATAGTAAAATAGTAATATATGTATATTAACGAAAGATTTAGGAGGATTTTTTATGATTTCAGCAGGTGATTTTAGAAACGGCAGAACCTTCGAGCTTGAAGGCAACGTTTATCAGATTGTGGAGTTCCAGCACGTAAAGCCGGGCAAGGGCGCGGCGTTCGTGAGAACTAAGCTTAAGAACATAATAAACGGCGGCGTTGTTGAGAGAACATTCAGACCGACCGAGAAGTTTGAGGAGGCTCATATCGACAGAAAGGATATGGCGTATTCCTACGGCGACGATGATTTCTATCATTTCATGGACAACGAAACATATGATATGGTTGACATCGCGAAGTCGGAGATCGAGGAGCAGATGAAGTTCGTTAAGGAGAACGACGTGTGCAAGGTAATGTCATATAAGGGCAACATCTTCGGCGTTGAGCCGCCCACATTCGTAGAGCTTGCCATTACGGAAACAGAACCTGGCTTCGCGGGCAATACCTCTACAAACGCCACAAAGCCGGCTACGCTCGAAACAGGCGCTACAATTCAGGTGCCGCTGTTTGTTGACATGAACGACATAATCAGAGTTGACACAAGAACCGGCGAGTACATGGAGAGAGTTAACAAGTAATTGGGTTTTCTGAAAGGAGTGAATACTCATGGATAACCTGTCAAAAAAAGTATCATATCTTAAAGGCTACGCGGACGGACTGGATATAAGTCCGAAAAGCGAAGAGGGAAAGCTTCTTAAAAAGATGCTTGAAGTTATTGACGAAATCGCGCAGACCGTGGACGAGCTTGAATTCCGCCAAGACGCTCTTGACGAGGCTTTGGAGGACATTGAGGACGAGCTTGCGTCGGTTGAGGACGACATCTACGGAGAGGACGATGAGGACTTGGACAGCGATCTCGAGGACTTTGACGATTATGATGACGACGGCGACGACTATTTCGAAATTCAGTGCCCCGCGTGCGGCGAGGACGTTATGATCGATTTCGATATGCTTGAGGACGACAACGAAATCGTGTGTCCGAACTGCCACGAAACGATTGAGCTGGAAATCGAATTCGACGACGACTGTGACTGCGGTCATGACCACAACCACGAAGAAGAATAAATTTCAAGGCTGCAAAAGCAGCCTTGTTTTTTGTCACGGCGAAACACGTTTGTCTGCCGGCATATTCCATGTATGGGCGAACCGCGTTCGCCCGCATAACAAATTTCATGTAGGGGCGAACCGTGTTCGCCCGCGATATATTTCATGAGGTGAACCGAAATGTACGGATTATATATACACATACCGTTCTGCGTAAAAAAATGTAAATACTGTGATTTTGTATCGTTTCCGAATTCGGAGGATATGTTCGGCAAATACATTGACGCGCTTTTAGCCGAGGCTGACGAATACGCCGGAGTGGCGGCAGATACGGTATTTATCGGCGGCGGAACTCCTACGGTGCTCAGCGCAAAGCAGCTTGAGCGGCTTATATCCGGTATACGGAAAAGATTCAGATTGGCTTCGGACTGCGAATTCACAACCGAGGCTAATCCCGGAACGCTCACGGCTGATAAAATAAGCGCGCTGCTGTCAAACGGCGTGAACCGAATAAGCGTCGGAATACAGTCGTTTGACGATAACGAGCTTGCGGCGATAGGCAGAATACACAGCGCGAAAACGGCGTATGATACTGTCTGCGAGCTGGCAAAAGCCGGATTTAAAAATATAAACGCCGACATTATGACCGCGCTTCCCGATCAGACGTGGAAAAGTCTCGGAAAAACGCTCGAAACGGCGGTATCGCTGCCGCTTACGCATATAAGCGCGTACAGCCTCATTATAGAGGAAGGAACTCCGCTGGAGCGAGAATACTCTCGCGGCGAAATTATTCTGCCCGACGAGGATACGGACAGAGAAATGTACGCCGAAACTATAGATTTTCTCGCAAAGCGCGGATTTAAGCAGTATGAAATTTCAAACTTCTCGAAAAACGGCTTCGAGTGCCGGCACAATATCAAATACTGGCAGTGCCGCGAGTATATAGGTCTTGGCGCGGCGGCGCATTCGTATACGGACGGGAAAAGGTTTTATAACACATCGGATTTATCGGACTATATCGCGGGAAACTGCCGCGCCGGCGGTGAAGAGGTTTTAAGCAAAAAGGATAAAATTTCGGAATTTATGATTATGGGGCTGAGAATGACCGAGGGAGTGAGCCGTAAGGAATTCAAGCGCCGGTTCGGCAAAGAGATCGAAACGGTTTACGGCGATGAATTGGAGCGGTTTGTGAGCGGAGGTTTTATGAAAAAAACGGGTGATAATTACGCCCTTACGCGGCACGGTACAGATGTGTCAAATTCCGTATTATGTATGTTTGTATAATTCTTATGGATAATTTATGAACTTTTTATGAAAACTTATAATAACCCCTTGACATTTACGGGAAAAGGTGGTATCTTATAGCTGTTAGCACTCAAGGTATATGAGTGCTAATAAATAAAGGACGGTGAGGATGATGGATTTAAGCGAAAGAAAAAAGAAAATTCTTCAGGCAATCGTTGACGAATATATACGCACAGCCGATCCTGTCGGTTCGAGAGCGATTTCAAAAAAGGAAAATCTCGGTCTCTCAAGCGCCACTATCCGCAACGAAATGGCTGACCTCGAAGAAATGGGTTATCTCATTCAGCCGCACACCTCAGCCGGAAGAATTCCGTCCGACGAGGGATACAGATTTTATGTAAATTCCCTGATGCAGTATTATCAGATAGGGCTTGAAGCGATAGCTCAGCTCCAGCAGGTATTCGCGGCGCGCGTCACGCAGCTCGATAATTTGATCCGCCGCGCAGGAGCGATGGTATCGGCGCTTACGGATTACACGACGCTCATAACCACTCCGGCGAGGAAGCATGAAACGATAAGAAAAATAGATTTGGTAAAAATTGGGTATGACAAAATAATGCTTCTCGTCGTAACTCACACGGCGCAAAGCCATATAATGACCGCGAAAATAGATGATTCGTCCTGCGTAAGGCTGGCGGAGATACTTAATAAAAATCTTGCGGGACTAAAGGCTGACGAGATAAATTTCGGACTTATCCAAAGCCTGCAGGAGCAGATAAGCGAGCAGATTTCGCTGCCGGCGAAGGTTCTTATAAATATACTGAATTTCGTATATGAAACGATAAGCGAGCCGAACGACGCGGAAATTTATCTTGACAACGCGAACGCTATTTTAAAATATCCCGAGTACGCCGACATAGACAAGGCGCGCGAGATGGTAGGCTTCCTGGAGGATAAGGAGAATTTGAAAAAGCTTGTCGAAGGCGGCGGCGAAGAAGGAATAAGCGCGAGGATAGGAAAGGAAAACAATCTTGAAATCCTGAAGGACTGCTCGATAGTCACGGTGAATTACTCGCTCGACGACAGAGCTTCGGGAAAGCTCGCGGTAATCGGACCGAAGCGCATGAACTACGCGAAGGTGTTCGCGAGCCTTGACAGGATTTCAAGCGAAATAGACAAAATACTTAAAGAATATATCTCATATGAATAAAAGGGAAGGAGAGATTATGTGTCTAAGAAGGATATAGAGGAAAATCTTGAACAGGAAACCGCCGAGAAGCAGGAAGAAACGACGGCGGCGGACGAAAAACCGGGACTTGAGGAAAAGCTCAAAGAGGCAAACGACAAGTTTTTACGGCTTTTCGCCGAGTTTGACAATTTCAAAAAGCGCTCTCAGCGTGAAAAGGACGCGCGATATGCGGACGCTGTTGCGGACGCGGTCACGGCTATCCTGCCGGTAGGCGATAATCTTGAAAGAGCGCTCAAAACCGAGGTGACCTCGGAGGAGGCGGTCAAGTTCAAGGAAGGCGTGGAAATGGTGATGAAGCAGTTCACCGACTCGCTCGCGAAGCTCGGTGTAACGCCGATCAAGGCGGAGGGCGAGCAGTTCGATCCGAACCTGCACAACGCCGTAATGCACGTCGAGGATGAAACCGTGGACGACAACACGGTAGTTGAGGAATTGATGAAGGGCTACATACTGAACAACGAGCGCGTAGTGCGCCACAGTATGGTAAAGGTAGCGAATTAAAACGGATATTCAAAAGGAGGATTTATATAATGGCAAAGGTAATAGGTATAGACTTAGGAACAACAAACAGCTGCGTAGCGGTTATGGAGGGCGGTAACCCTGTGGTTATCCCCAATAACGAGGGTTCGAGAACAACTCCGTCGGTAGTCGCGTTTATGAAGGACGGCGAAAGAGTTGTCGGTCAGGTTGCGAAACGCCAGGCTGTAACGAACGCCGACAGAACAATTATGTCGATCAAACGCAAGATGGGCACGAGCGATAAGGTAACGATCGACGGCAAAGGCTTCACGCCGCAGGAAATTTCCGCTATGATCCTGACAAAGCTCAAGCAGGACGCGGAGAGCTATCTTGGCGAGACGGTAACTCAGGCTGTTATCACAGTTCCGGCGTATTTCAACGACTCGCAGAGACAGGCGACGAAGGACGCGGGTAAAATCGCGGGACTTGAGGTCGAGAGAATTATAAACGAGCCGACGGCTGCGGCGCTCGCTTACGGCATGAGCGACAAGGACCAGACGATCATGGTTTACGACCTCGGCGGCGGTACGTTCGACGTTTCCATTCTCGAAATCGGCGACGGCGTATTCGAGGTGCTTTCGACAAACGGCGACACGCATCTCGGCGGCGACGATTTTGATCAGAGAATTATAGATTATTTGATTGCGGAGTTCAAAAAGGATTCCGGCATAGATTTGTCAAACGACAAGATGGCGATGCAAAGACTTAAGGAAGCGGCTGAGAAATCGAAGATAGAGCTTTCGACGACAACGACTTCAAATGTAAATCTTCCGTTTATCACTATGGATCAGTCGGGACCGAAGCATCTTGACATCACGCTCACAAAGGCGAAGTTCAACGAGCTTACGTCGGATCTCGTTGACAGGACGCTCGTGTGCATCAGAAACGCGATGAGAGATGCAAATCTTTCGAAGAACGATATTAACGAGGTTCTCCTTGTCGGCGGTTCTTCAAGAATTCCGGCTGTTCAGGAGGCTGTCAAGAACGAGATGGGTAAAGAGCCGAACAAGGGCATCAACCCCGACGAGTGCGTAGCGGTCGGCGCGGCTATTCAGGCGGGCGTTCTTACGGGCGAGGAAACGGGAATACTTCTTCTCGACGTAACTCCGCTTTCGCTCGGTATCGAAACACTCGGCGGCGTATTCACAAAGCTTATCGAGAGAAACACGACGATCCCGACAAATAAATCGCAGATATTCTCAACTGCCGCAGACGGTCAGACCTCGGTTGAGGTTCACGTTCTCCAGGGCGAGAGAGAAATGGCGCAGTATAACAAGACGCTCGGCAGGTTTAATCTTACAGGCATAGCTCCCGCGCCGCGCGGCGTTCCGCAAATCGAGGTTACGTTCGATATCGACGCGAACGGTATCGTAAAGGTATCGGCGAAGGATTTGGGCACGGGCAACGAGCAGAAAATTACGATAACGGCGTCCTCGAATCTCTCCGACGCGGACATCGACAAGGCTGTAAAAGAGGCTGAAAAGTATGCGGAAGAGGACAAGAAGCGCAAGGAAGAGGTCGAGATAAAGAACAACGCGGAAACTCTCGTATATCAGTGCGAGAAGGCGTTAAAGGACGCGGGCGACAAGGTTGACGCGAACGCGAAGTCGATGGTAGAGGGCGAGATACAGAAGGTTAAGGACGCTCTCGCGACAAACGACAGCGCGGCGATCAAGGCGGCTACGGACGCGCTGCAGGAGAAGTTCTACAGCATAGCGCAGCAGCTGTATTCGCAAGCGAATCCGCAGGGCGCGGACCCGAACATGGGCGCTGATCCGAACGGCGGCGCTGCTCCGGGCGGCGACGGCGTGTATGAGGCGGACTACAGAGAGGTTGACAACGACAACAAATAAAGCAGATGCGGGGCTGTCCTAACCGACAGCCCTCGTTTGCGGTAAATTGAAAAACCCCCTTTACAAACCACCACAAATTTAGTATAATATATCAGGCAGGTGAAAAAATTGGCGGATAAGAGAGATTATTACGAGGTCTTAGGCGTTCAGAAGGGCGCTTCGGACGATGAGATAAAAAAGGCTTATCGGAAAATGAGCAAGAAATATCATCCCGACTTGAACCAGGGAGATAAAACCGCCGAGGAAAAATTCAAGGAAGTCAACGAGGCGTATCAGGTGCTTTCAGATCCCGAAAAGAAGGAGCGTTATGACCGCTTCGGTCACGCGGGAGTTGATCCTAACTTCGGCGCGGGAGGCGGCGGATTTAACGGCGGCTTCGGCGGCTTTGATTTCGGAGACATATTCGGTGATATTTTCGGCGGCTTTGGCGGCTTCGGCGGACGCAGAAACGGTCCGAGACGCGGAGCGGACATACGTCAGAATGTCGAAATAAGCTTTAACGAGGCGGCGTTCGGCTGCCAAAAGAGCATAAACATATCAAAAATGGATACGTGCGAAACATGCCACGGCACAGGTGCGAAGCCCGGAACACAGGTGAGTACATGCGGACGCTGTAACGGAACAGGCCAGGTGCAGACTCAGCAGCGCACTATGCTGGGCTACGTGACGAACGTTACTACTTGTCCCGACTGTCACGGAACGGGTAAAATCATAAAAGAACCGTGCCGCGACTGTAGGGGAACAGGTAAGGTTCGCAGGTCAAAGACGATTGAAATTAACATTCCGGCAGGAATAGACCACGGTCAGACGATGCAGGTATCCGGAAAAGGTGAGCCGGGCGACAGAGGCGGTCCTAACGGCGATTTGCTCGTTACGATACGAATTCGTCCGCACGATATCTTCAAGCGCGACGGAAATAACGTAAACGTGGCAATGCCCGTATCTTTCGTGCAGGCGGCTTTGGGCGCGACGCTCAAGGTGCCTACTATCGACGGAGTGGTCGAGTATGACATACCCGAGGGAACACAGTCGGGAACGCGGTTCAGGCTGCGCGGCAAGGGTATACCGTACGTGAACGGACGCGGACGCGGCGACCAGTATGTGACGGTCAATGTTGAAGTGCCGAAAAATCTCACGTCAAAACAGAAGGAGCTGCTCAGAACAGAATTTGACAGCGACGGAAATTATAAGCAGAGAAAGAGCTTCATGGACAAAATGAAGGATTTATTCAAATAAAATGTAAGGAGAGATACTATGCAGCCCAATATATATGAGCTTTCAAAAATGACAAAGGAGCAGTACGACTTCATAATGAAGCGCGCGGAGCTTGACATAACCGAGCAGATGAAGGTCGCGAAGGAGGTTTCCGACGACATCAAAAACCGAGGCGACGCGGCGGTGCTCGAATACACGGCGAAGTTTGATCGCGTTCAGCTTACGGCGGATCAGATGAAGGTAAAGCCCGAGGAAATTGAGGCGGGCTATAACCGCCTTGATAAGGAAACGCGCGAGGCTATTGAGTACGCGTACAAGAACATTTACGATTTCCACGAGAAGCAGCTTCCCGAGGAGATGTGGTTCACAATGGTGGACGACGGTCTTATGGTCGGCGAGAAAACAACGCCGATAGTTGACGTTTGTCTGTACGTTCCGCACGGCAAGGGCAGCTTTCCGTCGGTACTGTGTATGCTCGGTATTCCGGCGGTCGTTGCGAAAGTGCCGAAAATCGTAGTTGTAACGCCCCCGAACGAAAAGGGCGAGGTTGACGACGCGATACTCGCGGCTGCGAAAATTATAGGTATCACGGAAATATACAAGGTGGGCGGAATACAGGCGATAGCGGCTGTCGCGTACGGAACGGAAACAATTCCGAAGTGCCACAAGGTCATAGGACCGGGCAACAGCTACGCCACAGCGGCAAAGCGAGTTCTCGCAAGCCAGATCGACGCGGGACTTCCGGCGGGACCGAGTGAGATAATTGTCCTCGCCGACGAAAAAGCCGATCCCGAAAAGGTCGCGCTCGACTGGATGATAGAAGCCGAGCACGGACCGGACAGCGCGGCGCTTCTCGTGACACATTCGAGAGAATTAGTTGACGCGGTTATCCCGATAGTGAACCGCCAGCTTGAAAAAATATCGCCCAAGCGCAAGGAATGGATAGAAACGAACCTCACCACCTACGGCGGCGTGATTTTGACGAAGTCGCTCGACGAGTCGATAGCGTTCGTAAATGACTACGCGC
>CANQXJ010000046.1 GCA_947627795.1 uncultured Clostridia bacterium
GCGACCTCGCGCATGGTTTTTCCCTCTATCATAACCGCCAAATCGTACGCGCCCGACATCAGGAACAGCGATTTCACCTGCGGATATTTGTAGATCCGACGGGCGACCTTGTCAAAGCCCTCGCCGCGCTGCGGTGTGATTTTTAATTCAATCAGCGCGTCAACTACCTCGCGGTCTGTTTTTTCCCAGTTCACGATCGTCTTGTAGCCGACGATAATATGCTGCTTTTCAAGCTCCGCGATCTTCTCGTCAACCTCGGATTTATCGATTCCGAGCATCTGGGCTATTCGTGTGCGCGATACTTTTCCGTTTTCGTTATCTAAAATTTTCAGGATTTCATTCATAAAAATCGTCCCCCTAACCGGTCAAACATATTTATCTCATTTTATCTTATGATTATATCATATATTGATGAAAAATACCATAGTTTTTTTGAAAAAAATATAGATTTTTTCGTTTATTTTACAACTATGTAACAACTATCGACAAATCCTGTATTTTGCGCTATAATATAATTATAATGACATAGCGGGAATGTTACTTGTTCCGACACCACCGATAAGGGGGTGAGCGCATGACCGTATATGATGCTATTGTGGCATTGGCAGCGTTCGAAGCAATTCTTGCGCTTGTTTTGGTCATTATGTTTGGGATAAAAAAATAAGTATCTGTTAGGCTAATAACAGATACTTATGGGGTAGATTTAATTTCTTTCTACCTTAATTTTTATCGCGGAACATTTAATGTTTCCTGTTATTGCTATTATAACACACCTTCTGTTGTTTGTCAACAGAAGGTGTGCATTTTTAAGCAAAAAAACAACGGACGCTTTCGCGTCCGTTGTGATTTTTTTGTTTCACAGATTAGTTGAATCTGTAGTCAACAACAAAGTTGATTTCACCCTTGTTAGCCGTTGAAATGTACATATAGTCACCACGCTGAATGTCCGCTGCTGTACCTGCGCCTTCAGGATTGATTGTCGCTCTTGTGCCATTTACTTCAACTATATCAATCGTCTTTGCAGGATCAAATACGAGCGTTCTGATATCCGGTGTATCATTTTGACTTACATCAATCTGTACCCATGCGCTTTCAGCATCATAATCTACTATTCTGCCGAAGAAGAACTGAACACGCGATGTTGAATACATATCGTGACCAATCGGATTGTGATTTGCCGTAAATTCCTTAGCCGCTTCCGCAACACTGCCGGTTTGATCATATACAGCAGCATAATTTGCAAGTTCAACAACATCAAGGAACTTAATCATAACCTTTCCGTCAGGATTATAAAGCATGAAGTCGCCTTCGTTAATAGCCTGATCCGGCTTCTTACCGTTAGCTCCCTGAACACCCTTTTCGGTAGTCCAAAGTGCTTCTGCGGTTAAATTCTTCTCGGAATACATGTTGTTCTGCGCCCAACCAAAGATTGTGTTCTTGTTGGTCTTAATCGTCGCTTCCGAACCCGCCATATATCCGTTCATTGTGTAAACTTCATCATCATCGTCGTCATAGCCGAGGTCAACACTCTCAACAACCATTGCCGAAGGACCGCCGCCTGCGTTATCCATATCGCTGAATGCCGCCGCAGCCGTAGCGCTTGTTGCAAAGTTAATCAGAATTGTCGGAGTAACGTCATCCTCAAATTCACCTATTACATAGTGTCTTGTAGAACCGTTCTCTCTTACAACGTATACCGAAGATGTTACCTCGCCGAATGCATAGTTGGACGCGCTTCTCATATCAACGTCGTTATTCGGAGTTGTAACTTCAAGTATGCCGTCAGGAATCTGATAACCGCCTACCGAGCTACCCATTGACGCGTAGCCGATACCGTTGAAGTCCTGATTATGGATTCTCAAAGCAGACTCGTCATCCGTAGCGGTATCAGCAACCGCAAAGTACATCTTTGTGATTTCATTGTTTGAATTTGCCTTAAACTTAACCAGTCTAATCTGATAATTTGTCGGCGTTGTCTTAAGATATGACTTTTTGCTGTGAATATTCTGAATCTTTTCACCTGCATCGTCTGTCTTGCCATGTGTCTTTTCACCCGGTGCCCAAAGGTCAACATTGTCAGCAAGAGTGTAATCAACCGCGCCGTCCTGAGTCATCAGCTTAACCATTGTGCTCTCGCCGTCCTCCGACATATATGCCGACAGAACCCAGCCATATGCTTCGCCTGACGCAAGCATTCCGTTTGCGGAAGCAGCCTCGATATAACCGATACGTCCGAATGAGTCTGTGTAGAATATGCATTCCTTACCTGCAGAAGCATCGGGAAGAGCGTTTATGTCTACCGGATACTTTGTACCGTCTACAGTAATAAGAACATCGTCGTCGCCCTTCTTAGGACCTCTCGAGCTAATCTTTCCTTCAAACGACTCAGCCGTTACAACGATATCAATAACTTCGTTGTCAAGGTCTCTCTTAAGAGAAGCAACATCATTCGCCTTAAGATTTCTTACTCTTACAGCAGCGCCTTCTCTTGTAACAGTAACCACCTTATCAGTATCGTCAAGATTCTTAAGTCTCTCGTTCACGCCGTTAATCTTACCCGAAAGGCTGCTTGCCGTAGCTGCGGTTACAACCATCTGCTCATACTTTTCAACAACGATTGTCTCATACTTGCCGTTAGAGTTCGTATCTATAAGTCTTACAGAACCCATCCTGGGCTTGAGGAACTCGTTCATGTCAGCTTCATGTCTGACTTCGTCTCCGTTTTCGTCCTTCTTGATTGTATAGCCGTCATCCTCGTACTCATAAACCCACTTTCTCGCGTCGTTGTTGTCAAGCTCGTCGAGATCAGCGTTTGTTATTGTCTGACCGTTGTAAACAATGGTCGGTTCTACATCCGTCTCGAATTTCTTATCAGATGAACTGTACATCTTGATTACGGGAGCGCCGGTATCAAATCCCGAAAACTCTTCAATATCTTCAATGTCAAGCACTTCGGTCTTTGTCTTGCTGCCTGTTGAGAATACAGTAAGAACAGTCTCCGCCGAAGAAGCCTTGTCCTGATAGTAATATGTAATGTTTGCACCTACATAATCATCAATACTTGTAAGAGCCGTCTCGTAAAGCGTACCCTCGTCGTCGTCATTATTGTCATCTTCAACGTCAATAAGAATCTGATTTGTCAAAAGCTTCGAATTAACTATAGACGTCGTAGCCGTAGCCTTCAGAATACCTTTGCCTTCCTTAACGTCAAATCTTGACTCAGCAAGAGTTTTGTTTGTGTTATACTCGGGCTGTCCGAGAGAACCTATGCCCTTCTGCTCCTTGTACGGACCGTTAAGAGCATTATAAACCATCTTGATTACAAGACCACGCTCTGCAGCCGCATCAGCATCGCCCTTAGCGCTGTCGGTTAAGTCAAGCAAGCCTGTTGCAACGTTGAGATAACCGTGGTTACTCCAACCGCCGTAACGTACAGCCTCGTCACCATAGTTAAGAGCCTGGACAAGCATTACGCATACCTGCTCATATGTAACGTTACCGTCCGGCATAAATGTGCCGTCGCCCATGCCATGGATAATACCCTGATCCGTAGCCGCCTGAATCTGCGTTGCAGCCCAGTGACTTTCAGCAACGTCGCTGTATATGCCTCTGTAACCGCCCGTCGCCGTTATCTTGAGCATATTGAGAACTATTGTCGCCATCTCTGCTCTTGTAACGTTAGCTCCCGGCTGAACGCTTCCATCCTCATAGCCCGAAATAATGCCCAGTGCGGACGTCATCTCAAGCGCTCTGCGATAGTAATCATCACTATCATAGGCGGAGTTGTCTGCCTGCGCGGGTCCCGGAGCTGTGACTGTAGTATCTGCCGCCGGAGCCTCTGTAGCTTCTGCCGCTTCAGCCGGAGCCTCTGTAGCTGCCGGAGCCTCTTCGGAAGCAAAACCGACTAAGCCTACTGAGGTCAAGAGCATAGCACTGCTCAAGAGCGCACAGATTAACTTTTTCATTGTCTTACTCATGTGTAAATCCCTCCATAAATAATTTCTTGCGATAAAATCGCGTAACTTAAGTAAATTATATAGCATTTACTCTTATATAAACAGTTGAAAATCCGTCTTTTTTGTTAACAAAACAGATTTCACCTGTGTATATCTAATTTCCTGTTTTTTGTCTCATCAGCCTGGCAAACTCCTTGTACTCAAGGGGCGATACACCCGTATACTTTTTAAATACCTGGCTGAAATACTGGGAATTCGAACCGTATCCCACCTTTTCGGCGACTTCATATATTCTGTCCTTCTTGCCTTCGAGGATAAGCTCCTTCGCCATTTCCATGCGTTTTTCCATTACGTAATGCGAGAAATTTTTTCCGGTTTCTTTTTTAAACAGCTTTCCGAGATAATCCACGTTTGTATAGAGGATTGTCCCAGCCAGCCATCTCAGCGAAAGATTTTCGTTTTCTATGTTTTTATCAATTGTATCTATAGTATCCTTTATCAAAGAGCTGTAAATTCTTGTGTCCCTTGGTTTATTTTCCGAGGAAATCTCATCCGCCGTTTCAAGTATGAGACGTTTCACCGCTCCGAGAGAAGCAGCTCCGCGAAGCTCTTCCGCTCCTCCCATGTACGCGCCGAGCTTCGATATGTCACAGCAGCGCAAAAGGCTTGCGTACAGTCCCGCGCATCGCTCCTTCGCGATATCCGAGGACGGCTTCGCGCGTTCTATCAAGCCGAAATACTCGTTTAAAAAATTCTTTACACTCGCGGCGTCTCCTTCCTTTATGTACGCCTCGAATGCCGCGTAATCCGGCAGCTCGTCAAAAAACTGCCTCTCGCTGATATCATTTTCATAAAGTATTTTGGAGTTGTTCGCATAAAACAACCCGTCAAGGCAGCTTTGCAGCTTCGCATATTTTTCCGGCAAATCCGAAAACGGAAGTATATCACTGTAAACCGCAGTTAAATCACATCCGCCGTGCTTCCTGACAATCACCCTTATTTTTTCAAGTAAGGAGATAATCCGGTTTTTTTCCAAAATGTCGGTAATGACCAAAACATGGTCTCTTAAAACAACGTTAAACATAACGCCGCCGCCCGTCGCCGCATCAATTCTGTTTTTCAGAAAAAACAGCTCCCCGCCGCGGTGCTCTCCTTCCGGTTTCACGATAATTGCTCTTATCTGATCAGAATAATTTATGTCGGCAATTTCGCGGTATGAATTAAAAAGTCCCTCATATTCATCCGCCCCTGTCACAAAACGGCAAATAAGAGCTTCCCGAAGCAGCGGTTCTACACTCTTTGCCTCGCGAACTACCAAACTTTTAAATTCTTCTGTTTTTTCGTCCCGGTCTGAACTATGTACGGTATTTCCTAACTCATACATCAAGTTACCTCCAACTGTTTCTTTTACCTTATATATTATATGCCTTTTTTTCTTTAATTTCAAGTAAAATATTTTTACAAAAATATCTCTTGTTCCTAAAAATCAATATATAGTATAATTTTTTTCACTTTTCAACAACATATTGTCATTTTATCCAAAAAAAATTTTAAAAAAATTTAAAAATAACTGTTATGAAAACAAAAAAATCTGAAAAACAATGTTTTCTGTTACAAATATATTACAAAAAACCGCCGCGAATTAAACCGCGGCGGTTTTAAACATCATATTAATATTATTTAGCCGGATTAGCATACTTTGTATCCGATCTGCCGATTGTAACGTCGGTTAAGTCAAAGTTATATGTCTGACCTCTCTGATATGCCCAGCAGGTTGTTCTGATACCGGGGCCGCTGTAGTTCTTGCTCATCGAAGCCTGGAACGCAAGCGGATCCTCTGTCTTTGAAATAATAGCGCCTGTAGCCTTATCCGTTACAGTTACGCAGAATTCCTCAAGCTTAATATCTACGGTAACTCTTACCGTATACCACTTCTCGGGCTGAATCTCGGCAACGGTTACTGACGACGAACCGTCCATAGCCGTAATCTTGTCAAGGGCAAACGTCATCATAACGCCGACGTCTCTGCCCGCGTTGAAGCCGCTGCTTGTAGCGTCGTCAAACCAACCCATCATGAAGCCTACGTTACCGCCGTTGTCCTCGTGCATTCTGATGTCATACTCAGCTATGCCGTAGGGGCCCATTTGGTTAACTTCACTCTGGTTTCTGTTGTAGAAATACATCGAGCCTGCGCCGTCATTACCGCCCGACTTGTCGCTGTTCGACCAGAAGTTGCAGTAATTGCGCTTTGTTTCCTCATCATACATAAATGTCTGATAGTGAACGCTCGCGCTGCCCTTTGAAAGCCAAGGGCTGCCGTCGATTATAATTCCCAGACCATAATAACCCGCCTGATTCGGACCGCGCTTAGCAGCTCCGCCTATCGAAACGTTTGAGAAATCGGAATGCTCAACATAAGACACTGATTCCTCGGCGTTTGCAATCATAGGTACAGCTATTGCCTGAATACCTATAGCAGCAACCGCCAATAGTGAAATGAGTTTTCTTTTCATTATCTCCTCTTCCTTTCTATATTTCTGTATATACTTTATGTATATCCGTTAATATTAACTGTATTATACAACATTTTCACCAAAATTTATATATAAAAAACCGATATTATAGTTTAAAAAAACGTAATCGGCTATTTTATACCATCAGCGGAAATGGATAATTTCCGTTCAACGTAATTGAATCCGAACGTCAATATAAACGTTATCACAAGGTAAAACACAGCCGCGATTAAATACGCGTCAACGCGCATATCGCGGTTTACGGCTCTCTGCGCGGTTTTGAGCAGGTCAATAAGCGCTATCGACGACGCGAGCGCGGTGTCTTTGACGAGAACTATTGTTTCGTTTGCGATTGGCGGGATGACGGTTCTCAGCATCTGAGGCACTACGATATAGCCCATCGTCTGCGCGCCCGAAAAACCGAGCGCCTTCGCCGCCTCGTATTGTCCCTTGTTCACTCCGATTATGCCGCCTCGGAAAATTTCCGCGAAATACGCAGCGTAATTCAATACGAACGACAGCGTCGCCGCCTGGAACATTCCGAGCACTATGCGGTGTCCGCCTATCGTTACGTATGTAAGTCCGAAATAGAAGAAGAACAGCTGCAGCATCAGCGGCGTTCCCCTGAATACCAAAAGATACAGCTTTACGAGCCAGCGTATCGGGAATTTGATAATTTTCGCTAACGTTCTGTCCGTCGGTTTTTCGGTCACACTCTCGTTCAGGAGCGATACAAGAAGTCCCAGCGGAAGCGATAAAACGAGCGTTATCACGAAAAGCAGCAGCGTGATTTTAAGTCCTTCGAGAAGCTGCGGCAAGAGGCTTGCCATATATTCAAAATTCATGGTATTTCCTCCAAAAATTAATTTAAAACGGGCGACCGCGAGGGTCGCCCCTACGTAATATTATTCTCGTAGGGGTGACCCTTGCGGTCACCCGTTTTTGATAACCCTAATTTATTTCGTTATATCCTCGCCGAACCACTTCTGTGAAATTGACGAAAGCGTTCCGTCAGCCTTACATGCCGCAAGTCCTTCGTTGATCGCGTTCATAAACTCGTCGTCGCCGAGTCTGCCGCCTACCGCGTAATCCTCGGGATCGAGCTGCTCCTCGAGCACTCTGAACTGATCCGCGAGATTTTCCTTTGTCAGATAATAGCGTACGAATATCTCGTCGATAACAGCCGCGTCAGCTCTGCCCGACTGAACCTCCATGAGAACCTGCGAGTTCTCCTTGAAGCGCGAGATGTTGTCGTCGCCGATTGACTCATAAGTAGCCGTGTCCTTCTTAAGCGCCTCTTCAGACGTTGAGCCGTCCTGAAGAGCTACCTTCTTGCCGGCTAAGTCAGCCTTTGTCTGAATAGCCGAAGCCGTCGGAACAACTATAACCTGTCCCGTCGAAAGATACGGATCCGAGAAGAGAACTTCCTTTTTTCTCTCCTCCGTAATCGAGAAGCCGTTCCAAATTACGTCGATTTTGCCCGATGAAAGCTCGAGATTCTTGCTGTCCCAATCTATCGGCTTAACCTCGACTTCTACGCCCATCTTCTTCGCAACCTCGTTCGCGAGGTCTATATCGAAGCCTACGATTGTGCCGTCGTCCTCGGTGAAGCCCATCGGAGCGAAGTCCGCGTCAAGACCGAGAATGAAATAGCCTCTGTCCTTTATGTCCTGCAAGGACGTGCTTACCGTTGTTTCAGCCGAAGTATCCGCGCCTGCCGTGTCCGCCGCGTCGTCCGCCGGAGCGCTGCCGCAGCCTGTCAGAAGCGCCGTGCCGAGTATACCTGCAAGAAGCAGTGATGTTAATTTTTTCATGATTATTTCCTCCGTTTTTTTTAATTTACACACCTATTATACTGCATTACTTTAAATTAGTAAAGTATTTTTTGCAAAAAATTTACCCAAATTTTTATTAAGTAAATTTTGATTTCGGGCAAAATTATACTATTTTTCAACCGTGATAAGCTTCACGTCGTTTTCGCGGAGCGCGTCCGTCCATTCCTCGGTGAGCCGTATATCGGTTATAAAGCAATCTATTCTGTCAAGACCGGAGATAACGGGCACGCCGAGCCTTCCTATTTTATAGTGGTCGCACAGGAACACGGCGGATTCGCTGCAATCGAGCATAGCTTTTTTTATCTCGGCTTCCTCCTCGCTCGAATCGACAAGCCCGCGCGAAAGCGTTATGCCGCGGCACGAGAAAAACAGCTTATTCGCGTAATAGTTTTCGCGCAGCGTCTTTTCGGCAATTCTGCCCGTGAACGACATATTTCTGTGCTCAAGCTGACCGCCTATGCATATTACATGTATATGCGGACAATCGGTAAGCTCCGTCACGATTTTTCCGGAATTTGTTATGACCGTAAGTCCGCGCTTGCCCTTGATACAGCGCGCCAAATGCCACGCGGAGGTGCTCGCGTCGAGGAAAATCGTTTCGCCGTCGCGGATAAGCTCGGCAGCGCGCCTGCCTATGAGCTGCTTTCCTTCATAATTAATAATATCGCGCTCGCTCGCCGCGAGGTCCTGCTCGCCCGAGCCGGCTAACGTCGCGCCGCCGTAGGTGCGTATCAGCACGCCCTGTCGTTCGAGCTTGTATAAATCGCCGCGTATCGTCTCGGCTGTCACGTCGAACCGTTTCGCAAGCTCCGTCACGAGCACACTTCCCTCGTTATTTATTATCTGTTCTATTTTGTTTCGTCTTTCAACCGCGAGCATTGCAATACCTCTTTCTATTTTATTTCGTAAACATTATAATATAAATCCTTCATAAATGCAACAACCTGATTGCTTTTTTCCGTTTTTTATGCTATAATCTGAATACCGAAGGGGAGAAAACCATATGTTTATAAGAAAAATTACATATAATATATTGAATTTTGTAAAAAACGAAACAGTGCTCAGCATCGCGGCGATTCTCGCCGTAATATCCGCGTTTCTCGTAAAGCCCGACGCGCGGTATATTGAATACGTTGATTTCCGCACGCTTGCGCTTTTGTTCTGCCTTATGGCTGTAATGGCGGGGCTGCGTAAAACGGAAGTGTTTTCGAGACTTGCCGAGGGTATGCTCTCGCGCGTACACGGCATTAAGGGCGTTATGTTTATTCTCGTAATGCTCTGCTTTTTTACGAGTATGCTGATAACGAACGACGTGGCGCTTATAACCTTCGTTCCGTTTACGTTCACGGTACTCAATATGCTCGGCGAAAGCAACAAGCGCAGACTGATTATTCCGATAGTCGTAATGCAGACGATAGCGGCGAATTTGGGAAGTATGCTCACGCCCATAGGCAATCCGCAAAATCTGTATCTTCAGGGAGTTTCAGGCATGGGCGCGGCTGATTTTATCATGCTTATGCTCCCCTACGCGCTTATCTCGTTTCTGATTTTGTCGGCATGGATACTCATACGCAGAGGAAACGGCGCGGAGCAGGTGAGCTTCGCCGTTATTCGGAGAGCGGCTCTTGACAGGAAAAGAATCGCGGTATATACGGCGGCGTTTATCATATGCCTGCTGACGGTCGCGAGAGTGCTCGACTACAGAATTACGCTGATAGCGGTGATCGCGCTCGTTGCCGCTGCCGATTACACGATTTTTGCGGATGTGGATTACACGCTTCTTTTGACGTTTATCGCGTTTTTCATATTTATCGGCAATATGGGGCGTATTCCGGCGTTCGAGAGCTTTCTGCAAAGCGTTATTTCCGGCAGAGAGTGCGTGACGGGAGTGCTGTCGAGCCAGCTTATAAGCAACGTTCCGGCGGCGCTGCTGCTTTCGGGCTTTACCGATAATTACGAGCCGCTTATCGTCGGGGTGAACCTGGGCGGACTCGGAACGCTTATCGCGTCGATGGCGAGCCTTATATCGTTCAAGCTCGTCGGGCGCGAGGACAAGCGTCTGAGAGGAAAATACATGATATATTTCACCGTGTCGAACGTGCTGTTCCTCGCGGCGCTTATGGCTGTGTATTTTATTTTGGAAAATTTTTAAATAAAGGCTGTTTTTATTGACATTTTATGTTATACTATATAAAAGACTGTTTTAAGGGGTGATCAAAAATGACGTTACAGGAAATAATAGACGGCAGCGATCATATAGTATTTTTCGGCGGAGCGGGCGTTTCGACGGAGAGCGGCATACCTGATTTCCGCAGCGTGGACGGACTATATAATCAGAAATACGCTTATCCGCCCGAGGTAATTTTATCGCACACGTTTTTCATGGAGGAAACCGAGGAATTTTTCAGATTCTACCGCGACAAAATGCTCTATCTCGACGCGAAGCCCAACGCCGCGCATTACGCTTTGGCGAAGCTCGAAAAGTCGGGCAAGCTCAAAGCCGTAATAACGCAGAACATAGACGGGCTGCATCAGGCGGCGGGCAGCAATTCGGTGTTCGAGCTGCACGGGAGCGTGCTCAGAAATTACTGTATGAAGTGCGGCAATTTTCACGGCGTTGAGGCGATAAAGAACTCGGAAGGCATTCCGCGCTGCTCCTGCGGCGGCATAATAAAGCCCGACGTGGTGCTCTACGAGGAACCGCTCGACGAGTACACGATGAAAATGGCGGCGGCGTTCACTCAGGCGGCGGACGCGCTCATCGTCGGCGGGACGAGCCTGACGGTATACCCTGCGGCGGGATTTGTCTACCAGTATATGGGCGACAAGCTCGTGCTTATAAACAAATCGTCAACGCCGATGGACAGCAAAGCGTCGCTCGTGATAAACGACAGCATAGGAAAGGTGCTCGGAGAATTGAAAATATGAAAGAAGAAAAACCTAACACATTTGAGCTTATATACGAACAGGTCTGCCGCATACCCTACGGCAAGGTCGCGACATACGGCATGATCGCGCGTCTCGCGGGCAATCCGCATTGGTCACGCGTGGTCGGCTACGCGCTCCACGTAAATCCGCGTCCGGGCGAGATACCGTGCCACAGAGTTGTAAACCGCTTCGGCGGCCTATCGAGCGCGTTCGCCTTCGGCGGCTGCGGTATGCACCGCGCGCTTTTGGAGGCGGAGGGCGTTGAGTTTGACGCGGACGGAAATGTGGATCTGGACAGGTTCTTATGGGACGGAAAATAAAATTATTTATATAGGAGGAATCATTATGAAATTAAAGGGATTTATTTCGACGATAATCGCGCTGTCAGCGGCGGCATGCGTCATTACCGCTCCGGTTCGCGCGGACGGGCTGTTCAGCGAGGTTTACACAGAAAAAGATTTCACCGTCAGTGAAACGGACGGCGTGCAGCTTAAAATCGAAGTCCCCGACGGCGACTACAGCGTAAACGTAAAAACCGGCGGCGACACCGAAACGAGCGCGAATATATACATTAACGGCGGAGAGCGCGTCAGGGCGTACACGCTTGAGGCGGGCAAAACTCAGGATAACGTCCAGCCCGTTGTGCCCAAGGACGGAAAAATAGATTTTCAGATTATAGGAGAGAACCCCAACGTGACGGAAATAACTGTTAACCAACTCGAAAAGCGTGAAAAAGCGGAAAAGCCGACGATATACATAGCGGGCGACTCAACCGCGCAAACGTACAACTACGAGAGCGTATACCCGCAAACCGGCTGGGGACAGGTTTTCGACAGATTCTTTACGGACGATATCATCATAGACAACCGCTCAATGGGCGGCAGGAGCACAATGCGATTCGATAACGACGGCAGACTCGACGCGATTCTGACAGAGATGCATCCGGGCGATTACGTGTTCATTCAATTCGGCATAAACGACGGCGACGCAGCAAAGCCCGAGAGATACATAAGCGTTGAGGATTATAAAAAACTGCTCACAGACAAGTATATCGGCGAAGTTGAAAAGCGCGGAGGTGTTCCGGTTCTTATGACCCCGTCAGCAGCCGGCTGGTGGGATGAAGAAAAGGGTAATTTCATGGAATCCCGCGCCGACTACGCCGACCCGACAAGGGAGCTGGCGAAGGAGCTTGACTGCAAATTTATAGACGCAAATCGCATAACCACCGATGCGTGGAACAGCATGGACAAGGACGAGGTGCTTTCGGGCTACTTTATCTGCGAGCCGCTCGAGAGCAAGGCGTACCCGACAGGCACTAACGACACAACGCACTTAAAGGAAAAAGGCGCTGTTGCTATGGCAAAGCACATCGCGGACGCGATCCCCGAATGCGTGCCGGAGCTTGCGAAGTATTTGAAGGGCGAGGAAGTATTTACCGATATATCGGGACATTGGGCTGAGAGTACGATTAAGTCTCTTGCGAAGGAAAATATAGTTCAAGGCGACGGAACGGGCAAATTCAATCCCGAGGACAGCGTTACGCGCGCGGAATTTTTGAAAATGGCTATGGACGCTTGCGGCATAGTCGGTCACGCGTACCGCGAGGGCGAATGTCCGGGTGCAAAGCAGGACGACTGGTTCTGCTATTACGTTCAGGGCGCGCTCGATAAGGGGCTTATTCCCGCAGCAATGATGGAGGGCGCGGATGTGACGACGGAGATCGTCAATAAAACGCTTGCCGAGGCGACGGAGGACAGCGAAGCCGTTACAGCCGAAATCACAAAATATACTCTCACTCCGACGAACGAGCCGCCGTTTGTGCCGGAGGATCAGGCTTTCGGCGGCAATAAGCACATAACGCGCGAGGAAATGGCGGCGCTTATGATGAGCTGCATGAGCTATAAGCTGAAGAACTCCGACAGCGGCGATATGTCAGGCAATAATTACGGCGACGCGTTCACCGATGCGTCGGATATAGATCCGGCTTACGCGAACGCCGCTGACGCGGCTTACGCGAACGGCTATATAAAAGGCATGGGCGACGGCACATTCGCGCCAAAGGCGGAGCTTACGCGCGCTCAGGCGGCTGTGATCATACAGAGAATGATAAATAAGCAAAAATAAAGAGAAAAAAGAGGTTTTATAAATGAAGGTAGCAATTATAGGCTTGGGACTTATCGGCGGCTCTATCGCGCGCCGTCTGCGCGGTTTTCACAACTGCACGGTCGCCGCGTACAACAGAACGCCCGAAACTATTCTTCTCGCCCTGCACGACGGAGCTATCGACGAAGGCTCGTCGGACGCGGGCGAGGTCATGGAGGGTGCGGATCTGATTATACTTTGTCTTTATCCGCAGCTCAACGTCGATTTTGTTAAGAACAATTTATCTCATATAAAGTCCGGCGCGGTAATAACCGACGTTTCGGGTGTAAAGACGTTTATGGTGGAGGAGCTTGCGAAGATCCTCCCCGACGACGTTGATTTCGTAGGCGCGCACCCGATGGCGGGGCGCGAGGTCGGCGGCTATCAGAGCGCGACGGATACGCTGTTTAACAACGCCTCGTTCCTTATCACGCCGACGAAGAAAAACAAACCCGAAAGCATAGCGCTCGTGCGGGAATTGGCAGAGTACATCGGCTGCAGGCACGTCGTAACGACAACCCCGGAGGAGCACGACGCGATAATAGCGTACACGAGCCAGCTCATGCACGTAGTCGCGGTGGCGCTCTGCGATAACCCGATGATCGAGCGCTCGACATTTTTCAGCGCCGGCTCTCTGCGCGACTGCACGAGAGTAGCTGTGATAAACGCGAAGATGTGGAGCGAGCTTTTCGTGGAAAACAAGGACGCGCTGACCGCGCGCATACACGAAATGCGCGACAGCTTAGGCAAAATCGAGGACGCGGTAGCGCGCGGCGACAGGGAAACGCTGGAGGAAATTATGGCGCACGCTACTAATCAGAAAATGAAATGGCTGATGGAATAATCTTTTGATAATTAAAAATACAAAATCCCTTGACAAATGGAGACTACCGGTGTAGAATTGTTATAGACTACATTTGTAGTAAAATTAAAGATAAAGGGGAATAAAATTTATGAAAAAATTACTGTTTGCGATAGCGTTAGCGTTTGCTGTATCAAGCGTGTCGGCTTGCGCCGCCGAGACAAAATACGAGATGTATTACGAAAAAATGCCCGAAGGCTTGGAGTGGGGCGACATTTACAAGCTTGCCGCGGTCGATAAGGCGACGGGAAAGGTAATTCCCATAAGCGCCTGCAGCACTTCGGACTACGGTTACGCATATGTTCCCGAAGGGACGGAAATCTCGTTTGAAAAGCGCGAAGAACTCAAATTTAACGATATTATACCCGAACACGGCACTCCCGCAGGACTGGACGACTTGTCGCGGCGCGGCGTGTTTACGGGTGATGAAAACGGAAATTTCAACGAAAACGAAATCCTCACGCGTGCCCAGATGACGGCGCTTTTGGCGAGAATAATCGGCGCGGACGGTGAAACGCCGGGCGATATGCCGTTTACGGACGTGCCACAAGATTCGTGGTTCGCCTCGCCGGTGTACGCGCTATACAAGCGGGGAGTTGTCGCGGGGGACGAGCTGTTCAACCCCGACAGACCTGTCACGCGCGAGGAGCTTGTCACAATGGAATACAGGATAGTAAAGGAACTCGGCGGAAATATCGAGGAAAGCGCGGAAATATCGGAGGATTTCAAAGATTTTGATGCGGTTTCCGATTACGCGAAAAGCGCGTACGCGGCTATGGACGCGTCTGAATATAATGTTCCGTTCGACTATGGCGCCTTCGAGCCGTTTATTGACGAGTACGGAAATTGGTATGATACTCTTAATAATCCGCTTCTGCTTAATCCGCAAAACACCGTTTCACGCGGCGATGCGGCTGAATATCTGGATAGATTTTTTATATTAGATTTTATCTGGAACAACGCGCCCGCAATTCCGACAGATGCTGCCGCCGCGTTCGGATTCGATAAGGAAATGCCGCGTATTACGGGTTCAACTTCGTCATATCCTATCACGGAATCGCTTTACGGAGCGCTGTTTGAAAATTACAGGAATCACCCGATGTTCCCGAAAAGCCACGATAAGACGATCGAATCATACAAACTGCTCATAGACGGCAAAACGGACGTTATTCTCGTCCCCGACCCGAGCAGCGAGGTTAAGGAGCTGTCGGAGGAAAAGGGCGTGGAGCTTGAATATATCCCGATCGCAAACGAAGCGCTCGTGTTCTTTACCGCGTCGGATAATCCCGCGGAAAACCTCACAAGCGCGGATATTGAGCGTATCTACATTGATAATTCGGTTACGAACTGGAACGAGATAGGCGGCTCGGACGCGGGCTTTACGCCGTTTTGCCGCAACAACGACAGCGGCTCTCACGCGCAGATGGAGCAGTTTTTCTT
>CANQXJ010000047.1 GCA_947627795.1 uncultured Clostridia bacterium
CTGTTCAGGCAAATTCCCGAATAGCCGTTTATGTTCAGCTCGTTCCGCTTATCAGTCTTATTATAATCATCATAATCAACGTTCATACTTCGGAACAAATCAAACCGCTTTCCGAACAGCTCCAGCGAGTAAAACGTTTTTCCTCGTCCCGTAACGTTTCTCGACTCGTAATACAGCTTGTAATCGCCCGTCCTGCTGTGCGAGGTATATGCCTCGACCTCGCCGAGCGCGTGCACGTACATATATTTTTCCGGCTGCCCTTCCTTATAAACCGGCACTCTGCCGCTTATGAGCACGTCTCCCGCGCTGACAGCGTCGCCCGGCTTTACAAGCTCCGCGCCGTTTTTGGCAGTCACTTTTTTTATCACGCCGCCGCACGCCGCCGCGATATCGCAGTACGCGCTTCTGTCGATCACGTCGGGCTTTAAGATTTTCTCGCTTATCTCAACGCGCGCTTTAGCGCCCTCGATATACACCCACGCCCACGCCACGCCCTCGTTGGCATCGGTAATACGCCGTTTGATCTCCGTGCCGGGCGGCAGACTTTTTTTGAGCGCTCCGCTCTTTACGCCGATACTGTCAAGCGAGGCGACGAGCTTATCCATATCTATCGTCTCCGCGCCGTTAATTTCCACCACCCATATATATCTCGATGAAACCGCGAAGAACAGAACGGTCATAACAAGTCCGATTATGAAAAAATATCTTTTCCGATATCGGCTGAACAAATTGTATAACCCGACCTTTTTCCTGATTTTAACTCGCACACGGGTTTTCCGAGCGACAGAGCGGATCTTTCCGAAATCGCTTTTCCTGACGCACAGCGACATACTGTTTTTTGCCGGCAAAACATTCCATATGTCGATCCCGCGTCTAAGGCAGATATTGACAAATCTTGCCGCCTCAAGCCCATATATTTCTATTATAACATATCCTTTCAGAAATTTAAAGATTTTATTGAACATTTTTTTAATTCTCCGTTAAATATTGTATTTTATTTCGGAAAACGTCCCCGAAATCAGAAGCGATTCAAGTCCGATATACTCAATTTTAAGCTCCGCGCCCTTGATTATGAGAGTCCCTATCGCGCTCGAGATCCAAATTTCCTCCGGCTCGTAGCGCGCGACGCCCTTGTAGCTTTCTATGTAGATCTCCCTGTTGCCCGCGATAGTGAGCTTCGGGAGATCCATAATGATTTCCTTCCCCACTCCCCATTTATCCGCGATAATTTCACGTATGCTTTTCAACCGCACCATCTCCCAAATTAAATTTATGTGATTTTAGAGGTTTTAAGTACAAATCAAAATCATATATTTTTGTATGGAATAATGTAAAAATAACGGGAGGTAATCCGATTGAAAAAAATCCTGCTTTACGCCGCCGTGATAGGCGCGATCGCTCTGATAATCGCCGGAGCGTCAAGATCCGTTTCATACGCGTCCGAAGCGCTCGATATGTGCTTTGAAATGATAATACCGACTCTGTTCCCGTTTTTCATCTGCTCGGGGCTTCTGATATATTCGGGCTTCTGCGAGGTATTGGCGAAAGCCTTCCGTTTCTGCATGATGCCGCTTTTCCGCATAAATCCGGCGGGCTCGTCGGCGTTTATTCTCGGAATTGTCAGCGGCTATCCCTTGGGAGCTGTCACGGCGGGCGAGCTGTACACGAATAACTACCTCTCAAAAACCGAGGCGGAACGCCTTTTGGCGTTCTGCAACAACTCGGGACCGCTTTTTATTCTCGGCTCTGTCGGAGCAGCGGTCTACTCCGATATGCGGCTCGGCGTTATGCTGTACGTTTCGCACATACTCGCCGCGCTGACCGTGGGAATTATATTCCGATTTTACAAAACGTCAAAATACGTTGCGCCGCCGACAGTCATGGGAACTCCCAAACGACCTATAGGCGAAATTTTCAACATCGCTCTTCAAAACGCAATCTCGAGCATACTCACCGTATGCGGGGCGGTACTTTTTTTCAGCGTGATAAGCCGCCTTTTTCTTGATTTGCTCCCGCTCTCGTCGGGGCTTGACGCGGTAGCGTCGGGAGTATGCGAGTTTGTCACGGGGACACTAAAAATCTCGTCGCTCGACGTATCAACCGCTTCAAAAATGATACTGACCTCCGCCGTGGTGGGCTTCGCGGGGCTGAGCGTTCACATACAAGTCATGGCTGTCGTATCAAAATACGGACTGAGCCTGAAGCCGTATATGATCGGAAAGCTTCTCCACGGAATGATCGCCGCGTTTTACACATATATTTACCTGCGTCTGCGCCCCATAGCGGCATTCACGTTCGCGCCGTCGGCAGGCAGAGCCTTCGCCGCCGTAAGCGTGTACGAAGCAATCTTCGCCGCGATAGCGATACTTGCCTGCGGCGCGTGCGCGATATGGCTGTATCTGCGTAATTGCAATTGCGATAAATCGGCAATAGAATCAAAAAAAACATGACGATTTATAGTTAAATATTTCAATGCCTTTTGTGATAAAACAGAAAAGTGATGCCGAGCCTCGGCATCACTTTTCCCATATCCCCTTTTTTTCATAATAACAAATACATCGGCTGTATAACATATATTCCGAAGTATCTGTATATTAAATTTTGATTCGTTGAATAGTGTTCAACAAATTTATTAATAGTATAACATACAATATAATTATTGTCAATAGTATTCAACAAAATTGAGGTGAAAAAAGTTGTTTAAATTAAAAGCAGATGACGGACGTAATAATTTATGCGGAAGAAAAATAGAGAAGCTGCGAAAGGAGCGCGGTCTTTCTCAGCGCAAAATGGGCGCAAAGCTTCAGCTTACCGGCTATGATGTGGACAATTATTTTATACGGCGGGTTGAAAACGGCGAAAGATTTATCACTGATATTGAGCTGAAAATGTTCAGTGAATTCTTTGATGTCAGCATAGACGAGCTGTTCAAAGAATGACTGAGGGACACTAAAATTTTAGTGTCCCTCGTTTTAGTGTCCCTTCTTTAATGTGTCCGTTAATAAACAAAATCAAACTCAAGGTCGCCGATACGGACGGTATCGCCTTCCTTGATACCTCTTTCAATCAGCGCTTCAATTACGCCGCGGTTCAAAAGCGCGCGCTGGAAATATTGCAGCGACTCGTTATCCGAGAAATTGACGCTGTTTCCGACCGCTTCTATCCACGAGCCTGATATTACGTAAACCTCATTGTCGCGCGTAATTTCAAATCCCGCGTCGTCCTGCTCGAACGGCTCTTCCTCGATATCCATTTCCGGCTCGAACACCGCGATAGGCGGGAGCTTTGAAAGCTCCTCGTACGTTCTGTTCATAAGCTCCGTCACGCCCTTGTTCGTCGCGGCTGATATCTCGAATACCTCTATGCCGCGCTTCTCCATTTCCGCAAGGAACGCCTTGTACGCTTCCTCGTCCTGGATTATATCAATTTTGTTCGCCGCCACTATCTGCGGACGCTCCTCCAAAGCCATGTCGTATTTGGACAGCTCATCGTTGATTATATCAAAATCCTCGATCGGGTTTCTGCCCTCGATTCCAGACACGTCAACCACATGAATTAAAATCCTCGTGCGCTCGATATGGCGCAGAAACTCGTGTCCGAGTCCCACTCCCTCGCTCGCGCCCTCGATAATTCCGGGTATATCCGCCAAAACGAAGCTACGGCTGTCGCCCAAGTCAACAACGCCCAAATTCGGCTCGAGCGTGGTGAAATGATAGTCCGCGATTTTCGGGTCGGCTTTTGTGGTGCGCGATAAAAGCGTTGATTTCCCCACGTTGGGGAAACCGACAAGACCTACGTCGGCGAGCAGCTTCAATTCGAGTATAATTTCGCGCTCGTCGCCGGACTGACCGTTTTTCGCGAAATTCGGGGTCTGACGCACCGCCGTGGCGAAGTGCGCGTTGCCCCAGCCGCCGTTGCCGCCGCGAGCCAGAACGACCTCTTTATCGGGATCGGACAAGTCCGCGATTATGCGGTTGCTCTCCGCGTCGCGCACGATCGTTCCCTGCGGCACTTTTATAATAATATCCTCGCCCTTTTTTCCGGTTTTGCGCCGTCCCATACCGTCCGCGCCGTTTCCGGCTGTATATTTTCTTTTATATCGGAAATCCATAAGCGTGGTCATGCCAAGCTCGACCTTAAAAATAACGCTGCCGCCCTTACCGCCGTCGCCGCCGTCCGGACCGCCCGCCGCGACATATTTCTCACGCCGAAACGAAATAGCCCCGTTACCGCCTTTTCCGCCTTTTATAAATATTTTCGCTTTATCAATAAACATCGTTTCCTCCGTCAAAAAACAAAGGGACTGTAAAACAGTCCCCTTTAAAAATCCAATCAATCAGCGTATACGCTGCACTTTGTTCTGTCCCTGCCGAGTCTTTCGAATCTTACCTTGCCGTCAACAAGCGCGAACAATGTGTCGTCGCTGCCCTTGCCTACGTTGGTTCCGGGATGAATCTTTGTTCCTCTCTGTCTTACGAGAATATTTCCGGCTAATACAAACTGACCGTCCGCGCGCTTAACACCAAGTCGTTTCGATTCGCTGTCGCGGCCGTTTTTTGTGCTGCCCATACCTTTTTTATGTGCCATTCTGTAAACACCTCACTTATCTTAGCTAAAATACGGTTTGATCATGCGTTGATCTTTGTGATTTCCACTTTCGTGTAGGGCTGTCTGTGACCCTTCTTACGTCTGTAATTCTTCTTTCTCTTCATCTTGAAAACGTAGATTTTCTTAGCCTTGCCGTTCTTTACGACCTTAGCCTCAACAGTAGCGCCGTCGATTGTCGGAGCGCCGACCGTTACGTTTTCGCCTTCGCCAGCCATAAGCACCTGATCGAATGTTACCGACGCGCCTTCCTCAACATCGAGCTTCTCAATGAAAATCGTGTCGCCCTCCGATACCTTGTACTGCTTACCGCCTGTTACGATTACTGCGTACATATAAACACCTCCTCTTAATTTTATGAGGACACGCTATCGTAGGTATTCCGTAGAAATTTAAAACCCATTCTATGCGGTCACCATAGCATTATACCAAAACCATGTGATTTTGTCAACACTTTTTTTACATTTTACGCAAGAAAATTACCATTTCAAATTGCCGAAGATGCCTCTTAAAACCTTGCGTCCCACTTCGCGCCCTATTTGGTTCATAGCGCTTGACGCAACCTTGTTCACCATTGAGAGCTTCTTTTTAAGCTCCTTCTCGCGTTTAGCCTCCTCGCGTTCCTGTTCGCGTCTTTGGCGGTCCTCCTCGCGCTCCTGCTCGCGTCTTTGACGGGCTTCTTCCTTTTCCTGAGCTATACGCTCCTTTTCGGCTTCCTTTTCCTGCTTGATACGCTCCTTCTCGGCTTCAGCCTCCGCCTCTGCCTTTTCCTTTTCCCGGCGCTCCTCCTCAAGCTCCTCATATGCCGAGCGGTTGTCCACCGCGTCCTTGTATTTCAGATAAAACTCCGAGCCGTTCACTATTTTCTGCCTTACGTCGTCGCCGCACGGTCCCATGAAGCTTTGCGGCGGCAGTATGAACGCGCGCTGTACCATAGCCGGAGCGCCCTCTTCGTCGAGGAACGAAACAAGCGCTTCGCCCGTGCCGAGCACGAGAATTGCTTCCTCCGTGTCAAACGCGGGATTCAGTCTGAACGTTTGCGCGGCTGTTTTTACCGCTTTCTGCTCCGCCGGAGTAAACGCTCTTAATGCGTGCTGGATCCTGTTTCCGAGCTGCGCCAAAATCGTTTCAGGTATGTCCGCCGGATTCTGAGTTATAAAGTATATACCCACGCCCTTCGAGCGGATAAGCCTTACCACCTGCTCTATTTTTTCAACAAGAGCCTTCGGCGCGTCGTTAAACAGCATATGCGCCTCGTCGAAGAAGAATACCATACGCGGCTTGTCAAGGTCACCGACCTCGGGGAGTATTTCGTATAAATCCGTCAGCAGCCACAGCAGGAACGTAGAGTACAAAAGCGGCTGATTTGCCAGCTTTACGCAGTCGAGCACGTTTATTATACCCGCGCTTTGTGCGTTCGTTCTTATCCAGTCGCGTATATCAAGCTCCGGCTCGCCAAAGAATATGTCGCCGCCCGCGTTTTCGAGCGACAGCAGCGCTCTCGTGATAGCGCCCACGCTCTGCGCGGAAACGTTGCCGTATTTCGCCTGTATCTCCTTCGCGTTGTCAGCCACATACAAAAGCATCGCGCGCAGATCCTTTATATCTATAAGAAGCAGCTGCTCGTCATCCGCGATTCTGAACGCGATCTCAAGCACGCCCTCCTGCGTCGGGTTAAGCCCCAGCAAGCGCGCCAAAAGAATCGGCCCCATATGCGAAACGGTGGTTCTTACCGGTATTCCCTTTTCGCCGTATACGTCCCAGAACATTGTCGGGTATTCTTTAAACGGAAATTCCTCCGTAACCTTACATTTTTCAAGCTGCTCGGTTACGTGCTTATTTTCCTCGCCCGTTTTCGCGATACCGCAGACGTCGCCTTTTATGTCAACCATAAATACGGGCACTCCCGCGGTGCTGAGCGTTTCAGCCATAACCTTTAAGCTGATGGTTTTACCCGTACCCGTAGCGCCCGCTATAAGACCGTGCCTGTTAGCCATTGCGGGGTTGAGCATAATCGGTTCTTCGCCCGTCGCGATCCACAATTTTCCTTCGCTTGTATACATTATATCCCTCCGTTCGCAAAGCTTATAAAATTTTAATCCTCTTTAATGTTTATTACAACGCCGACCGACGGCTTCGGGTAAATGCAGACAGTGCTGTCCGGCATTCTTTCGCCCGCGGCGGTCACGTTTTTGATCTGTTCCGTTTTTACCGAGTTCATAATAAACGCGATTTCCGAATCGCCTCTTTCCACCGAATTGCAGCAGGTGAAGTAGCTTCTGTTTGTCACTACGTTTTCCTTCTGCTTTTCCTCGTCCATACGGAAAATTTCCTCCAGAATCAGCTTGTTCAGTACAACCACGTCCAAGCCGCAGTACGCCTTCGACATTTCGGGGAGCAGGTTTTGCTTTATGTAGTCCTTGTCCGTAAGCGTCAGACGATAGAAATAGTCGCCGCCGATATACGCGGCTATGCGCGTTTCGTTTTTTGTCGTCGCGATTTGGCGGCGCATAGTGTCCGCAATACTGTCATCCGTCGAGTCGATTATGATTTTTTCAATCTTAAAATGATCCTGAATACACGCGACGAAAAATTCCTCGCGGAAACGCGGATGATGCACCATTCTGTGGAACGGCAGTATTACAATTCCGTCCGAATTGGAATTTGCGAGCGAAACCATAGTGTAATTATACGGCTCCGTTCCGTCGTGGTCGGGATTGTTCGCCTTCATGTAGTTTCTGTATTTGAGGCACACCTCATAGCGCGCCTGACCGTCCGTTATATAGAGCGGCTTATCCTTAAAACGCTCCACTATGTAGTCTATCGTCGGCTTATATGTAATAACCCATACGCGGTGATAAAGATGCTGATTTTCGTCGTACGAGTCAAACTCCATATCGGGCTTTTCCTCGCTCAGCTCGTTCATGAGTTTTAAAAGCTCCTTCTCGTTTTCTACGTACAGACAGCTTATCATGCTCATGTCCGCGTTTGTCGCCGCGAGGAAGTTGTAGCGGTCGCTCATAGACGTTTCCTTCGCCGACTCGCACGGCATGATCGAATCCTTATTGTATTCCTCAAGCTCCAAAAGCGTTATAAAATTGCGGTTCGAATACTGCACGCCGTAGACCTCGACGATCTGCTCGTACATATAAATTGCGGGCTCCTTGTCGCGTACGATTATATCCTGCGCGATCCAGTCATGCAGGTACTTTTTCGCGCGGGTAAACTTATTATCCGTTTCCGTGTCGGTTTCGAGATTTTCTCCCGAATAGAGCCTGATCGAGTTATAATCGCTTATATCGTAAAGACGCGCCTTGTCCTTTTCGTTTATATTATAATAAGGCGGTGAAACCACGCTGCCGATATTTGAAATTTTTTCAGGGTTGTATCTGTATCCTCTGAACGGTTTAATATTAGCCATAATTCCCTCCGTTAAAATTTATGTTTTTTGTGATATACACGTACCCATTTATATAGTATAATAGTTTTCGTTTTTAGTCAATGCTAATTTATGTTACATTTTGATTACAAACGATTTTTAGCGGTTTTTGCAGAAACTTACACGCATTTTTTGTTGAAAATTTTTAATAATAAATGTGTAATAAATAAAAAGGCGGGAGGAAGGTACTATGAGTATAAGAGGCTACAGCGGCTTCGTCAAGGGCATGGCGACGGGACTCGTCGTCGGCGCGACTGTCACAATGCTTGCGGATCCTATCACGGACAAGCAGCGCAACAAGCTTCAAAAAAAAACAGAAGGCGTGTTCAAAAACATTGGCAGTATGATTGATACCGCTATGAATGTAATGCACTAAGTTATCAGCCGCGGCGTCGGAATTGTGCCGCGGCTGTTTTTTATTTATTTGTTTGAATTCCGTTACCCTATAATATTCTTGATTATTCCGAACGACAAAAGCGACATCACAAGCCCCGCGATAAGCACTCCGAGGAATACGAACAGCAGGCTCTTTTTTGTTTTCATTCCGAGCAGCACCGCGATAAGACTGCCCGTCCATGCGCCGGTTCCCGGGAGCGGGATCGCGACGAACAGCAAAAGTCCGAAATAGCCGTACTTTTCAATTTGGTCGGATTTGCTCATCGCCTTCGACTCAAGCTTTTCCGGTATTGCTTTCAAATGCTTTGTGGTTTTCATCCACGCGAAAATTTTCTTTATAAAAAGGAATATGAACGGTATCGGCAGCATATTGCCGAGCACCGCCGCTATATATGTCGGCAGAAACTCCATCTGCATAAAACCCGCCGCCAATATACTTCCTCTCAGCTCCAAAAGAGGCACCATCGATACAAGAAACACTATAAATTCCTTTGATATTTTGCCGGAAAGAGCCGCCACAATTGACTGTACAACCGATTCCATATATAAACCTCCGAATAATTAAACTATAAATTTTACCGCTTTGTCAAGCACGCGTATATCCGCCTTTTTGCATGCGCCGCCGAACTCTCCGTCAAGAGTCCATTTTACATCTTCTTCAAACTCAAAGCTCGCTTTCGGCGCGCGGATCACCGTATATCCCTCCGCGTCCTTTTTGCCCTGAGCGAGATTAAAAAGCACCGACTGAAGCTGCAGTATATTCGACGGCATTTTTATAAGCCCCACCTCGAATAATCCGTCGTCGAGAGTCGAATCGGCGAATATAGACAGATCCCGTATTCCCGCCACGGATATGCTGTTAAGCACTATGCCGAGCGCAAAATCGTCCTCAATCACCTCGCCGCCTACCGTTACCTTTGTATGATAGGTCGTAAGTGTCGGCAGTCTTTTCATACCCTCGAGCCAATACGCGATTTGTCCGAAAAAGTTTTTCGATTCCTGTGACGTATCGTACGGCACATCGGTGAACGCGCCGAACGCCGCCACATAGTTAAACGGTGTGCCGTTAAACTCACATATGTCACACTCAAACGGAGAACCGGTTACCGCAGTTTCCGCCGCTTCGAGCATATCCTTTGAAATATTCAAACTCGCCGCGAAATCGTTCATAGTTCCGGAAGGGATATAGCCTATCGGAACACGCTCGTTTTCGGGATATGTCATAACACCGCGCACAGCCTCGTCAAGAGTACCGTCGCCTCCCGATACCACAAGCAAATCATAGTCCCCCGCGCGCTCTCTGATAAATTCATAAGCGTCGAGCGGAGCCTGAGTGGGATATACCGTAGCGCAGTAGCCGTTCTTGGTAAACGTGTTCAGAATGTCAAGCATATAATTCTTTATCTGCGCCTTGCCCGAGCGCGGGTTCAGCACAAAAAGCAGCTTTTTCATAATAATCTCTCCTGCCGCGTTTGTTGATAACATATCATATTTTATAGTATATACGCGCTTTTGTCAAGAAATTTATTCCATATAATAAATATATCGCCGCACCCCGGCGCAAAGACCTCGCCGCAAACCTCGGATATAATTATTTTCATTAATAACGCTTTATTGAGTTCTCAGACCGTTCGAAAATTCTGTTTCATAAAAATTTAGTGTCCCCAAAACGGGGACACTAAACTTTCTCTGTTATAACAAAATCAATCTCTGTCTACTTCCCATTTTATAATCGAGCCGTCAGCCGCGTTTATTTCAGCGCTGTACTCGATTTTGCCCTGTCTGAATTCAACCTCGTACTCCTTTACGCCGTGCTCCATATCGGTTTCAACCTTCATTCCGGTAACGTCCGCCTCGCTGAGTCCCGCCTTCTGTAACGCTATCGCCTTCGCTTGGTCGGCTGTTATTTCGCCCGCCGCGTTTGTTGTTCCGTTATTTGCATTATTTCCGTTATTGCCGTTATTTGCATTATTTCCGCTATTGCCCGAATTTCCTTTGCCGCCGGTATAATACTTCTCGTCAACGTCCCAATCGAGCAGTGCGCCGTCCGATGCTCTGATTTCCGCGCTGTATTCTATATTTTTGCTGTCCATTCTCATGTCGTTAAATTCAATATCGTATTTTCTTATTCCGTCGTCTGTTTCAAGACGCGCCTTTTTAAGCGTGATATCCGCTTCCTTTACGCCCGCCTTTTCGAACGCGATTGACTTTGCTTTTTCAAGCGTTATCTCGTCGGCTGTCGGAGTAAGTCCGGTGTTTTGCTGTCCTCCGCCTCCCGCCGAAGAGGGCTTATTATTGCCGTCGCCGTTATCGGGAACAATTACGTCCGCGTCGGTGACTGTTGTATTCTCATCCTTTAGCTCAATCTTCAAATCCTTCTCGTACCAATATACCTTTTTGCCCATCAGATTGCCGATTGCTCTGAGCGGCAAATATGTCGTGCCGTTATAAAGCATGGGGTAAACCGTTTCCCCGTTTGCGTCTTTAAATGTCTGTGTCTGACCGTCAATCACCACGGTGAAATCAGGGCGGATCTGCGACTGAACCGTTTCTATAATTCCCGCCGCCGCAACGCCTATACCAAGGCTTACCGCACATAAAGCCGCCGCTGTTAAAATTGTAATCTTTTTCATCATTGTTATCTCCTTTCTCAACTATGCTTGCCTCTACTCTTACTATATTATATATTATATAGTATTGGTTGTCATATGTCAATAGTTTTTCACAAAAAAATTAAAATTATTTTTCTGTTTTTTGGCAAAATGCATAAGTGCTCATTTAAAAGCCGCGCCAATCCGTACCTCACGTACAAATCGGCGCGGTTTATTTTACCCGCTTCTTTTATATTCTCGCCACTCCCGAGCGCCTCGCCGCTTCCGCCACAGCCGACGCTACGTCGAGCGTTACGCGCTTGTTGAACACATCCGGTATTATATATTCCGCGCTTAACTCATTGTCGGGGATTATCGCCGCTATTGCCTCCGCTGCGGCTATTTTCATCTCGTCGTTTATATCGCTCGCGCGCACGTCCAACGCGCCGCGGAATATGCCCGGGAATGCGAGGACGTTGTTTATTTGGTTAGGGAAGTCCGAGCGTCCCGTTCCTACTACCGCCGCGCCCGCCGCTTTTGCCAAGTCAGGCATTATTTCCGGAACAGGGTTTGCCATCGCGAATATAACCGCATCCTTATTCATACTCTTTACCATTTCCTCGGTTACTATTCCCGGCGCGCTTACTCCTATAAACAAATCCGCGCCTTTTATCACGTCAGCTAAACTTCCGCTTATGTTGTCGGGGTTTGTGATTTCGGCGAGCTTTTCCTGCTCGTCGTTCATCTGCTCGTTGCCACGATAGAGCGCTCCGAATTTGTCGCACATTATCGCGTTTTTGAGTCCGCGCGATACGAGCAGCCGCGTTATCGCCATGCCCGCCGCGCCCGCGCCGTTGATTACCGCTTTAATTTTTGTTATGTCCTTGCCGACCACCTTCAAGGCGTTTAGCACTGCCGCAAGCACCACCACCGCCGTGCCGTGCTGGTCGTCGTGGAACACGGGGATGTCGCATTCCTCTTTAAGTCTGCGTTCTATCTCTACGCAGCGCGGAGCGGAAATGTCCTCCAAATTTATTCCGCCGAACGAACCGGCTATTAATTTTACCGTGTTTACTATTTCGTCAACGTCATTTGAGCGTACGCACAGCGGAAACGCGTCAACGTCGGCGAAGGTCTTAAACAACGCGCACTTGCCCTCCATTACCGGCATTCCCGCCTCCGGACCTATATCGCCCAAGCCGAGCACAGCCGTGCCGTCGGTGATTACCGCGACGAGATTCGCGCGGCGCGTATATTTATATGATAAATCAACGTCCTCCGCTATCTTCAGACACGGCTCGGCAACTCCGGGCGTGTACGCGACGGATAACTCGTTCCTGTCTTTGACGCTCGCACGGGATACTATTTCGATTTTTCCCTTCCAATATTCATGCTGCTTTAAAGCAAATTCCTTCTTGTCCATAAAAAACACTTCCCCAATTCAAAATAAATCCATTCCTATTATAATCCTTTTAATTCCGATAGTCAACATAAAATATTTGCGGTTAGTTTACATAAAGTCGAAATCAGTCGGATTTTTTAATATAAAATTAACATAAACACCCTTTTCTTTTCGGTTCGCGTGTAGTATAATAGTAAATATAAGTGCTGATAATAAATTTAAGCATGTTATAGGCTTTTCGCGGAAGGAGGAAAAATTTCTTTGATTAAAATAAAGGGTAAGTCTGTCTGCGGCGGCATTGCGTTCGGTAAAATATTCGTGTATTCGCGCGAGCAAAGCACGATCAAACGCTGTCACATTCCAAGCAGCGAGGACGAAATTGCCCGGTTTGAGCATGCGAGGGAACAGGCGCGAGCGGAGCTGGAGGAGCTGTATAAAAAAGCTGTCGGCGAGGTCGGCGAGGCGAACGCCATGATTTTCCGTATACACCAGATGATGCTTGACGACATGGATTATCTGGAATCTATAAAAAATATCATAACGGATCAGATGCTGAATTCTGAAACGGCGGTGGGTCTTACGTGCGACACGTTTGTGCAGATGTTCGAGTCGATGGACGACAGCTACATGCGCGAGCGCAGCGCGGACGTAAAGGATGTTTCGGAGCGGCTGGTGCGTATTTTAGAGGGAAAAAGCAGAAGCGCGATAGTATCCGATGAGCCGGTTATACTTGCCGCCGACGATTTAGCCCCGAGCGAAATCGTGCAGCTTGACAAGAACAAAATACTCGCCTTCGTAACAGCGGGCGGCTCGTCAACGTCACACACGGCGATTTTAGCGAGAATGATGAACGTGCCGGTTATAATCGGAATGAAAGACGCGTTCAACCCCGAACTTCACGGCAAAGAAGCTGTTATAGACGGCTTTACGGGAACGCTATATATCGAGCCTACCGACACAGTCGCCGCGGTGATGCAGGCGAAGCTTCGCGAAACCGAGAAGCAGCGCAGGGAACTTGAAAAGCTGAAAGGACATCCGAGTATAACGAAGGACGGAAAACGGATTGAAATAAGCGCGAATATCGGAAACGCACTTGATATAGAAACGGTAATACGCAACGATGCGGAAGGAATAGGGCTTTTCCGAAGCGAGTTTTTATATATCGAAAACCGAGGCTATCCGACGGAGGACACGCAGTTTGCGGCGTATAAAGAGATACTCTCGTGCATGAGCGGCAAACGCGTTATAATCCGCACGCTCGATATAGGGGCGGATAAGCAGATAAACGGTAAATATCCGCAGGCAAATGAGCCCAATCCGGCGCTCGGACTCCGTGCAATACGATTTTGCCTGAGCCGTCCGGATTTATTCAAAACGCAGCTTCGCGCGCTCTACCGCGCATCGGTATTCGGGAAGCTGGGAATAATGTTTCCGATGATAACGTCCGAGTGGGAGATAGTTAAAATCAAGGAGCTGATCGAGGAGGTCAAAACGGAGCTTACGAAGGAAGGGATAGCGTATTCCGCGTCGGTAGAGCTGGGATGCATGATTGAAACTCCGGCGGCGGCTTTGATAAGCGATATTTTGGCGAAACATCTCGACTTTTTCTCGATAGGCACGAACGATTTGACGCAGTACGCGCTTGCGGCGGACAGACAGAACCCCGAAGTCGCGCAATACTTCAACGCTCATCACAAGTCGATACTGCGTTTAATACACATCGCGGTGCAAAACGCCCACAAAAACGGAGCATGGATAGGGATATGCGGCGAGCTGGGAGCGGATTTGTCGCTTACCGAAACCTTCCTCGCGCTCGGGATCGACGAGCTGTCGGTAACGCCGAGCGCGGTGCTGCCGATAAGGCGGAAGGTACTTGAAACGGATACCTCCGTCGTTTCCGACGGTTTATTGAATGAAATTTGGAACTAAGAAAAAAGACTGCTGCATTAGAAAATGCATTGCCGCGCGAATGTCACGGACATTTGACGTTACGAGCCGCGGCAACACATTCTGACGCGGCAGCTCTTTTTTTGTGAATAAAAACTCAAAAAATATCCATATGGTGAATATTTTTTGCTAAATATCGCATATTTATACCGCATTAAAATACCGTGCTGTTTGTTCAAAAATCCGCTCTATTTCAAGGATTTATAGAAAAAAGGGGTGTTTCAGACATGAAACTAAGAACCAAGGGCACGGCCGCCCTTCTTTCCCTTATTTTGACCG
>CANQXJ010000048.1 GCA_947627795.1 uncultured Clostridia bacterium
TTTTTGTCACAAATAAGCCGCAGCCATATACATTATATTAGGTGAGGTAACTCTCACCCTTTATATTGTATATCCTCTGAAAATCAGCGCGAAGAGTCCATTGAAGGGCAGCTTCGCGAGTGTTCGGAATTTGCAAACAGAAAGGGTTACACAATAGTCAAAACCTATGCCGACAGAGCAATCTCCGGCAAGAAAGCCGATAACCGACCGCAGTTCATGCAAATGATAGCTGACAGTAAACAAAAACTATTCGACGCTGTAATAGTGTGGAAGATTGACAGGTTTTCGCGTGATAAATATGACAGCGTTTTCTATAAGAATGCGCTGAAAAAGAATGGTGTAAGCGTTGTTTCGGCGACTGAGCCGATTGATGACACGCCGGAAGGTCAGCTTATGGAAAGTATCTTTGAAGGATTTTCGGTTTACTACATAAAAGATTTAGCTTTGAAAGTCAGCCGTGGTATGACGGAGAACGTGCTTAAAGGCAAATTCAACGGCGGGTCGCTTACATTCGGTTACATGATTGATGAAAACAAATATTTTCAGCCCAATCCCGATACCGCGCCAGTTGTACAGGATATTTTTGTCAGATACGCAAGCGGTGAAACGGTTAAGAGTATTTTAAATTCACTTATTGAAAGCGGTATAAAAAACAAGCACGGCAAGCCGCCGACAATCAATTTTGTTTCCGCCATACTCAAAAACCGCCGCTATATAGGCGAGTATCGTTTTAAGGACACGGTCGTTGAAAACGCGTTGCCGCCTTTGGTAACGCAGGACATTTTCGATAAATGTCAAAAGCGATTGGAAGCGAATAAACGCACTCCGGCACATTTTAAAGATGTGAACGACAAATTTATCCTGACAGGAAAAATCTTCTGCGGTCATTGCGGCAGCACTATGGCGGGAGTGAGCGGCACAAGCAAGACCGGAGCTAAGCACCGATACTATCACTGCAACCGAGCCAAAAGGAAAAAGCTATGCAATAAAAAGCGCATACGCAAGGATTTGATAGAGAATTTTGTAATCGACTACACGGTAAATCTTCTCAACGATAAATCTCTAATCAATCAGCTTACGGAAATCTGCTACAGCCTGCAAACAAATAAAAGCTCAACGCTGCCCGCTATGAACACCCGATTAAAAGAAATCGAAAAAGAACTCGATAACATTATGACCGCCATCAAGCAAGGCATATACTCGCCGACAATAAAATCCACGCTCGACGAATTAGAGGAAGAAAAGGCAAATCTCGAATTAACCGTAACAAAAGAACAAATTGAGCGCCCCAAACTGAGCAAGGAGCAAATCCGCCACTGGATCGAAAAATTCCGCTTGATAGACAAAGACGACTTAACCCAGCGTCAGCAGTTGATTGACGTTTTCGTGAACGCGGTTTACGTTTACGATGATAAACTTCTGATTACTTACAACTACAAAGACGGCGATAAATGTATCAGCTATGAGGAAATACAGGAATACATGAATAAAAAGGAAAACTCCGATAGTCTTAACGACTATCAGAGTTCGCCTTTGTCATTATGTGGTACGCCCGAAGGGATTCGAACCCCCGACCTTTTGGTTCGTAGCCAAACACTCTATCCAACTGAGCTACGAGCGCGTGTGCTTCTTTAAGCTACGCATTATATGATATCACATTATATATATGTTTGTCAAGTGTTTTTTGCTTCGGATTCCCTCTTTTTCGTTTTGAGTTTCAACATAGAAAAAAACTTATCTAAAATCCCATATATTTCAGATACAACTCATTAAATCTCTCGTCCTTTCCGAGCGTGATCTCACCGCTTATCCCGCGTATATGCTCGATCCGCTCGTTTCCGCCCTCGAGCGCGTATTTTACCGCGCCGCCCAGCGCGCTGTTGCCTGCGGCTTTTACTTTATTTTCCAGCTCCGGCGGCAGCAAACCTATATTGCACGCTTTTTTTACGTCGATGTTATATCCGAAGCCGCCCGCGAGGTACACGGTTTTGATTTTATCCATACCGCCGCGCTCCGCCGCCAAAATTCCAATTCCCGCGCGGATCGCCGACTTCGCCGTTTGCAGCTCGCGTATGTCCGACTGCGTGAATATAACGTTTTTGGCTAATTTATAGCCGTTTTTGAAATACTCACCCGTCAGCAAGCCCGTTTCGTCCATGATTTTCGCGTCCTTCAGCTCGGACAGCAGCTCGATCATGCCCGTTCCGCATATTCCGACGGGCGGCTTGCTGTTTATCGTCCGTATTTCGCCCGATTTTAAATCAACTCCGCATACCGCGCCGTCGACCGAGCCTACTCCGCACGATATTTTTCCGCCCTCGAACGCCGGTCCCGCCGCCGCTGACGTGGCGGTGATTTTTTCCCTGTTGCCTATCGCCGTTTCGCCGTTCGTGCCGAGGTCAATAAACAGCGATATGCCTTCCGATTTGTCCATATCGCACATATAAATTCCGCTCGTGATGTCGCCGCCGACGAACGCGGAAATTCCGCCTATAATCGTCGTTTCTGCCGCAATATCCGAGCCGGTCAGCTCGCCGAAGTCGATTTTTATCGTTTCGGTGTGCTCCGCTTTAAACGGGAACGCGCCCAGTTCGCGGCAGTCATAGCCCATTAGCAGATACACCATAGTCGTGTTCGCGGCGATTATGATTCTGTCGATTTTTCGCCCGCCCGCGATCTTTTTCACTCCGCTGATAAGCTGATATCGAATAATTTGCGCCATTTCACGTCCGCGTCCTCGGTTCGCCGCGTCGATTCGCGACAGCACATCAAGCCCGAAACGTCTTTGCGCGTTAAGCTCGGTATGCGACGCGGTGATTACGCCGCCCGAAACGAGCTGGAACGCGAGCGTGGTCGTGCCGATATCGATGCAGACGATATTTTCTTCCGATTTCGCCTCCGCCTTGTAGCCGTGCCCCGACAGTGCCGCGAAATTGCCGTTTATCGGCGCGCTTCGGCGCGGACAGTCGGCTATATCGCACTTCGAGCAGTCGTGCTGCGCGTTAAACACGCGGCTGTCGTTCGTCAGCTCCAAAATATATCCCATACTTTTCGCGGGATTAAACATAAATCCGTCGGTCAGCGTCACGCCGCAATCGCCTATTTTATCGAGAATGACGCGCTGATTCTCAAGCTTCATATCCGCCGGAGCTTCGAGCCGCTTTTTTACGCCCATTCCGATTTTCGCGCACTCTGCTTTCACGCGCCCGCCGAGAACGCTGTCCATTTCAAACAGATACTCGTCCGCAATGGCGCTCACAATCAGCCCGCCGAGCGCTTCTCCTTTGTCGAACAGCGTTTTGGAATATTCCTCCGCCGCGCCGCCGACGGTCAGCAGACAATACGCCCTGCCGCCGTCAAAGCGCGCGAAAGCAAGCGGTTCGAGCATATACTCGACCGCTTTGCGCAGTCCGTCAAATTCCGCGCTCATGCGCTCGTAAGCCGCGCTCCCCTCCGCGCAGCCGAGCGCGCGCAGAACGGCGGGTTTGTTTGGTTTTATGTTGAAATTTGTTATTTTGATTGGATTGGTCATGGTTCTTACGTGCAAAAGAGCCGGCAAAGCGGCTCTTTTATAGTTTGACTTTTATTTTGCTGCTTGACGATTTCCCACCTTTACAGGCTTATACAATCGCGCCGCCGCCCGCGTCCGAGCAGGAAAAGTTCTTTTTTTACGAAGCGGTGGCTCGGAAGCTTCCGTTTTAAACCCAAGCTTGTTAAAATAGCTTTCTCTTTCCGTCTCCGTCATACCGTCAAGCATATTTTTTACAGCGTTTACCGCCTCTCTACGTTCAATCATTTAAATCATCCTCCTTCATTATGCGAGTAGATGTAATACAAGAATTATCCCGCACGCAAAATTCTTTTCGCGTAGGACGCGCGTCAATAAGCGCCTTTACCTTTGTTGGTTCCTTCGCAAAGCTTGCGGAAAGCACCTTTAATTTCTTATTTGCATCCCATATCATTGTCGCTATGGAGCACTGATTGATTTGCTCGCTCTCTGATATTATATGCTTGTAACGGCTGAATATAAGCTCCGCCACGTCGTTAAATATTTCTTTGCCAACAGGCGAGTCAATATCAAGATATTCTTCGTCCTTACATTCCACCACCGAGCAAAGTACCGTGTTTTTCCTGTCACGCCATGTCAGAGCATCGTTATAATCGAAATAAAAATATATTCCCGGTCCAAGCCATTCCTTTTCACTGTCAGATATATTATAACCGTTTTTTAAAATATTTTCGGCGTTTTCAGAGCTTGTACCGTGATACCCTGTCAAGCGCATAAGTTTTCATCCTTCCATCAGCGATTTATTATATTTTAACAAATATACTGCCGATTGTCAAGTTGATTGAACACGCTTACTTTTTCAAATGGAACGCCTCAATAATATCGTCTATCTCTTCATCATTTATCGCCACAACGCTGCCCAGGTCGCGCGCCGCTATTATCGCTCTCGCACTGTACTCGGCAACCTCTAATCGGTCGAATGCGTCGAGCAGGCTGTTGCCGGTTACTATTACGCAGTCGTTCTTTACTATCGCTATCGGCGTGTTTTCTTGGAATACCTCCGCTGTCTCTACCGGCTTCATGTAGTTCGAGCCGAATTCGAGCTTCGGGATATTGCGCATCAGTATGTAGCTCTCCGGTATTGTCCGTGAGTCGATTTCTTGGTCGGAAACCGCGAACGCCATTAGGCACGGCGGGTGCGCTATGATTATCGAGTTGATATGCGGGTGCTGCTTGTATATTTCTCTGTGCAGCGCTACGCTGCGGCTCGGGATCTTGCCGAGCTCCTTGTAGTCGCCCTCTATCTTTACTATGTCCTCCGGCTCAAGATACTTTCTGTCCTTGTCGCACGGCGTGATTATGAACGAATCGCCGTCCATGCGGCGCGAAAATGTGCCTTGCGTGCTCGTGAAAAGCTGCTGATTGTATGCGCGCTTGATGAGTCCGCACATCTTGCGGCGCTCGTCCTTTTCCTCGCTTGAAATGTTGTTCGCGACAAACTCGTTCATGCTGACGTGCTGACGCGATTTGTACCATTCAATTTGCTCGTCGGTGAGCGGCGAGGGTTTGCCTATCTGGTACGCGTCGATTTCGAGTCTTGCGCAGAAATCGAGCGTTTCAAACGCTTTAAAGGCGTTGAACATCGTGTCCGAGCCTACCACAACGCCGTGGTTTTCGAGCACTACCGTGTTAAATCCCTTCGCGAATTCAGCCGCTATTTTATCGCCTAAGTCCGTGCTGCCCGGCAGTCCGTACTTCGCCAAGCCGATATCGCCGCACGAGAATTTTACGTTCGGGATAAGATTCGTGTCCGGCATTTTCCGCACTATACTGAACGCCACGAGCGCGGGCGGGTGCGCGTGAAGCACCGCCTTTAAATCGGGGCGCGCTTTATATATTCGCTGGTGGAACGGGTACTCGCTCGACGGCTTGTGATTGCCGACAATCGTGCCGTCGGGCTTGATGCAGACCATGTCGTTTCTCGTAAGGCTGCCCTTGTCGATGCTGCCCGGCGTTATCCATATGTCGCCGTTATCGTCAAGAATTGACAAATTTCCGCCCGAAGTAGTCGTCATGCCGTAGCCGTAGATGCGCTCCATGAACATAACGAGCTGGTCGGCGGGGTGAATTAAGTTAAGATTCATAAAATTTCCTCCTTTTCATATTTGATATTTATTTAATTATACCACATTTTTCTTCAATTTGCTATAGAAAAAACCGACAAAACAATATATTCCTTCCGATTAATCAAAAACCGGACTTATGCCGTCCGGTTTCGTTATCGTTTAAAATTTGCTTTCCGCCCTCTCGTACAGGCTCTCCGGCGTTGTGGAATACTCGCGGTTTATGCGGTTAAACGGTGCTGTTTCCCAGCCGTTATATCTGTTCACTCCGTAAAGAGTGCTGAATGTTATTTTGATTCCACTGTTTTTAAGCTCTCCGTCAAGGCTGTCCGTGTAATATCCGTAGGGCCATGACATACTGGTAACGTCCTGACCGGTAATCGATTTAAGTATGTTGGCGCTGTTTTTTACGTCCTGCACAATTTCCCAAAAGGTGTACGTGTTATTGTACAAGCTCTGCACCGTGGATAGCTGCGCGTTATGAATATAATCGGTATGGCTGCCGAATTCAATAAGACCACAGTCCGCCATTTCCTTAATCTGGTATTCGTTCAGATACCCGTACTTATTTATAAACGAACCTACCACAAACATGGTAGCCTTCGCGTTATACTTTTCAAGCACAGGCAGCACATCGGTATACCAGCCTGAATAACCGTCATCGAATGTAAGAAGCAGAATTTTCTTTCCGTCCAAATAATCCATGCCCGCCGTGACCAGCTCCGACGCGGTAAGCGTTTCATAGCCGCGTGAAGTGAAATATTTGATGTCCTCCTCAAGAGAGCTTGCCGGAATACAATAATCATCCCAGCGCGACGAATTATCTGTGACGTTATGATACATAACGGTGACTACGTTACATGATGCGTAAGCCGCTTCTCCCATAATAATTCCCGCTGTCAGAATTGCCGCGAGAACGGCAAAAAACACGACCGCTTTTTTCATGAAAAATCCACCTCTTTATTCCTCTTGCACCAACAATTATAACTCATAACTCGAATTTTGTCAATATATGAACCCGCGCGGGCGCGGAATACTCCGTTTTTCCTCATTGACAAATTCGGGCGATAAGAGTATAATGAGTATATGAACATATGAACAGGGGTGATATTGTGGATAAGCCTTGTCTTACTTGCCAGTATAATATGACGATTCTCAATAAAATCAAAAACGAGATGCCCGACGAGGAAACTATCAACAAGCTTTCCGAGGTTTTTAAAATCTTCGGCGACAGCACGCGTATCCGTATTCTTTGGGCGCTGTTCGATAAGGAAATGTGCGTCTATGATATTGCGGAGGCGCTTAATATGACACAATCGGCGATAAGCCATCAGCTGAGAAGTCTCAAGCAGGCACGGCTTATCAAATCGCGCCGCGACGGAAAAAACACGTTCTACTCGCTTGATGACGACCACGTAAAACGAATTATCGAGCAGGTCTTAATTCACATTGAGGAATAGTAAATGGATATATACAATATTCTGAGGTCGGCCGGAGCGTATGTTTATATCGGCTTATCCGTAATCGGCGCTTTTTTGAAAATGATCGGAGAGCGGCTTTACGAGGCTGTTATGTCAATTCCGTTTCCGACGGTGATGAAGCTTTTCGGTAATCCCGTTACAAACAAAATCGTGTTCGGAGTTGTCGCCGCTTATATACTCGCGATAAACATTGCCGCCCTCTGTATGTTTGTTTCAGACAAAAAAAAGGCGAAATCGAAACAATACCGTACCCCCGAAAAAACGCTTCTGCGCGTGTGCGTTTTGGGCGGAGCAATAGGCGGCATGATAGGGATGAGCATAGCGCGCCACAAAACAAACGTCGCCAAATTCAAAATGACCATTCCGGCGCTGTTTATAATTCAGCTTATCGTTTACAGTATGGCGCTCGGTTTTTTGGGATTTTGGGCATTTTTTTAAAATTAGGTATGGTAATTTACGCGCGTATGTGGTACAATGGATTAAAAGGAGATTAACGCTATGGATTTGACTGAACTTACAAATAAAGACAGGCTCCGTATAGTCCAGGAGCTGGTGCCGGGCAAGCAGATAACGCTGGCGCACGTAATAGCCAGCCCCGACCCGATTTTATATACAAAGCTCGGGCTGAATCCCGAGGTGGATTTCAATCACAGCGCGATAGGAATTCTTACGATAAGCCCCGCGGAAACGGCTGTTATAGCGGCTGACATAGCGACGAAAACAGCGAATGTGGATTTAAGCTTTGTCGACCGTTTCAGCGGCACTCTTATTATAACCGGCATGGTTTCGGACGTGGAAACGTCGCTCAAGGCAATTCTTACATACTGCGAGGACAAACTGAACTGTACCGTGTGCGAATTGACAAGAACATGAAAAAGATAATTTTCGTCGGACGCTCCGAATGCGGCAAAACAACGCTGACGCAGGCGATGAAGGGCGAGAAGATACACTATCACAAAACACAGTACGTGAACCGATTCGACGTGATAATCGACACGCCGGGCGAGTATATACAGACGAAGCACCTCGGCAACGCTCTCGCGATGTACACCTTCGAAGCCGACGTTGTGGGGCTTCTTTTAAGTGCGCGCGAACCGTACTCGCTGTATCCGCCCGCTGTTACTCCGGTGTGCAACCGCCCCGCGATAGGGATAGTGACGCAATGCGAGCGCCCATACGCCGACCCGGACCAAGCCGAGCGATGGCTTAAGCTTGCGGGCTGCGAAAAGGTATTCCGCGTCGATTCGAAAACGGGTGACGGAGTATGGCAGATACTCAAATACCTCCGCGAGGACGGCGACGTCATGCCGTGGGAGGAAGATTGCGTATAAATTCATTTTCCCACAACCGCGCCGAGCATTCCGGACACGAGTATACCTGCGGCAAGCGTCATGAAATGCATATTGAAATGCAGCTCGCGGTTTATAAGCGCGGATACCGCGACGAGTATCGCGAGATAAATCAAGCTTACAATAAGCGAGTGGAGAAGTATCTTATTCTCGCTCGCCTTCGCCACAGCCAGGGAACCCACAAACACTCCTATCACCACTCCCGCATAAACTCCGACGGTCACGATGCGCTCGTCGGGATTTCCAAAATACGACAAAAGCGCGAAAACTATAATAAACAGAAGCGTAATGATAAACGCGAACAGCGAGCCTCTGACAATTCCCTTGACATTCATAAAAAATCAACCTCCGCAACATATTCTAATAAAATATATTACGAAGGTTGTTTTATTATTCTGTTTTTTTGTCAGTTAGACTTCTTTACCTCGACGGTTTTTATCGCGTCTCTTTCGAGCTTGATAAACGATTTCTCGCCTTCCGTGCCGATGTTTCCCGTTTCAAGGATAACGAAATCGTCCTTGATTTTAACGACCTTTCCGCAAATGCCGCCGATCGAAGCGACCTTATCGCCGACCTTCAAAGCGTTTATCATTTCCTTTGTTTCCTTCTCGCGCTTTCTCTGAGGACGGATCATCATGAAATATAAAAGGACGATGATAAGAAGCAGCGGCAAAAGGCTTACTATCGTGCTCATTACAGGCGATACCTCTCCGGCAGGTCCGGCAGCCGCACCTGCGGCAGCGCCCGCGTTCTCGGCAGCGTATGCTGCTGTCTGAAATAAATTAAACATAACTATTCTCCTATCCGTAAATTTTTGTACATAGAGTATTATACTATTATATATAGAAAAAAGCAAGTGTTTTTAGAATATTATTCCGCTTTAAAATTCTCCGGTCTTTCATTACGCAAGCCGAAATAGTACAGAATCGCCTCGGCCGTGCGTCTTGAAGCCTCGCCGTCGCCGTACGGATTCGCGGCGTGAGCCATTTTGTCGTACTCCGTCTTATCGTCGAGCAGCTCCTTCGCGAGCTTTACTATGACTTCCTCGTCCACGCCCGCGATTTTTACCGTTCCCGCCGCTACCGCCTCGGGTCGCTCGGTTTCGCGCCTTAACACAAGCACGGGCTTCGCGAGAGCGGGGGCTTCCTCCTGTATGCCGCCCGAGTCCGTCATTACCATATACCCGCGCGCCATTGCGTTATGCAGATCCTCAACGTCGATCGGGTCGATCAAATGTACCCTGTCAACGCCGTCAAGTATTCCGAAAACGGTCTCCCTTACGGCGGGATTTAAATGCACGGGATAAACAAGCTCCGTGTCGGGATATTCCGTAACTATCCGCTTCAAAGCGCGGCATATATTTTCAAGCGGCTCGCCCAAATTTTCGCGTCTGTGCGCCGTTACGATGATAACGCGCTTATTCGCGAAATCAAGCTCGTTTAACGCGGCGCATTTGAATTTATAATCATCGCGCACGGTCGTTTTCATAGCGTCGATAACGGTATTTCCCGTAATAAAAATCGACTCGTCCGGCACGTTTTCCTTAAGCAAATTCAGCCTGTTCTGCGGAGTCGGAGAAAAATTCAGATCCGCGATCCTGCCCGTGAGCTGGCGGTTCATTTCCTCCGGGAACGGCGAATATTTGTCATATGTCCGCAGTCCCGCCTCGACGTGACCGACCTTGACCTGATTATAAAATCCCGCCAGAGCCGCGACGAAGCTGGTGGACGTGTCTCCGTGAACAAGAATTATATCGGGCTGTTCCTTCTTTATAACGCCGTCCAGCCCCTCCAGAACGCGCGAGGTGATACCCACGAGCGTCTGTCTGTCCTTCATTATATCGAGGTCGTAATCTGGAGTGATGCCGAAAATCTCAAGCACCTGATCAAGCATCTGTCTGTGCTGCGCCGTAACGCAGACGATAGGCTCTATTTCGTCATATTTCCTAAGCTCCAGCGCCAGCGGAGCCATCTTGATAGCCTCCGGCCGCGTCCCAAAAACCGTCATTACCTTTATTTTTTTCATTTTGCTCTCCTTTTTTATGGGATTAAATTATGATTTATCCTTCATTATCCTCCGTATCGTCCGTCTTATCCCTGTTATCCGGGTGATGGTGCACATAGCTGTTCTTGCCCAAAAAGCTTCCTATCAAAAGCAGCACCAGCACACACAAAAGCAGTATGATCGCTCTCAGGAAGCCGCTTTCCGCGAGGAGCACCGCCGTTATTCCCAAAACGCCGCTTATCGCGTACAGTATAAACACCGTCTGCTTCTGTGAAAAGCCCATATCGACAAGCCTGTGGTGCAGGTGTCCGCGGTCGGCTACCATCGGGCTTTTTCCGTGCGCGACGCGGCGTATCATCGCGAAGCTCGCGTCGAATAGCGGCAAGCCCAGTATCAGAAGCGGCACGGCGAACGATATCACCGCGTAGGACTTGAACACGCCCTGAATAGAGAGCGTCGCGAGCATAAATCCCAAAAACGTCGAGCCTGTATCTCCCATGAAAATTTTCGCCGGATTATAATTAAACGGCAGAAATCCGAAGCACGAGCCCATCAGTGCGATGCCCAAGATCGCTATCGGGTACTCGCCCACGCGCACCGATATGAACACGAGCGATACGGACATTATCGCCGAAACTCCGGCGGCGAGCCCGTCAAGCCCGTCTATGAAATTGACCGCGTTCGTTATAAACACTATCCACAAAACCGTCAGCGTTATCGAAAGCCACTCGGGAAGCACCCAGTACGGGTTATCGCTCAGCACATTCGGGTTTGTGAATACGTCGATTTTTATATTACCGACAAATATAACCACAAGCGCCGCGATGATCTGTATAACAAATTTCAGCTTCGCGTTCAGGTTTTTGCAGTCGTCCACAAATCCCATAGCCGCTATGATCGCCGCGCCCGCGAGCGTTCCCGCGAGCTGCCTTGTCCAATCCGCGAAGCAGAGCGTCGCGACAAGGAAGCCGAAAATAATCGCTATTCCGCCTATTCTCGGCGTGGGCTTTTTATGCATACGGCGCGAGTCCTTCGGAATATCGACCGCGCCCTGACCTATACGGAACGCCAGTCTTCTCGCCAAGGGCGTTGTCGCGAATGTGAACGCGAACGAGATCACGAACGCGAAAATCATATATAATATATCTCTGGTACTCATTGTTACCCCTCCGTTTTACAGAACGAATCCTACCTTCTTATACACCTTTTTCAAAGTTCTCTGCGAAATTTTTCTCGCGCTCTCCGCGCCCTTTTCGCATATATCCATCAAATACTGCTTATCCGAAATAATTCTGTCGTATTCCGCGCGGATAGGCTTCAAGCACTCCACAACAGCCTCCGCAACATCGCTCTTGAAATCGCCGTAGCCCTTGCCGGAGTAGTCCTTCACGATATCGTCGATCTTCCGTCCCGTAACAGCCGACATAATGGAGAGCAGATTGTTGATCCCCGCCTTTGTTTCGTCGCCCTCGCGGTACTCTATAACGCCCTCGCTGTCCGTAACCGCGCTTTTTATCTTTTTCGCGATAACGTTCATATCGTCCATCATGGAGATATACGCCTTCGGGTTCGGATCGGATTTCGACATCTTCTTCGTCGGCTCCTGCAGACTCATAACGTTCGCGCCCACCTTCGGCAAAAGTCCCTCGGGGATAGTGAACACATCGCCGTAAATAGCGTTAAAGCGCTGAGCAACATCTCGGCATATCTCGATATGCTGCATCTGATCCTTTCCGACAGGCACGTAATCCGCCTGATACAGCAGAATATCCGCAGCCATAAGCACGGGGTATGTAAACAGTCCCGCGTTTATGTTCTCCGCGTGACGCGCGGACTTGTCCTTAAACTGTGTCATTCTCTGCAGCTCGCCCATATACGTGAAGCAATTCAATACCCACGCCAGCTCCGCGTGAGCGGGGTTGTGCGACTGGATAAATAGCACGTTTTCCTCGGGATTTATTCCGCACGCGATATAAAGCGCTAAAATTTCAAGCGTCCTGCGCCGCAGATCCGCCGGAGTCTGGCGCACCGTGATAGTGTGCATATCCATCATGGCGTAGATGCAGCGGTAGTCGTTTTGCAGACTGACCCAGTTCCGTATCGCTCCGAGATAATTCCCGAGCGTCAGATTTCCCGACGGCTGTATGCCGGAAAAAATTATTTTCTTATCGTCCATTTGTTTTCATCCCTTTTTTATAATAATTCCGTCAATACCTCGCCCAAACGGCGGATACCTTCCTCAATATTTTCAATCGTCGCCGATGAATAATTCAATCTGAACATATTCGACGGCGCGAATATGTCCGTCGCGAAGTTCGAGCCCGGCACGATCGCGACCTTCTTTTCAAGGCAGCGGTCAACTACCGGCGTGATGTCCGTAATCGTCGGGCACTCGCACCAAAGGAAGATTCCGCCCTCCGGAGTTACCCACTTTACCTTGCCCTTCGGGAAATATTTCTCCATCGCGCCCACCATCGCTGCGCACTTTTTACCGTACAGCGCGCGGTTCTTCTCGATATAGCTGTCGATGTTGTATTTTTTCATAAACTCCACGCACATAAGCTGCGTGAGCATCGGCGTGTGAACGTCGTTTACCTGCTTCAGCATTTCGATTTTCTCCGCAAGCTCCGCCGGAGCGACTATGTAGCCGAGACGCATACCCGGCGATAAAATCTTCGAGAACGAGCCCGCGTAAACCACTCTGCCCTCGGTGTCCATCGACTTAATCGTAGGCACGTCCTCGCCGGAGAAGCGCAGATCGCCGTAGGGGTTGTCCTCCAAAATAAGCACGTCGTATTTCGACGCAAGCTCGAGCATTTTCTTTCTCTTTTCGAGCGACATCGTAACGCCCGTCGGGTTCTGGAACGTCGGGATAGTGTAAATGAATTTCACGCCGTCGTTATTTTTGAGCGCGTCCTCTAAGCCCTCCATGCTCATGCCGTCGTCCTCGACCGTCACGCCGACAAGCCCGCACTCGTATGTGCGGAACGCGTTTAAGCTGCCGATAAAGCTCGGGCTTTCAACGATTACTTTGTCGCCCTTATTAAGAACCGCCTTCGCCATGAGGTCTATGCCCTGATTCGCGCCGGTCATGATAAGAATCTCATCGTCCTCGCCGACGGAGTTGACCTTTTCCGCTCTCTGGCGGGCGCAGTCGCGCATTTTCGGATAACCGTCCGTCGTGCCGTACTGAAGCGCGAGCGTCGGGTTTGTCATAAGAATTTTACCCGCGATTTTTGAAAGCTCCTCGCCCGGAAACAGCTCCGAAGCGGGATTGCCGCCCGCGAGCGAGATTATCTCGGGATCAGCCATACGCTTGAACATCTCACGTATAGCCGAGCCCTTCATATTTTTCACGCGGTCAGCCATGTATGTTT
>CANQXJ010000049.1 GCA_947627795.1 uncultured Clostridia bacterium
TAAGCATCTTGTTTACCGAGAAGCAAGAGCCGATATCGCGCAGAAAATCGACATAGTTAAGCTCCAAAAGCCAGTCTGCGTTATTAACCATTATCGCCTTGTCGTCCGAAAAATCAACGACCTTCGCGAGCTGCTCCTTAAAGCGTTCGCAGTTGTAGTCGATAGTTTCCTTTGTCATCATCGAGCGCATATCGGTGCGTCCCGAAGGATCTCCGATATGTCCCGTGCCGCCGCCCACAAGGGCGATCGGTCTGTGTCCGTAGTTCTGCATATGGCGCATAACCACCATCTGCAGGTAATGTCCCACATGGAGGCTGTCCGCCGTCGGATCGAAGCCGATATAGAACGTGACTTTTTCCTTTCCCAATAATTCTCTGATTTCCTGCTCGTGCGTCGTCTGAGCGATCAAGCCGCGTTCCAGCAAAACGTCATATACGTTATCATGCATATATTTTTCCTCCTTCTTTAAATTTGCTTATTCACAGCTTTATCCATTATACAACATTTTACATCATATTGCAAGGGAAAATTTCACGGGCAAAAAAATATTATAAAAAATACAATATTTCTTTGACATTCATTGGAGAAAGTTGTATAATATCTTGGGATTAAAAAAGATGGAGAAATGATTTATGGATTTCGTCGCAATAGATTTCGAAACAGCCACGTCAAATTTTACAAGCCTTTGCAGCATGGGCATCTGCGTGGTTGAAAATAATATAATAACAGACCGCAAGGAAATATATATCCGCCCCGTTCCGTTTGAGTTTCACGATTACAACATTCACATACACGGTATAACGCCCGATATGGTGGCGGATAAGCCTACGTTCGATCAATACTGGGACGAGGTGAAGCCGTATCTTGAGGGAAAGACGGTAATCGCGCATAACGCGGGCTTCGACGTGGGCGCGCTTTGCGCTACGCTCGATTATTTTGGGATAGAGTACCCGACGTTCGATTATTTATGTACCGTCAAGCTTTCACAAAAGGCGTATCCCGAGCTCAAAAGCCACAAGCTCAACAACCTCTGCGCGGCTCTCGGGGTGAGCTTCGAGCATCATCAGGCGTACGACGACGCTTATGCATGCGCGAAGGTTCTTCTTAGAATTTTGGAGGATTACAGTCTTGAATCACTCGACGAGGTGGACGAGTGCTTTGAAATTGAGGTAGGGCATTTATACCCCGGCTGCCATATGCCGTGCAGAAAAAACAAAAATAAAGAAAAGATGAAAAGATAAGGGGCGTTCCAGTCCCTTTTAATATTTTGTAATAAATTCGGGAAACAGGTAATATTGATAAATTAGCTTGACTAAATAGTTACATATATGGTATAATATATATGTTGTAATAATGTTCGGAAATATGACCCGCGCCGGAGCGAACGCGAAAGGCGTAAAAGCGGCGCGGCAAAGAATACGGAGGTATAATTGTGGCAAAAACTAAAAAACTGAAAGTCATACCCTTGGGCGGTCTTGACGAGATCGGAAAAAATCTGACCGCCATCGAGTACGGAAACGAGATTATTATGGTAGACTGCGGTATGGCTTTTCCCGATGACGATATGCCCGGCGTGGATATGGTCATCAACGACATCACCTACCTTGAGAAAAACTGGACCAAGGTGAAGGGTATTTTTCTGACGCACGGACACGAGGACCATATCGGCGGATTGCCGTATTTCCTAAAGGTCATAAACGTCCCCGTTTACGGAACGCGTCTTACCCTCGGTCTTGTCGAGCACAAGCTCAAGGAGCACGACCTGCTTTCAAACGTAAAACTCGTGCGCGTAAGAGCGGGCAACGTAGTGGCGGCGGGACAGAATTTTAAAGTGGAATTTATACGCACAAATCACTCGATAGCCGATTCCGTAGCGCTTGCGATAAGAACGCCCGTCGGAACGGTAGTGCACATGGGAGACTTTAAGATAGACACCACCCCCATAGTTGGCGACGTGATAGACCTGGCGCGTCTGGGTGAAATCGGCAACGAAGGTGTGCTCGCGCTTATGTCGGACAGTACAAACGTTGAGCGTCCCGGATACGCGATGAGCGAGCGCTCGGTAGGAGAAAAATTCGAGCAGATTTTTAAGGGCTGCAACAAGCGTATTATCGTGGCGACGTTCGCTTCGAATGTTCACAGAGTGCAGCAGATTATCGACGCGGCTGTGAAAAACGGCAGAAAGGTAGCCGTGTCGGGACGGAGCATGGAAAACATTGTTGAAATTTCCATACTCTTGGGATATTTAAAGGTGCCGGAGGGCGTTCTCATCAACCTTGACAACATCAAAAAATACAGACCGAATCAGATAGTTATTATTACAACGGGTTCTCAAGGCGAGCCGATGAGCGCGCTTACGCGCATGGCGTATTCCGACCACCGCAAGGTAGAGGTAACGAAGGACGACCTTATAATCCTGAGCGCCACGCCGATTCCGGGAAATGAGAAATCGGTCGCGAACGTCGTGAACGAGCTTTTCAAAATCGGCGCGGAGGTTATTTACAAGGCTCTCTCCGAGGTACACGTATCCGGGCACGCATGCCAGGAGGAATTAAAGCTTATTTTGGCTCTCGTAAAGCCGAAGTATTTTATACCCGTCCACGGCGAGCACAGACATCTTGTGATCCACAAGGAGCTTGCCGAGCGAATGGGCGTGCCGGCGAAAAACTGCTTCGTGCTCGGCAACGGCGACGTTCTGGAGCTTGACCAATCGAGCGCGAAGGTTACGGGAACGGTGCAGTCGGGAAAAATTCTCGTGGATGGTCTCGGAGTGGGCGACGTTGGAAATATCGTTTTGCGCGACAGAAAGCACCTGTCGCAGGACGGACTTATTATAGTCGTTGTCACCATATCGCACGAGGACAAAACTATGGTATCGCGCCCCGACGTAATTTCGCGCGGCTTCGTGTACGTGCGCGAGGCGGAAACACTTATAGACGGAGTTAAGGACGTAGCGGAGGAGAGCATGGAGGAGTGTCTTAGCAGACGCAATATGGATTGGGCGACGATGAAAAGCAATCTGCGCGCCGATGTTGCGAGATATATTTTTGACAAAACGAAGCGCAACCCTATGATACTGCCGATTATTGAGGAAATTTAAAAAAGCGGATTTCCCGCGAGATTAATCCTTTTCCCTACAGCAGTCTTGAGCGCGTACGGATTCCGATTTATTGCAAGACCACCGGCTTAGCCGGTGGTCTTAAATGTTTATATGTAATTATTCAGCGCCTTTTTTAACTTCTTCCGCATGAGCCTTCTGAATATCGGGATGCATTGAGAGCATCGGCTCGACGTTTTTATGTTTGAAATGCCTGTCAACATAATTCTTCGTGCACTCGTATACGAGCGGCGAGAGAACGAGAACGCCGATAAGGTTCGGAAGCATCATCAAACCGTTAAACGTATCGGATAAATCCCACGCAAGATTTTCGCCCATCAGTGCGCCGCCGAGAATAGCGATAACAAATATAACTCTGTACGGCATTGTCGAATTCGTTCCGAACAGGTACTCGCATGCCTTTGTTCCGTAGTGGCTCCAGCCGAGAACCGTCGAGAACGCAAACAGCAACAGAGCAACGGCAACGAACATTGAACCAACCTGACCGAATGTCTGACCGAACGCGACGCCCACGAGCGAGCCTGTGTCCGTAATTGACGGATCTGCCAGCGTGCCTGTGTTAAGGTCTATAAGGCCGGATGAAAGCACCGAGAAAGCTGTAAGAGTACATACAATGATAGTATCAGCGAACACCTCGAAAATACCCCACATACCCTGACGGATAGGCTCTCTTACGTTGGAGTTCGAGTGAACCATAACCGACGAACCGAGGCCTGCTTCGTTTGAAAATACTCCGCGCTTCATACCCATCTGAATAGCCATCGCAACTCCCGAGCCGACGATACCGCCGCCGACAGCCTTTAAGCCGAACGCGCTTTTTATAATAGACGAAAAGACTGCGCCAAACTGGTTGATATGTAAACCGCAGATGATAAGCGTGCCGATAATGTAAAGTATAACCATGAACGGAACGATTTTTTCCGTAACAGCCGCGATTCTCTTAAGTCCGCCGACGATAACAAGTCCCGCGAGGATCATAACAACGATACCCGTAACGAGCTTCGGAATGCTGAATGCCGCCTGCATATTCGTCGCGATTGTGTTAACCTGCGTCATGTTTCCGATACCGAACGACGCGAGCAGGCAGAAGCATGAGAAAAGTATCGCGAGAACCGCGCCGATCTGCTTGCAGCCCTTCTTAGAGCCGAGACCGTACTTTAAGTAGTACATCGCGCCGCCGCTCCATTCGCCTTTCTTGTTCTTGATTCTGTAAAGAATACCGAGAACGTTTTCCGAATAGTTTGTCATCATGCCGAAGAACGCGATTATCCACATCCAAAATACAGCGCCCGGTCCGCCCGTAACGATTGCCGACGCGACTCCGGCAATGTTACCCGTTCCGACAGTCGCCGCGAGCGCCGTACAAAGACTTTGGAACTGCGAAATGGATTTGTCTTTGGTGTGCTTTGTTACTTGTTTGTCCTTGAAAATCGCGCCGATTGTGTTTTTAAACCAGTGTCCGATATGCGACAGCTGGAAAAATTTTGTGAGGCATGTCATCAAAATACCCACAAACGCGAGAAGAATTAACGCGGGCCATCCCCATACAACGCCGTTGACTGCCGAGTTAACCTTCTCGACAACACTTAAAAAACCTTCCATTTAATTAAACTCCCCTATCTTTTTTATTTTTCGCTATCCGGTAAAACACACGCAAAACACAGTACGTCCGAAGAAAATGACATTGTTAAAAATCTCACAAATAAAGAAAGAGCAAAAAACCTTTGCTCTCAAGAAGGGGACGATACATAGGCTTACAGCCCGAATATCTCCGTCCTTTTGCCTGAGAGATTAACGCATAAAAACACGCCGTACACCTTCGGCACCCTTTTGAGGGATTCTCCGGAGCGTTACCGATAAACACGTTGCCGCATCAGCGCGGCAATTCACCCCTTTGCGTATCGCCGCTTTGCGCGCATTTATCAAGATAACCTTTCAATGTTTAATTATACCATCATTATGAAAAAAATGCAATAGCTTTTTTGCTTTTTGTTATATTATTTTTTACTTTTTTGTAACATTATGCAGAAAAAATTTACTCGTCGCTCGTCACGTCAACATTAACCATTTTAAGATTGTCGATATTTTTGACTTTCATGCCGTATTTTCCGTGCGCTTTTACGTTCTCGAGGTATATGTTTCTAAAATGTCTCTCCGACAGTCCGCAGAAATAAACCGCGTTTCCGGCAATTGTACGCACTGTTATGTTCTTAAAATAAATTCCGTCAACCTCCGGTGTGCCCTCGTTTACCTCTGCGGGGATATCCGTGTCGGACTCGTCGTCGCCGTAAAATCCGTCTATATAGAGCGCGCCGCGGAACCACTTTGAATCAGTTATTTCCGTGTTATTATTCACAAGCGAGCAGTTCTCATAATGAATATTCTTTATGTAAGCGCCGCGTCCGCGAATGGCTTTGACGCTCGCTATGCTGTGAGTATTTTCGAATTCGCAGTTTCTGATAAATACATCCTTAACGCCGCCCGACATTTCGCTTCCGATTGCGGCTCCAAATCCGCTTTTGAAAACGCAGTTTTCAATTGTGACATTTTCCGACGGGATACCGACACGCCTACCTTCCTCGTCCCTGCCGGATTTAACCGCGATACAGTCGTCCTGGCTGGCTATGAGCGAATTGCGGATAACAACATCCTTACACGAATCTATGTCAATTCCGTCGCCGTTATATATTCCCTCGTATTTATTGCCGTTCTCATCGTACTTAGTGTGAACCTTGATGTTATCAAGCAGCACGTTTTTACAGTATATAATATGCAGTCCCCACGACGGCGACTGACGGATAGTCACGTCTTTGATTGTGACGTTTTCGGCGTTGCGTATGCAAACCGCACGCCCGCGTTTGCCTTTATTTTCGCTCATTTCAGCTGCAAAAAGAGCCGCGCCGTTAGCGTCGATAATGCCCTCGCCCTCGATCGTAATATTTTTAAAAAGTGCGTTTGATGTATTTATAAGGCTCGCGTAGCAAAGCTGATCAAGTCCCTCGAAGGGATATCCCTTAACGGGAAAATCCTTAATATCTGAGCTTCCCAAAAGCTTCGCACCCTTTTCAAGCCTGAGCGTCATATCGCTTTTGAGGTACAGCGCACCGGAAACAAAGCAGCCCGCCGGAATAAGCACTGTACCGCCCTTGCGGCACGCGTCAATCGCGGATTGAATTTCCTTTGTATATACAGCCCCGTCCGACTTCGCGCCGTAGTCGGTTATATTATAAATCGCCATAATTTTGTCCTCCGATATGTTTAAATTATTGATATTATAGCGTAAAATGTATGGTGTGTCAATTGGTTTTAATATGAATTATTCCAACTTACCGAGCATCACCACCGCCTCCGCGCGTTTTACATTCGCGTTCGGGCGGATTGTATTATCCTCGTAACCGCTCACAATTCCCGCGTTTACAAGGCTCGCTATCCCGTTTTTCGCCCATACCGGTATATCCGCGCTGTCGGCGAAGCTTATATCGACCGCGCTGTCCGACGAAATTATTCTGCTTAAAATAGTCATCGTTTCCGCGCGCGTAATTCTGTCGTTCGGAGCAAAGCTGTAAGTTCCGTCACTGTTCTGCCTGCCTCGGATAATTCCCGAACCGCTCATCGCCCGAACGCTTTCGCGCGCCCATGCCGGTATATCGTTTTCATCGATAAAATATGCGTTATCGCCATCCAAGTCGGATATATCAATATTCATAAAATTGGCAAGCATTGACGCAAACTCGGCTCTTGTCATGTCGTTATCGGGATTGAAATACATTTTTCCGCCGTATTCGGAACCGCGTATAACTCCGCTTGCCGCCATGAGCGAAATCGTGTCCTCAGCCCAGTGCCCGACCGTGTCCGCGAAAGGGTTCACCGGCTTAGGATAATCCGAAATAACTACGTTTATCTCCTTCGTCGTATTTCCCGCGGTCACTTTAATTTTGCCGGATTTGTTCACATCGTCTGCGAGAGTGAAAATCCCCTCGGGAGTAATATCGCCTATGCCGCCTTCGGTTTCCCATCGGAACAGCTCGTCCGCCGACTCGATTTTCTCACCGTTCACAAATGCCGACGCGGTCAGATCCAGCTGAAGCTCCTCGTTTGCCTCGGTATAAATTTCGGCTATTTCGCGGTTGTCGGTGGAATTGTAAAGCTTTATTTCATCGGGCGTTTCATAGCTTTCAAAATACGTGTCCGCGCTCACGCCGCCGAGCGCTGCCGTAATTTTCACCGTTCCCTGTCCGGCAAAGGTCACGCGCCCGTTTTTATCGACCGACGACGCGCCATTTTCCTCGTTTTCAGCGGCGTATTTCACCCTGCCGTATTTTTCCATGCGGTAATTATGCGTGTCGTAAACCGAATTTACGGCTATTTGAGCCGTCATTCCGGCGAGATATTTCGTGTGCTCCGCCGGAGCGATGTTTATAATCCACGGCGTTCCGGTGGGCTTTCGGTTGTCCTTAAGGAATATAAAATTCGCAACGCGGCGCGCTTCGCCCTCGGAGGGGGAATTTATCACAGCCGATATATCGCTTCCCGGGAATACTCCGGCGATTGTCGTAGAGCCGCCGCCGTCGAGATTCAGCGCGTCAACGCAGCCCAGCTCCTTCATTCGCTCCGCGAGCGCGGTAAGCTGAGTTCCTACGCTGTATTCGGGCTGCCGTCCGTCGAGGACATAGAAAATAATATTTCCGTCCGGCTTAATTCCGACAGCCGTTCTCGGCGCGGCTCCAGGCTCGAAGCCGGAACCTGTTTCACCGTCCTTGAGAAGTCTGCCTCCTACCGTGCTCAGTCCGTTTTCAACATCGTTCCAGCGCTCGTCGCCGACCGCCGTATTCGTGACGGTAATTTTCTGTCCGGGTTTCAGCGACGTCAGGAAATCAAGTTGCTCCGCGTTTGTGCTGACGTCCGCAAGAAGCACCATTTTGCCCTTCGGCACCTTTATCTCGCCGTTATAAATCTGATTTTCATCAACCGTAAGCGTAAGCTCCTCCCCTATTCCGAGTTTGCCTTTTTCGGGTGTGCATATGACGAAAACGCATTCCGACGCTGTTTTGGTGGTCTCGCCGAATTTGTCGGTAATAAGATAAACCGCATCAAATCCCGCCTGGCACCACTTATTTATAAACGTAATCTCAATATCCTTTTCCCCGTCCGACACGCGCGATTTAATATCAAGCCAGCCGATAAAACCGCTCCCGTCCGCGCGGAAGCCTACCGCGTCCTGCCCCTCGTTTTCCTTTGACGCGATTTCGCCGTCGATTATCGTATGTCCCATAGGTATACCTGTCTGAAATGAAAAATAATCCGCGTTCACCCCGAGCAGCGGGCGCATATTATTCCGCTCCATATATGACACGCTCTCGTTAATATCGCGTCTGCCCCAAATGGATTCTCCGTTTACCACCACGGGAACGGCTTCGTCGTTCGGAGTATACTCGGCGTAATACTCCGCCTGCGGTCCTGCGGCGGAATTGTAAGAAGTGTTATAAAAATATGTGTAAGCTCCCATATCAACGCTTCGGCTGCTTGTAATATCGCCGAGAACCTCCGCGCCGGCAGTCTGCTCAAATATGGTAAAGAATGTTAAAATCGTTATAAGTACGCGTTTTTTCAAGGCTTTTCCCTCCTCAATAATAATTATTATACCACATTCCATCAAGAATGCAAACTGGGAAATTTTGAAATAGCTATTAATTATCATTTCGCCCTGTTTAAAAAACACCAAATTTCACGCCGATATTACCCGAGTAATTCACGCAAGCGCGTTATGCAGCGTAATATAAACAGAGGAAAAACAAGGAGAGTGATTGCACATGGATGAAAACGTTATATTCGCGCTGTCGCTTACCGTAATCGCGGGTTTGGCGACCGGAATAGGAAGCGTGCTCGCGCTTTTCGCAAAGCGTACAAATACAAAATTTCTCGCTGTATCGCTCGGCTTCAGCGCGGGAGTTATGATATACGTTTCTATGATAGAAATTTTTCAGAAATCAAGACAGTATCTATCGGACGCGACATCCGTCAAAACCGGCTACTGGCTTGCGGCCGCGGCATTTTTCGCGGGTATTATATTAATAGCGCTGATTGATTATTTTGTTCCTTCGGCGGAAGGCGACATAGGATGCAAGTCCGACGGCAAGCCCTGCTCGGCGGCGTTGGAGCGAATGGGAATTATGACGGCGCTCGCGATAGGAATACATAATTTTCCGGAGGGAATGGCCACGTTCACCTCAGCTTTGAAGGATCCGCATCTCGGCGTTGCAATTGCCGTATAGAACGCAACATGATACATATCGAAATTATATTGTATTATATGGATTTTAAAATTATTCAGTAAAATCCCGAAGCCTCTTTGGCTTCGGGATTTTGTTTCTTATCTTAATATCGCGTTTATTTCCTTTTCAAGCTTTTTCAGAATTTTATCAAAAATGTTCTGAACCTCCTCGCCAGTCAAGCTTCTGTCAGCCGCGCGGAACACAGCGGAGTATGCCACGCTCTTTTTGCCCTCGGGTATCTGCTCGCCCTCGTAAACGTCGAACAGCTTTACCGCTTCAAGATTCTTGCCCGCATTCTTTCTGATAACAGCTTCGATGCTGCCTACCGGAACGGTCTTGTCAACGAGCATCGCAATATCGCGCGTTACGGCGGGGAATTTCGGCAGCTCCTTGAATTTGATTTCCTTCGCCATGTTGAGGAAGATATTCTCAAAGCTCAGCTCGCCGACATAGCACTTTGTTTCAATGCCGAACTTTCTGCAAACCGACGGATGAATTTCGCCGATTATTCCGAGCTTCTTGCCGCCCGCCTTTACAGCGGCGCAGCGTCCCGGATGGAAGGTGGGGTTGTCGGTAACCGCTTCGTATGTCACGCCGTTTACGTTGAGCGCCTCAAACAGCGCCTCGCACGCGCCCTTTAAGTCAAAGAAATCAACGCCGCCGTACATGCCGAGCGTAACGACAGCCGGCTCGTCGGGAAGCTCACCGCCGCCGTTGGGAATAAACACCTTGCCGTTCTCGAACAGCTTCGCGGACGGATTTCTGTAGTTGTAGTTTCTCGCCAGAATTTCCATCATGCTCGCGATTGTTGTCGTACGCATAACGGACGTGTCCTCGCCGAGCGGGTTCTTGATTTTAACAGTTTTTCTCAAATCGCTGTCGGCGGGAATGTTGAGCTTATCGAAAATCGACGGACTTACGAATGTGTACGTGTAAATCTCGCTCATACCCTGCGCCGTGAGCGCCGCGCTTATAGCGTCGGTTGCCTGCTGACGGTCGTTTTTGCCGCCGCGCGTGGTTTCACCGCGAAGGAGCGTGGTCGGGATCTTCTCATAGCCGTAGAAACGCGCGACCTCTTCCGCTATGTCAGCCTCGCCCTCGAGGTCGGGACGGAAGCTGGGCGGAGTTACGGTCATTTTTTCCGTATCGACCGCTATGTCGAGCGCCGTCAGATATTTTATCATATCCTCCGTCGGAATATCCGTTCCGAGGAACGCGTTGATTTTTTCCGGTCTGAACGGAATCGGCGACATATCCTTTACGTTGCCGAGCACGTCTATCATACCCGAGCAAACCTCGCCGCAGCCTAACTGCTCCACGAGAGCGCACGCGCGCTCGACAGCCGGAACTGTGTTATGGTAGTCAAGTCCCTTTTCGTATCTTGACGACGATTCTGTTCTCAGTCCTATTCTCTGCGCCGTAAGCCTTACCGAAGCGGCATTGAATGTCGCGGACTCGAACACGACCGTAGTTGTATCGTCCTTGACCTCGGAATTGAAGCCGCCCATAACTCCGGCAACGGCTACGGCTCTCTCGCCGTCCGCAATCACAAGATCGTCCGACGTGAGCTTTCTGTCCTGCTCGTCGAGCGTTTTTATAACCTCGCCGTCAGCCGCGCGGCGCACTATTATCCGCTGCTTCGCCAAGTCGCGCAAGTCGAACGCGTGCATCGGCTGACCGTATTCGAGCATTACGTAGTTTGTTATGTCAACTATATTGTTGATCGCTCTAACGCCGCTCGCCTGCAGTCTTTCGCGCATCCACGCCGGAGAAGGAGCAATTTTTACATTTTTGACCATTCTCGCGCAGTAACGCAGACACTTGTCCTTGTCGAGCACCTCGACCGAAAGCGTGTCCGCGATATTTTCGCCGTTTTCGGTGAATTTGTTCTCGGGGATCGAGAACGGCTTTCCGAACGAGGCAGCCGACTCGCGCGCAAGACCGATTATCGAGAAGCAGTCCGGTCTGTTTGAAGTTATCTCAAACTCTACAACATTCTCGTTCAAGCCGTATAGATCCTTTATATCCTTGCCGACGGGCGTATCGTCCGGCAAAATCAATATGCCGTACTCCGGCTCGTAGCCGAGCGTGTCCTCGCTTATGCCGAGCTCCTCATGCGAGCAGAGCATACCGTTCGATTCAACGCCGCGCATTTTTGTCTTTTTGATTTTGATTCCGCCGGGCAGTTTAGCGCCGTTTAAAGCGGTCGGCACGATAATGCCCGCTTTTACGTTGGGCGCGCCGCACACGATTTGCAGTATTTCGCCCGTGCCCGCGTCAACGGTGCAGACGGATAAATGGTCGCTGTCGGGATGCGGCTCGCAGGTGAGCACCTTACCCGTAACAACTCCGTCAAGCTCCGCGCCGAGGTCTTCCACGCCCTCGACCTTAGAGCCCGTCATAGTCATTTTATCGGCGTACTCCTTAGGGGAAACGCCGTCTATGTTTGTATAGTCGTTAAGCCAACTTAACGGTAGTTTCATAGTATCATTTCCTTTCTATCCCCCGAACGAATTTCTCCAATTCCTTCGGATTTTTGAATGTATACGCGTTTTTTCCTTCTATACCTTTTAAACGCTCCATCAATTCCAAATTGCTTTTCCGCTTCTTCCGTCCGTCCCAAAATACCCATCGCAGAAACGCGAAATCTATTTTTTCCTCACAGCCCGCGCCCATGTCGGGACGCGTTTTTCCCTCGTACATTATCCTGCGCTTTATCACGCGGTAAAGACACAGAAACCTGTTGAAATCGAGGAATATAACCGTATCCGCCGCGTCGATGCGCTCCTGCCAAAGTATGCGCCTGTAGCTTCCCTCGATTATCCAGCGGTCCTTTTCAAGCTCCTTTCGCACGCGCTCGATTTTGTATTCGTCGCTGCTTTCTACCCAGCCGGGCAGCCAGTGGATCGTGTCAAAATGGAGCGGCTCGATGCCGAGCGCCGCGCCCAAGCGTCTTGCGAGAGTCGATTTGCCGCAGCCGGAAAAGCCGAAAATCATGATTTTGTCCATGATTTAGAACTGGCTCAGGAATCGCAGGTCGTTTTCAAAGAACAGTCTTAAATCGTTAATTCCGTATTTGCCCATCGCGATTCTCTCAAGTCCGATACCGAACGCGAAGCCCGAGTATACCTCGGGATCTATGCCGCAGTTCGCGAGCACCTTCGGGTGGACCATGCCGCAGCCGAGTATCTCGATCCAGCCCTCGCCCTTGCAGACCGGACAGCCCTTGCCGCCGCAGGAGAAGCACGAAATATCAACCTCCGCCGACGGCTCTGTGAACGGGAAGTGGTGCGGTCTGAAGCGCACCTTTGTGCTTTCGCCGTAGAGCGCGTGGATGAACATTTCAAGCGTGCCCTTCAAATCCGCCATCGTAACGCCCTTGTCAACGACAAGTCCCTCTATCTGGTGGAACACGGGCGAATGCGTAGCGTCGACCGCGTCGCTTCTGTAAACCTTACCCGGAGCGATAATTCTAATCGGCGGCTTCTGCTTTTCCATTACACGCACCTGCATACCCGACGTCTGCGTTCTTAAAACGATGTTGTC
>CANQXJ010000050.1 GCA_947627795.1 uncultured Clostridia bacterium
TGGAGCGGAAGACGAGATTCGAACTCGCGACGTTCACCTTGGCAAGGTGACGCTCTACCACTGAGCCACTCCCGCGTGTAAAACCATAATCTATTATATGCAGGATTATGGTTTTTGGTGCTTCCGGGTGGAATCGAACCACCGACACAGGGATTTTCAGTCCCTTGCTCTACCGACTGAGCTACAGAAGCAAATGGCGACCCGGATGAGGCTCGAACTCACGACCTCTAGCGTGACAGGCTAGCGTTCTAACCAACTGAACTACCGGGCCATTTTCCGCCTTATTAAAGACGGATATCCGCCTTAAAAGGCGTATTTGGTGGGAGTTACAGGGCTCGAACCTGTGACCCTCTGCTTGTAAGGCAGATGCTCTCCCAGCTGAGCTAAACTCCCGTAAGCCGCTGACTTTCCGCTCAGCGACATTGATAATTATAGCAAACCTCTTTCTGTTTGTCAATACCTTTTTTTAATTTTTTCAATTTTTTTGAAGCGCTTTTAAACGCTTATCGCTTCTCCATAAATTCCGTCATTTTTCCGATAGTGCCGGGACTTATAATGTGCGCCATCCGGCACGACTCGCCCTCGGCGTCCTCGGCGGTTAAGCCCAGTACGTTTATGAGAAATTTCCTAATTATATTATGTCTGTCCATGAGCGAGGTTCCGGCGGCGACTCCTTTTTCGGTGAGATGAATATCTCCGTACGGCTCATGAGAAACATAACCGCGCGATTTTAAAGAGTTTACCGCTCGGTTTACGCTCGGCTTCGAAATGCCCAAATACAGCGCGATATCGGTAATGCGCACCGTTCCCTGTTTGCGGGAGAGAACGTATATTGCTTCAAGATAGTCCTCAAGCGCCTTTGAAATACATTCCTTTTCCATAACCATCACAGCCCTTCCTTTCCGAAAAATAAAAGAGGGTATAGAACAACAGTTCTAAACCCTCGTTGGTTATTTATTCGTCCTTCATATTATACAATAAAAGTTTTAAAAAAGCAATATTTTTTCAAAAATTTTTGCAAATATCTTCCCTGCTGCTATTTATGTAAAAGCGCCGAAACCGCTTTTTGGGCTTCCACAATTAACAGCGGCATAACCGAAAGAGCGGCGACAATTGCCCATTGTATGCCGTTAAGCGGGACTACCCCGAACATATCGGAAAGCGAGGGGATCGTAATTACCGCTATTTCCATCGCCGCGCCGACGGTGAGCGAGAGCAGCAGGTACGGGTTTTTGAAAAGCTCTCTGCCGAGCACCGAACTCTCGCTGCGCATATTGAACGCGTGCACGAGCTGACACAGGCTCAGCACCGCGAACGACATCGTTCTGCCCGTTATATCGTTTCCGAAAACGTTCGCGCCGATTGAAAACGCGAGAAGCGCGAGCGCGCCTACCATCAGCCCCTCCATCATTATCGCCGCCCATAGTCCGTCCGCGAACATGCTCTTTTTGGGCGGACGCGGCGGCTTTTGCATGATATCGTCGCCGCACGGGTCAAGACCGAGCGCTATCGCCGGAAGCGAGTCTGTGACGAGATTTACCCACAAAAGCTGAATTGCCGTCAGGGGCGAGCTCCAGCCGAAAACTATTCCCGAAAAAACGGTCAGAATTTCGCCTATGTTGCTTGATAAAAGGAACTGTACGGCTTTTTTGATATTTACGAAAATGCTGCGTCCCTCGCGTACGGCGTATACTATAGTAGAGAAATTGTCGTCGGTGAGTATCATATCCGCCGCCGACTTCGCCACGTCCGTGCCGCTGCCCATGCCGCAGCCTATATCGGCAGTTGAAAGCGCGGGAGCGTCGTTTACTCCGTCGCCGGTCATCGCCGTGACCTCGCCCTTAGCCTGAAGCGCCTTTACGATCCTGACCTTATGCGACGGCGTTACGCGTGCGAAAACGCTGTAGTCCTGTATGCGCGAGCGAAGCGCCTCGTCGGAGAGTGCGTCAAGTTCCGCACCCGTCATGACCTCGCTTTTCGTCTCGGCAATTCCCGTCTGCTGAGCGATGCGAAACGCCGTTTCGGCGTGGTCGCCCGTTATCATAACGGGACGGATTTTCGCGCGGCGGCATACCTTTACCGCCTCTATCACTTCAGGACGGGGCGGATCCTGCATACCGAGCAGACCTAAGAAAATCAGGCTTCCCTCGGTTGGGTTTTTCACGTCCGCGCCCGTCTTATACGCCACGGCGATCACGCGGAGCGCGGACGACGTCATCCTGTTGTTTTCGGCAAGTATTTTTTTCTTTGACGATACGGACATCGGAACGGGCTTCTGACCGTTGTAAATCTGATTGCAGAGCGGCAGAACGTATTCAAGCGCGCCCTTTACCACGGTCGTCGTTCCGTGCGCGCCGCGGTGGAGCGTCGCCATGCGCTTGCGTGTCGAATCAAACGGGATCTCGGATATGCGCGGATGCTTGCGGTCAAGCTCGGATTTTAATATTCCCCTGTCTGCGGCGGCGTTTATGATTGCCTTTTCGGTCGGATCCTCGCCCAAATCTGAGCACATGGCGGCGTAACGGAGAGCGAGCGTTTCGTCGTTCGAATATATATCTGTCACGCTCATTTTGTTCTGCGTGAGCGTTCCGGTCTTGTCGGAGCATATAACGGACGCGCTTCCGAGCGTTTCGACGGACGGGAGATTCCGCACTATAGCGTTATGCTTCGACATTCTTATCACGCCTATCGCGAGCATTATCGTCACTATCGCGGGTAGTCCCTCCGGAATAGCCGCTATAGCGAGCGAAACGGACGTCATGAACATATCGAACGGCGGCAGGTGCTTTAGAATTCCTATCAAAAATATCACGCAGCAGATTATAAGCGCCGCGATCCCGAGCGTTTTTCCCGTGTCCGCAAGCCTTTTTTGGAGCGGCGTCTGCGGCGTTTCGTCGTCGAGAAGCATTGAGGCGATTTGTCCCACCTCGGTGTTCATACCGGTGTTTACTATGATTCCTATGCCGTTTCCGCCGGTGACGGAGGTGGACGCCATAACCATATTTTTCCGCTCCGCGAGAGGGGTGAGCGAGCTTAACGCCGCGTCCGCGTTCTTTTCGACGTTCATTGATTCGCCGGTAAGCGCGCTTTCGTCTATTGTCAGATTGTTCGAGCTTATCAAACGGCAGTCGGCGGCTGCAAGATCTCCCGCCGAAAGACGCAGAATGTCGCCGGGAACGACCTCGGCGGCGTTTATAACTACCTCGCGTCCGCCCCTGACGACCCGCGCGTGCGGCGACGACAGCTTTTTAAGACTTTCCAGCGACCTTTCCGCGCGGCTCTGCTGAATACAGCCGAGAAGCGAGTTAAGAACAACGATCGCGAGAATTATCGCAGGCTCCGTTATATCCGCCTCGCCGCGCATGAGCGAGGTCAGAAACGAAATCGCGGCTGCGGCGAGTAAAATTATAATCATAAAATCGTTAAACTGCTCTATAAACCGGCGTAAAAAGCCCTTTTTCTTCTTCTCCTTAAGCTCGTTCCGCCCGACGGATCTTAACCGGCGTTCCGCCTCCGCCGCGCTTAAACCGCTTTTTATGTCCGTTTCGAGAAGCTCCGCAGTGTCTTTTATCGTAAGGTCGTGATATGTCTGCATAATCATTCGTTCCTTTCTGTAATTTGTATCACTGATAAATATTCAAAAACGCGGACATATATTACTTGTCTTTGCAGACGATCTGTATTCAAATTGTAACGAAAGGGACACATAAATGTTTTTGTGTCCCCGCCGCATTTGTGGTATACTTAAATAAAAACGGGAGGGACGGTAAAATGGCAAGGAAAGCGAGAGAATTAAGTAAATCGGGCATGTACCGCGTGACGCTCAGAGGCGAAGAGCTGTTTAAAAGCGACGCGGACAAAGCTGTATTTCGCGAACTTCTTACGAAATACTTCGAAACGGGCGAAATCTACGGAATGAGCTTGGAAAAGACGGAAATCGATCTCGTGGTAAAAGAAGGCGAAAACGGTATATCCATGACGATGAAGCCGCTTATCACAAGCTACGCGCGGTATTTTAACAAAGCGCATTCGGTAACGGGAAAACTGTTTTCCGGCAGATTTATAAGCGTGCCGATAGAAACTGAGGAAGAGAAAGCGGAACAGCTTGAATTAATAAAATCAGGGACAGTAAAACAGGCAGGACGCAGGGCGGCGCATACGGGGACACAAAAACGCGTTGTTGAGAAAAAGACAGAAAACAACCAACCGGAGGAAGGCGTTGAAAAAATCAAACCGAGATCGCTCCCTTCATGGCTCCTGTAGCCTGTTCTAAAAACCGCCGCAGCCGAATAAAATATACCATATTATATTTTCGGGAGGTAGACGGTTTTGACTTTTCTTGTAATACGCGCGCGCCATCTGGCGATACTTGCCGCGGCGCTGATAGCTGTTCCGGTTTTGTTTATAGCGGCGAACAAAACCATGTCGGTATTTAACGTAAACGGCAGGGAAATTCCAATCTACAGTGTAGAGCGAGCCGACAATAAAATAGCGCTTACATTCGACTGCGCGTGGAACGACGACGATGTGGACAGCATTTTAGACACGCTCGACGAGTACGGCTGCAAGGCGACGTTTTTCGTCACCGGCGACTGGGCTGAAAAATACGGGGACAGTCTTGAGAAAATCTGTCAAAGGGGACACGAGATAGGCAACCATTCATATAATCACGCCGACTATACGAAGCTGTCAAAAGAGGAAATGCTCGCGGATATGGAAAAATGCGACGCCGCCGTTGAAAGCGCGACGGGCGAAAAGCCGTATCTTTTCCGCGCTCCGTCGGGAGGCTACAATGACGCGGTAGTAAAAACGAGCGAGGAAAGCGGCAGGGTATATATACAGTGGTCTGTTGACGGAATAGACTACGGCGGCGCGGACGCGGACTCGATATATGAACGTTCGACGGCTAAAACGCGGGCGGGCGATATAATACTGCTTCATAACGGAACGGACCACACCGCCGAAATTCTTCCGGATATACTCAAAACGCTCTGCGCGGAGTATGAGCCGGTGACCGTATCGGAGCTGATTTACAAGGACAATTTCACGATAGACCACACCGGGCGGCAGATTAAAAAGTAAATAATATAAAAGTCCGTAAAAATCAACATTTTGCGGGCTTTTTTCGTCTTTAAATTTGTGATAATTTTTTAACGGGAATATCGGAAAAATACTTGAAAAAATATGCCCGCAGTGATATTATAGTTTTTGATTTCGAAATTTTATCCTTATCGGAAAGGCGTATAATCAATGGACAAGGAACACATATATAACAGTCCGCTTGTGTATCAGCGGGCGGATCCGTGGTGCTATAAACACACAGACGGCTATTATTATTTTACCGGCTCCATTCCGCAGTACAGCGGCATAGAGCTTCGCTGCGCGAAAAGCCTGAACAAGCTTCTCACGGCAAACTCGAGAGTGGTATGGCGGCATCATTTTGAAGGTCCGATGAGCGGCTACGTATGGGCGCCGGAGCTGCATTATATTGACGGCGTTTGGTATATTTACTTCACCGCGAGCGACCGCGAGGACATATGGAAGCTTCGCCCGTACGTGCTGATGTGCACCGACGAAAACCCGGTGCTCGGCGAGTGGGTCGAGAAGGGACAGGTAAAGGTCGGACACGAAAGCTTTTCGCTCGATATGACGAGCTTTATACATCACGGCAAGCAATACACCTGCTGGGCGCAGAAGCGCGACGAGGACGAAGGCTCGTGCATATATATCGCGTCGATGAAAAACCCATGGACGCTCGAGTCGGAGGCGGTAAAAATCACCGCGCCGCAGTACGATTGGGAGATGCAGGGCTTCAAGGTAAACGAAGGTCCGGCAATCCTGCAAAGAAACGGCAAGGTGATAATGACGTATTCCGCGTCGGACACGGGACACCGCTACTGCATGGGAATGCTTTGGGCTGACGAAAACGCGGATTTGCTCGATCCCGCGTCCTGGCACAAGTCGGACAAGCCGGTGTTTAAGACGAGCGAGGAAAACGAGCAGTTCGGCCCGGGACACAACAGCTTTACCACCGACGGCGACAGGGACGTGCTGATATATCACAGCCGCAACTACAAGGAAATTTCCGGCGACCCTCTCCACGACCCGAACCGCCACGCAAGAGCGAAGGTATTCGACTACGATGAAAACGGACTTCCCGTATTCGGCGAGCCTGTGCCTGACAATCTCGATTAAAAAATTAAGGGACACTAAAAATTTTAGTGTCCCTGTTTTTGTGGATGTATAGTTATCAAAGCAATTCTCTGTTGACAGCCTTCGCAATCGGATCAAGCTCTTTCATTAGCCTGTCGAACTTCTCCGGCGTGAGCGACTGCGCTCCGTCGGACGCCGCCTTTTCGGGGCAGTTGTGGACCTCTATCATAAGTCCGTCCGCACCCGCGGCGATCGCTCCCTTCGCTACGGCTGGAACGTATTTGTACGTGCCTGTAGCGTGGCTCGGATCGCCTATTATCGGCAGATGCGACAAGTCCTTCGTAACGGGAATGGCGCTTAAATCAAACGTGTTTCTCGTTGAGGTTTCGTATGTTCTGATGCCGCGCTCGCAGAGGATGACCTTCTCGTTGCCCTCGGACATGATGTACTCCGCCGCCATCAGCCATTCCTCGATCGTGCACGCAAGACCGCGCTTTAAAAGTATCGGCTTATCGCACTTTCCTACCTCGCGCAGGAGCTTGAAATTCTGCATATTTCTCGCGCCTATCTGCATAACGTCGGCGTATTTCGCTACAAGCTCCACGTCGCGCGTGTCGAGTACCTCGGTGCAGATAGGCATACCGAGCTCTTTGCCGCTGTTGTACATAATTTTAAGTCCGTCGCCCTCGAGCCCCTGGAACGAATAGGGCGATGAACGCGGCTTGAACGCTCCGCCGCGAAGGATATTCGCGCCCGAAGCCTTGACCGCTTTTGAAACAGTCGTGAACTGCTCCTGGCTCTCGATCGCGCACGGACCGGCAAATACGGCGAGCTTTTTGCCGCCGACGGTAACTCCGTAGCCCACGTCGATGACGGACGGCTCCTTCTGAAGCTCCTTTGAGGCGAGCTTATACGGCTTCATGATCGGCACTACGTTTTCAACGCCGTCCATTGTAAGTATCTGATTCATGCTGAGAAGCCGCTTATCGCCGATAGCGCCGATAATGGACTTCGTTTCGCCGACGATCGGATGAGTTTTGAATCCGAACTCGACAAGCAGATTTTCGACCGCTTCAATTTCTCTCGCGGAAGCGGAATCCTTCATAATGATAATCATTTATGTTTCACTTTCCTTCTAAAATAAATTTCTGTTAAAGTATATCAAAAAAGTTACCCGATTGCAAGACCTTTTACGATATTATTTTGCTTATATCCACAAAAACCGCTTCGGTTCTGTCATTGCTCGCCGGACGGTTAAAATACAGCCGCTTGCCGTCGCGTGAGAACGACGGATTCATATGCACCTGCTTTTTCCAGACAATCTCCTGAAAATCGGGTACTTCAAACACCGCAATAGGATCTTTCGAGCCGCGTCTGTAGAGGTACACGTTCGGCTGATATCCCGGGTAGCATCTGTCGCCCGCGAATAATTGCCTGTCGGGACTGCCGTCTATGTGATTGCCTATGCCGCCGAGCACCTCCAGCTCCTCGCCGTCCTTCGAGAACCGCGCGATATAGCTCGACTCGCACTCGATAAGCTTGCCCCGGTTAAACTGCCGCGTCGCCATGTATGTATCGTCGTCGAACCAAAGCTGATGCACGGGCTTGTCGGGAATAATATGCGTTTTGCGCGTTTCTATGTCAATACAGCCGAGCGCGCCGAACACGGGACACTCGGGCACGCCGAGCCGCATCATAACAGCCGTGCCGGAGGGATTGAGCTGTACGTGGCTCACCGCCGCCGTTCTGTCCGACACGGTAAAGCCGCGCGACGAAACTGTTTCCTTTATATCGTCCTCCGAAGCCGCAAGCGTGATTTTTCCCGAGCTTACGTCCAGCACGTAAATGCCGCATTGATTTATTTCGGGATGATCGGGATTTTTGCCGAGGAACTCGCTTGAAAGCGAAAACGGATATTTGCCGTTTTCCGCGCAGTGGCTTTCCTTCGCGAAAATTTTATAAAGCACCTCGCCCGTGTCGATATCCATAATACGAAAAACGCTCAGCCCGTCCTCATTGTCGCGGAACACTATTTTAGAGCCGTCGATAAACGTAGCCGACGGACCGTTATGATTGCCGCACATAACCGAAAACACCTTTCTGTGGCCGGTCAAATCGGAATTGCAGACCATAATATCCGTTTCCGCCGCGTCGATGTTTTTCTTGACCGCGTACACGATCCGCTTCCCGTCGGGGCTTTCGGGACAGCCGCCGTTCATCCCGAGAAGCGACGAGCCTTCGCCTGTATATATTTTAGTAAATTCCATAATATTCACCTCGGGGATATTATAGCATTAACGGGAGGTTTAGTCAATAAAAGATGTCGTTCATTCAAAAACAAGTGTTATTCATAGTTTTTTGTTGACAAAACACGACGATTTGTATATAATATACAAGCAACAAAATCAAAAAAACAATGAAAGGAGGAAACGGCAATGACAACATATAGAAATTATGAACATAATTATGAAAACATAATACTGAAACGCAAACGCTGTCTGCCGATTTCTCCTTTAAAAGCGGGAGAATAATCGCGCTCCGACGCGTTATGCGTTCGGCGGCGCGATTTTTTTGTCGAAAACATCAACAATCGCCGCAAATCAAACGTTATATTTATGAACGGTTTCAACCGAGGGTTGAGATAACCTAACCAATCGGTTTATGGTATTTTAAATCGCAATATGATAAAATAGCTTCAAAGAGGTGATAAAATTGTCCGCAATAAAAAATAACATATATATGCTACGCCATATGTTCAAAGCATCGCCCGTCGGGACGATCCTGAGCTTTCTCGATTTCTTCATCTGGCGCGGAGTAAGTCTGTTTTATTCGATATATCTGATGCGCTACCTCATGCAGATGCTCGAAACGGGCGCGGATTTCGCGGGCGTGGTGCGGCTTTTGCTTATAATGCTTGCCGTGTCGCTCGGGGGATTGGCATTTGAAAGCTGGTTCAACAATCTGTATCTTCAGAAAATGTTTGTTACGTTTCAGGAATATTTCCTGACGCTGATTTATAAGCAGGCGATAAGCTGCGACCTCGCGTGCTATGAGAATCCGAAATTCTACGACAAATTCACGCGCGCGAACACCGAGCTTATTAAGAGATTGGGGCGGATAATAGAAAATATTGCGTTCGTAGTCTCTACGATAGTGAGCGCGGCGGTGTGCGTCGTAATAACAGCGCGGTGGGAGCCGATAATAATTCCGGTCGTGATAGGCGTGGGAATAGCTTCGACGATTATCGAGAAAAAACGCGCCGCGCTGCGCTTCGAGTGTGTAAAGGAAACAACTCCGCATCAGCGCCGCACCGAATATGTAAAGCGCACGGTGTATTTGCAGGACTACGCGAAGGAAATGCGCCTGGGTGAAATTTTCTTTCCGCTGCTCGGTCATTTCGAGGAAGCTGTGCGCGACTGGATCGACATAACGAAAAAATATTACGGCAAAATCTCGGTTCTGCGCTGCGTGCGCGGACTTATAATGAGCCTCGGCGCGTTCCTCGGCACAAGAGGAATAGTCGCGTACCGCTATCTTGTCGATAACGCGTACTCGCTTACGGATATGATAACCGTAATGAACGCCGCGACCAACTTCCAGTCGTACATATCGAGCTTTTCATGGCACCTGTCGGACATGATGGACAACAGCGTGTATATTCAAAACCTGCGCGAATTTCTTGAATACAAGCCGGAAATAACGGAAAACGAAAACGGCAAGATCCCCGCTTCGGGCGCGAACAGGCTGACGCTTAACAATGTGTCGTTCACATATCACGGCGCGGAGAAGCCGGTTCTTAAAAATATCTCGATCGACATACCGCCGAAAACGAAAATAGCTCTCGTGGGGCATAACGGCGCGGGAAAGTCCACACTTGTGAAGCTTCTGATGCGTCTTTACGATGTGAGCGAGGGCGAGATACTGCTCGACGGAGTGAATATAAAGGACTACAAATTATCCGAATACCGCCGCAAGTTCGGCACGATATTCCAGGATTTCAAGATATTCGCGACGACCGTAACGGAAAACGTGCTCCTTCACCCGCCCGCGGACGAAGCAGACCGCGAGAAGGCGAAAATTGCGGTTATGGAAAGCGGCTTATGGGACAAGATCGAAACGCTCCCGAACGGCATGGAAACACATCTGACGAAGGAATTCGACGATAACGGCGCGCTGATGTCGGGCGGCGAGTTCCAGAAAATCGCGGTGGCGCGCGTGTTCGCGAGAGATTCGTCAATCGCGATACTCGACGAGCCTTCGTCCGCGCTCGACCCGATAAGCGAGTACGAAATGTTCAACAATATGATGATAGCCTGCGCGGACAAAACTGTAATTTTCATCTCGCACCGTCTTTCGTCGGCGGTTATGGCGGACAAGATATATCTGCTTGAACAAGGCGAAATAGTAGAAGAAGGCAGCCATGCGGAATTGATGGAGCTCGGCGGCAAATACGCCGAAATGTTCGCGATGCAGGCGGAAAAATACCGTGAGCAGGAGGTGAGCGCGGAATGAAAAAAATACTGCATACACTATCCAATCACCTGTTAATGCTGAAATTTTATTTCCGTTTTGCGCCCGCGTACCTTATCGGAAACACGCTTTTTTGCATATTCGTGTCGTTTCAGGACACGCTCGCCGGTCCTGTTGCGCTTCAATACATATTAAACGGACTGACGGGCGGAAAGACGTTTAAAGAACTGCTGATATTTATGCTTATCGTTAGCGGCGTTATCGTCATCCGACATACTATCGGAGCGTATGTCGCGGAATACCTCGGCGCGCAGGCGGAGATCAAGGTGAGCGCCGGTATGCAGAAGGTTATCTTCGAGCACGCGCATAACATGGATCTCGAATATTACGAAACGCCGAAATTCTATACCGATTTCGTCTGGGCGGCAACTCAGGCTGACGACAAGCTCTGGGAGATGTACGCGACATGGACGAGAATAGTCGCGCGCGTGTCGGAGGGCGTGTTTATGGGCGGATTTATGGCGCTGACGGACAAGACGCTGTTTATATTCGCGCTGATAGCGATAGCCGCGCGCATAATCTCGAGCCGCCTGCGTATAAAAAAGCGTTATCAGATGGATCTCGAAATCAAGCCTATTGAGCGCGAGCGCGATTATATGACGCGCGTGTTTTATCTCGCCGACTACGCGAAGGAGATACGCCTTTCGGATATGCATAAAACGCTGTTCGAGCGGCTCCGTGATACAATGAAGCGTATCAAGGGCGTGTGGGACAAGGGCGGAAAAACGCTGATACGCTATTCGGTATTTGGCAATCTGTTTTCGGACGGACTGCTCGAATTCGCGATGTATATGTACCTCTGCTATCAGACGATCATAACGCGCGCCCTCGGCTTCGGCGACCTCGCAGGACTTATCTCGGCGACAGACCACTTCACGGGAGAGATGAAGCAGACCGTTGACCAATGCATAGAGCTGTCGAAGCAGGCTATGTACGTCGATAACTTCCGCGAATTTTTAGCGTACCGCCCGAAAATAGAAACGCAGCCGGGAGACGCGCCGGCGGACGAAATCGGCGAGCTGATGCTCAGGAACGTGTCGTTTAAATACCACGGCGAGGAGCGGTACAGTCTGAAAAATATAAACATTACATTAAAGCCGTACGAAAAAATAGCGATAGTAGGCTACAACGGCGCGGGCAAGAGCACGCTCGCGAAGCTTCTGCTCAGACTCTACGACGTGACCGAGGGCGAAATTTTACTGAACGGCAAAAACATAAAGGAATACGAAACCGACAAATACCGCGCCAAATTCGGCTCGGTGTTCCAGGACTACAAGGTTTTCGCGGGTACTGTCGGCGAGAACGTGGAAATGGGCTTCGTCAAGGACGAGGCGCGCGGGCGGATAGTAAAAAGCCTTGATGAAAGCGGCTTTTCGGAAAAGCTCGCGTCGCTTAAAAACGGCATAGACACGCAGATAACGCGCGAGTTCAGCGAGGACGGGGTAAACCTCTCCGGCGGCGAGGAGCAAAAGCTCGCGATAGCGAGAATTTTCAGCAGAAACTGCCACTATGTAATTCTCGACGAGCCGTCCTCCGCGCTCGACCCGATAAGCGAGTATAAGCTCAACGAAACAATGCTTCACCTGTCGGAGCAAAAGACGGTAATATTCATCTCGCACCGTCTCTCAACAACGTGCATGGCGGACAGGATATTCATGCTTGAGGGCGGCGAAATAATAGAGGAAGGCAGCCACGCGGAGCTAATGGCGCAAAACGGCAAATACGCCGAAATGTTCAACAAACAAGCTGAAAAATACCGCGTATAGCGCGGAAGCGGAAGCGTACCGCTTATATTACTATATTTATATTGCAAAATTTGTACATTTTTTAGGTTGCAGTATCGAGAAAGTTATGTTATAATTATCCCAAACAGCGGTTTCCGCAAATGACGAAAGGAGTACATAGTATGAAATATTCAAGTGAAGTAGAAAATATGTGCCCGC
>CANQXJ010000051.1 GCA_947627795.1 uncultured Clostridia bacterium
CATATGGAGGTAATGACGGAAAAGCCGTTCGACACGCTCCCGAAAATAAAGAACGCGGGCGAGATACTTTTGGGCGACTACACGCCGGTTACGCTCTGCAACTTCGTTTTGGGACCGAACGCGATACTTCCGACAGGCGGCTTCGCGAAAACGTATTCGTCGGTAAGCGTGCAGGATTTCTTAAAGCGCTCGTCCGTCGGCTACGCATCGAAGGACGGATTTGAAATGGTAAGGGACTACGCGTACAGATTTGCGAAGGTTGAAGGCTTTGATACGCACGGTCTTGCTGTTAAAGAAAGGAAATAATAATGGATAAGGTACAGGTTACGCGCAAAACCACGGAATCGGAAATGAAAGTCGTGTTCGACTTTTCGCCGATCAAGCCCGACTACAGAAAGAATATAAAAACCCCGCTGCCGTTCCTCAATCACATGATCGAGCATATCGCGTGGCGCGGCGGATTTAATATTGAAACCGAGATAAAACTCGACGAGTTTACGCTTACTCACGTCATATGCGAGGATCTGGGCATGGCTATGGGCAAGGCAGCGCGTGAGTACGTGCAGAAAACCGACGGCGCGGCTGGCTTCGGCGATGCGGTCGGCATTATCGACGAGGCAAAGGCGGAGTGCGCCGTAAGCTTTGAGGACAGGGCGTACATAGACATCGACTACCACGGCAATACGCCTGCGGCGAAGGTCGAGGGAATGGACAGCGAGGATTTGGAAACGTTCCTCGAGGGCTTTGTCCAGGGCGCGATGTGCACGCTGCACATAGATTTGCAGAAAGGTCACAACGGGCACCACATTTGGGAAGCGATTTACAGAAGCGTCGGCTTGGCGCTGAACCGTGCGTTCTTGGTAAGTGAAGCGCGCAAGGGAATGACCAGCGGCGTCGCGGGCAGGATTGAGTGGGAAATTGAGTAAATTACAGGGACACGTTGTGTCCCTGTTTTAACAGGAGGTAAAACAATGGAAAAGAAAATTACCGCTCCTATTACAAAGGAAACGATAAAATCCCTAAAAGCGGGCGACAGCGTGCTTATTTCGGGCGTTATCTATACCGCCCGTGACGCGGCGCACGAGCGTATGACGCGGCTTTTTAAAGAGGGTACGCCGTTTCCGATCGATTTGACCGATAATATTATTTACTACGCAGGACCTTGTCCCGCGAAGCCGGGAGAGGTTATAGGCTCGTGTGGTCCTACCACTGCGGGGCGCATGGATGCGTATACGCCTATGCTGCTCGATAACGGGCTCGGCGCGATGATAGGGAAGGGCGCTCGAAGCGATGAAGTGGTTGATGCTATGAAGCGCAATACATCTGTATATTTCGGTGCGATAGGCGGCGCGGGAGCGCTTATCGCGGAGTGCATAAAGGAAGCGGAGGTTATCGCTTACGACGATTTGGGTACGGAGGCGATACGCAGGCTTGTCGTAGAGGATTTTCCGGCTGTCGTGCTTATCGACTGCAAGGGAAATAACCTATATGAGATCGGTCAGGCTGAGTACAGGGAAATTTAAAAATGGGAAGTAAGGTTTCATGCGTGATAAAATCGGCGGCGCTGTTCGCGCTGTGGGCGCTCGCGGTGAGCTTTATACCCGACGTGCCGACGGAAAATCCGGCGCTAACGCAGCTGTGGCGCGAGTTTGCGCCGTTTGCTGTTCTCGCCGCGCTTACGGCTTTGTTTATTCTTGCGTTCGACAGGGAAAAGCTCAAGATTGATTTGATTTCGGGCGGCGCGGCTAAGCTCGCGTTTTGCTTTCTTACTGGCGCAGCGCTTGTAGGCGTGCCGGTAATCGCACTGACATGGCTTAAAATAATAAAATTTTTCGGACGGAACTATATCGACACTATGCCGGTATGGTTTCTTGCGCTGCTCATAAACACGGCGGCTCAGGAGCTTTTTGTGCGCGGATATATTTATAAGCTTCTCCGCCGCGATTTCAACCCGCTCGCCGCGCTCACCGTTACGACGGCGGTTTTTACCGCGTTCCGGTTCGGAATTTTTCAAGCGGGTATAATTTCTATACTTAGCGTAATTATGCTGAACGTCATTCTTACGCTGATATACGAGCTTACCGACAGCCTCGCCGCTTCCGCTTTGGCGCATTTTGCATGGAATCTCATCGGCGGAATGGGGATAGGCGTTATACTTATTCCCGACACGTATGTGAGCCTGTTTAACTGCGAGTATATAGGCGAAGGTATTTTAGCCGGCAACGCGGTCAATATTGAGAGCAGCGTAATCACACTCGCGGTCGGAATGATCGCGGCTGTGGTTCTGCTGATACTTTTAAAAAGAAAATGGACTAAATAGGAGGCAAGCGTTATAGCCATTATCCTTACAACGGATATTAAATTATAATTATACAAATAGTAGGAGGCATCATGAGTAAACCGGAGAATTCATTATCGATGGAAATCTCATTCCGCGGGCTTATTAAATTCACGATACCCACGATAATAATGATGATTTTCACTTCAATGTATACAATAGTGGACGGAATTTTCGTGTCGCGGCTCGTGAACACGGACGCGCTTTCGGCGGTAAATATCGTGTTCCCGATTTTGGGACTCGCGACCGGAACGGGCACAATGTTCGGCACGGGCATGTCGGCGGTGGTTTCTATCAAAAACGGCGCGGGCAGGAATTTGGAGGCAAATCGGAATTTTACATATATTTACATAGTATTAGCCGCGCTTGCCATAGTGTCAATGGCGTTGGTTTTTATATTCATAAAACCGATAATTATTTTCCTCGGCGCGAACGAGGCAATTTATGATTACTGCTATGATTACGCGTTTGTATCGGCGTTTTTCATACCGTTTTCGATAATGCAGATGTACGTCCACGGCGCGATTTTAGCCGACGGTAAGCCGAAGCTGATGCTCGCGCTCTCGCTTACGGGCGGCATAGCGAATATAGTGCTCGATTACGTGTTCATAAAGCCGTGCGGCATGGGAATATCGGGCGCGGCTTTGGCAACCGGAATAGGATATACGATTCAGACGGTAGTCGGCACGATTTATTTCGCGCGCAACAAAAACGGGCTGGTGCATTTCGTAAAGCCGCGCCGCGACAGACGTGCGCTTATATCGACTGTTACGAACGGTTCGTCGGAAATGGTCAATAACCTCGCGATGAGCGTTACAACGCTTTTATTCAATCTCGCGATGATGCGCTTTGCGGGGCAGGACGGAGTCGCCGCGATTACGATAGTGCTCTATATCGACTTTTTCCTCGTCGCCGTGAGCATAGGCTATTCAATGGGCGCGGCGCCTGTGATAAGCTATAACTACGGCGCGGAGGAAAAGGAGAAGCTCGGTAAAATTTCCAGAATAAGTCTGATTTTCTTGGGGCTTTTCTCGATAGCCGTGACAGCGCTGACTGTTATTTTCAGAGGACCGCTCGTGCTGACGTTCGCAAAATCGGGTACGGAGGTATTCGAAATAGCGAAGCGCGGTATGCTGCTGTTCGCGTCGGGGTACCTGTTCAAGGGTTATAATATATATGCCTCGTCACTTTTCACGGCATATTCGAACGGCAAAGTTTCGGCGATTATTTCGTTTATCAGAACGCTCGGACTTACGTCGCTGTTTATAATCGGCTTCGCGGCATTATTCGGCGTAGACGGAATCTGGTTCGCCGTCCCCGCAGCGGAATTTCTGACGCTCATCTTAGCGGTATATTTTATTTGGAAATACAAAGACAAATATTATTTATTTTATGGAAGTGGTATGAATGGCTGACGAAAACATACTCGGAAGAGCTCCCGTCACAGGGCTTCTGTTCCGTCTCGCCGTGCCGACGGTGCTGGCGCAGCTCGTGAATTTGCTCTACAGCGTCGTTGACAGGATCTACGTAGGACATATCCCCGAAACAGGCTCGCTCGCGCTTGCCGGAATGGGCGTAACGTTCCCAATCGTAATGCTGATATCCGCGTTCGCGATGCTTGCGGGAGCAGGCGGCGCGCCGAGAGCCGCTATCGCGATGGGTGAGGGCGACAACGAAAGAGCCGAAAAAATTCTCGGCAACTGTGCGATGCTTCTGATAGTATTTTCAATAGTTCTGTCGGCGTTTTTTCTGCTTACGAAGGACAAAATACTGATGCTGTTCGGCGCGAGCGAGAGCACTCTGCCGTACGCGTCGGACTATGTGGGGATATATCTGCTCGGAACGGTGTTTGTTCAGCTTGTATTGGGGCTTAATATGTTCATCACCAATCAGGGCTTTACGAAAATCAGTATGGCGACTGTATGCATCGGCGCAGTGATAAACATAATTCTCGATCCGATTTTCATTTACGCGCTCCATATGGGTGTAAAGGGCGCGGCGCTCGCGACGATAATAGCGCAGGCGGTGTCGTGCGTGTGGGTAGTGAAATTTCTGACCGGCAAAAGGACGATACTTAAGATACGTTTAAAAAATCTGAAGCTGAACCGCGCGGTAGTGCTGTCGGTGCTGTCTCTCGGAATTTCGCCGTTTGTGATGAACGCGACGGAGTGCCTTATACAGCTTACATTTAACAACGGAATGTTAAAATACGGAAGCGATTTGCACGTTGCGCTGATGTCGGTGCTGTTCAGCCTGACGCAGCTTATTTGGATGCCGATGCAGGGATTTTCGCAGGGCGCGCAGCCGATTATCAGCTACAACTTCGGCGCGAAGAATATGGACAGAGTAAACAAGGCTTTTCGCGTACTGTTCGCGACGAGCGTAATATTTTCGTTAGCGGTGATCGGCGTGATTGAAGCGTTTCCCGACGTTTTTTTACGTCTTTTCACAAACGACGCGGAGCTTATAAATATCGGACGAAACGGCGTGCGGGTATTTTTGGCGGGCATGGCGATAATGGGCGCGCAGAGCGCGTGCCAGCAGACGTTTTTGGCACTCGGAGAGGCGAAAATATCAATGTTTTTGGCGTGCCTGAGAAAAATAATCCTGCTTTTCCCGCTCGCGCTGATACTGCCGAAAATAGGCGGAATGGGCGTGTGGGGACTGCTCTTGGCTGAGCCGGTAAGCGACGTTATAGCCGCCTGCACCACAACGGTTATGTTCGCGCTCAGAAGCAAGCGGATACTTAAAGCGTAGCCGGAAAAGGAGGAAAACATGAAAAAGGTAAAAATCACGGTTATGAAAATCACGCGCTATACCGATTTGATGGAGAAATACGAAAACCCGCTCGGGAACGCGTGCGATATGCGCGAGGGACAGGTATTTATCGCGAACGGGTGGCAAAAGCCCGAAGGATTTTGCGACAGCGCGTGGGAAAGCGTATCGCCGTTTGTCATGACTCTCGCTTACGGCGGCGAGGATATTTATAACGGCTGGATGAAAAACAAAAAATCCGCCATGATTTCCTGTAACGACGGTTTCAGACCGGTGAGCTTTCTGCTCGAAGCTACGGATGTTGACGTTGACTGAACAAAAATCCACACAGCGGCATAGCCGAAACTATGCCGCTGATAGAATTATAATCTTACTTTTTTTGATACGCTTTTGAACCTTTCCGTTATTTAACGGATTCCGCAATCTTGATAAGCTCATCACCCGTTATACCGCTGTCGCCGCTTGAAAGGTCAACGGAAACTCCTTCCTGCTCCCACATTATATTGTGAGCCGAAATCGCCGCCGTGCAGCCGTTTATTGTGTCTTCGGTGACAGTCTCGTCGGTTGACATGGTATAACGCGTTTCATCGTTTATTATGCGTTCGTGGATCGTAAATTCGTTTTTGCCGTCGTAGTAAACGAGCACCGCGTAATTGCCCGACATAACGCCGTCTTCATTGGTGAAGCCGTAACCGTATAGGAAGCTCCAGCCCTCGGGCATATACTCCGGCGTTTTAAGCGTGAAGTTAAGCTTCAAGCTTAATTCCTCGATCGAGGTAAATACCTCTTCGCCGTCGCCGCTCTCGGGTATAACTCCCGGCTCTTTCGGCACACCGACACGAATTGTCACATCTTCATCATCGTCTATTAAGCCCTTGTCCTTGAACAGCTTCGTAATACTTTTCTCGTCATACTGCACGCCGTTCGCGTCGTATAATTCGGTATATGACGTTATTCCGTCGAGCGACGTTATTTCGTTTCCGACCTTGTCAAAAAAGCTGCCCTTAAGTATCTGTGGAAGCGCCGCCTCCATTTCGCTGAAATCCGTTTGGATTACATCGTTGTGACCTGTGGTTACAACCTTGACAATACGCTCCATCATATCCCGTGCGAAGCTCGTCTGAGCCGCTATCGCCAGCGACGCTACGCAAGCCGCCAGCACCGCGCACTTTTTCCATGAGAATTTTCTCGTTGTTTTCTTTATTTCCTTTTTCATTTCAACACGCTCCTTATCCGTTAATTCCATAGCTTCATATTTCGAAAAATCCATTTTTGCATCGTTCAGATAGTCAAATTCGTTTTTCATCATTCTCACTCCTTATAAGGATATTTTTTAATCTCCGCCTTCCGCGCGAGAGCCTGTTATAGACCGCCGATGATTTTACTCCGTTTTCCGCCGCGATAATCTCCACACTCTCGCCGTCTATATAGCGGCGGCGGAAAATCTCGCGGTCGCGCTCGGGAAGCGACTGTAAAAGCTCGTCAATCTCCGCTTCAAGCTCCGCCCTGATTATGCCGCTTTCCGCGCTCATGGGAGACGGTATCCGCTCGTCAAGCTCCGAGAAATTCTCATTATAATATTTGCGCTTGTAGTCTATGCATTTATATTTGCAGACCGCACCTATCCAGTTTTTCAGAGAATTTTTCTCGGGATCGTAGCGATCCATGTTCCGCCAAAGCGAAAGCAGTATATCGTTCATGCACTCGCCGCGGTAATTTTCATGGAGATGATATGTGACGATTGACTTAATAAGTCCGCCGTATTTATCAATCAGTGCGTCGAGCGCGCGCTCATCGCGGCTGATTATCCCCTCGGCGATTTTCTCATCGGTCATCGTAACACCTCCCTTGTATACGGTATAAGAAACGTTTCTCATTTATTAATACGGAATTGGTTTGTTATTTCTATCAATTTGAGGAAAATTTATTTTAGCGGTAAATTATGATTTAGTGGTATAAGCCTCCCTTGTTAAAGGGAGGGGGACCGCGTAGCGGTGGAGGGATTCATTTTTTAAGTTAGCGAAGGAATCCCCCAGTCAGCTCCGCTGACAGCCCCCTTTGACAAGGGGGCCTTTCACGCATAAATCATAATTTACCCGACATACCAAAAAAAGCCGCGGGCGGTGCCGCGGCTTTTCGCTTATCAATAATTTTCAGCGTGAATCTCAAAGAAGCTCTGCGGATGATTGCATACCGGACATACCTCCGGCGCTTTCGTGCCAACGCAGATGTGACCGCAGTTGCGGCACTCCCATACCTTTACCTCGCTCTTTTCAAATACCTGAGCCGTCTCGACATTCTTTAAGAGCGCGCGGTAACGCTCCTCGTGGCTTTTCTCGATTGCCGCAACGGCGCGGAATTTAGCCGCAAGCTCTGTAAAGCCTTCTTTCTCAGCCGTGTCCGCGAAGCCCGCGTACATATCCGTCCACTCGTAATTCTCGCCGTCAGCGGCAGCCTTTAAGTTTTCCGGAGTATCACCGATGCCGTTTAATTCCTTGAACCACATCTTTGCGTGTTCCTTCTCGTTGTCGGCGGTCTTTAAGAACAGCGCCGAAATCTGCTCGTAGCCCTCCTTTTTCGCCTTTGACGCAAAATAGGTGTACTTGTTCCTCGCCTGAGACTCGCCCGCGAACGCCGCCTCAAGATTTTTTTCCGTCTGTGTTCCCGCGTACTTGTTTGTTTTCATTTCTATTACCTCCTCTAATTTATCTCCCGTTGACTTGCAAAGCGGACAAACCGCAATCTCGCCTTCGGGGACTTCGAATACTTCTCCGCATACCTTGCATCTGTATTTTTTCATACTCCTGCGCTCCTTTCGTGTGTGTTTCCTAATTATTATTTTACCTTTTATGACGTTAAGTGTCAAGTAAAATTCCTTTAATATTTAATTAATTATAAAAATATTTTATAGTTATATAACGGCATTTTCAAGTATTGTTATTCAATATTTTGTTTTGCCGTAAAAAAATCACGCCCCGCAGATGTATTTTCCGCGGGACGTGAAATTTGTGAAAATGTGAACGTGTGGGATTTGATAATTGCTCCAATAGTTCTTAAAGAGAATTTATTTCATGAGCGTGACTTGGTGATATAATCCCAACGTGCAGACGGATACATGATGAGTATCGCAGAAGGCGAAATAGGAGATTTAAGTCTTTCGTTTTTGTCTGAGAGTCTGAGCATAATTGCCGCTGCTTCTGCTCTCGTCAAAGCCTGATGCGGATTATACATAGCATTTTCGTCTGTGCCGGTAATGCCGTTCATAACCGAAACGATGACGTCACGTCTATATTTGGGCGTAACGTCCCACAAGCCGTTGCCTTCCGTGGAACCCGTATATATGTCCAGATTGCAGACCAAGCCTGCCAAAGCATTTGGCTGATATTTGTCATACACATATACGCTGCTCTGATTATACCCTACAGCCAAAGAGGCATATTTATAACTGATGGGATTACATCCGGATTCATAAGCAAACGCTTTGGACTCGTTCCCATACAAGATATGGCTGTCCTGCGTCAGATACAGCGCTCTTGTGATAAGTCTTGCGGCTTCTTCACGTGTGATAAGCGTGTTCGGCGCTATGTTTCCCGCGTCATTGAAATCGAAGCCCGTTTCGATTTTCATACAATCCAAATCACGATATAGACCCGAAACAGATGCACCGTTTATGATTTCGTCATAATCGTCGAGAAGCGTCGCGATTTTCTTGTTGCTTGCGTCGCTGCCGTCGCCGATAAGACCGAGCTCCAATGCCTTATCAAGATACGGCTGCGCCCATGCCGCCCAGTGATTTGTCCAATACTGCGGATTTGACGGATCGTCCGTTACAATTTGCTGATAATCAGCGCCCTTCGGCGTAACGCTGTACGGAGCGACGTACTCGACTATTGTCTTGACGAACTCTTCGTGTGTCATTGCCTGCCCGGGGCGGAACGTGCCGTCCTCGTAACCGTGGAAAACGCCGCGCTCTGCCATTTTTGTAACGCTGTCATACGCCCAATGTTCGGGGCTGAGGTCGGTAAATTGCGCGGCTTGCGCCGTTATTGCCGTTGCTGTTGTTATCGTCGCTATCGCGAACGATAAGATTTTTTTGATTCTTTTCATTGTGTAGAACCTTCCTTCCATAATGTTTTTGATTTTTTTGAGGATTTTGCGCACTAAAAAATGCGTAGCTCCACTTAATGCAAAGCCACGCATAAAAAAACGCGGTCTTTGACATTAAATGTTGCTACACATTTTTCCTCAATAAAACCAACGATAGTGGTAAAAAATAACTGTCAAAGAAACCTACGCCTTTTCCATAGCGTAAGCACTATCGTCAGAAATATTAAAGAAAAAATTGTAGCAAATGTATTATAGCACTTTTTGGCATAATTGTAAAGGGGCAAAATTTAATGAGAGTAAATTATTTTACGATTATTTCAATATGTTAATTTTTTGTAACAACACTTGATTATCTTATCAAATAGTTTTATAATATAGTTTGTACTAAAATCACAGAGGAGAATTTTAATGGGGAAAGAAAAAAAAGAAACCGCGCGCTCGTTTATGAATAACGTCGCGGTGGTGCTCGTTTCGCAAATAATCGTAAAGCTTTTCGGAGCCGTTTACAAAACGGTTCTCGTAAATATACAGGGCTTCGGCGACGAGGGGCTCGGCTTCTACAACGTAGGATTTCAGATTTACACGCTGCTTCTCGCGATATCCTCGGTCGGCATACCGAACGCTATATCAAAGCTCGTTTCCGAGGAGGTTGCCGTAGACAACTATAAGGGAGCAAACAAAATATTCAAAGCCGCGCTCATTCTCTTTTCCGTGATCGGACTCGCGGCAACCGCGTTCTTGTTTTTCGGCGCGGACTATCTCGCGAAAAATACTCTGCACTTTGACGGCGCGCAGTATTCGATACGTGCTCTCGCTCCGTCGCTGTTCTTCGTATGTATTTCATCGGTAATACGCGGCTATTTCACGGGACTTAAAAATATGAAAGCCACGAGCAACTCGCAGGTTATCGAACAAATACTGAAATGCGTTCTGACAATCGTGCTCGTATATGTCGCGGTTCATATAGGAAAAACCGTTGAAATATCGGCGGGCTGGGCTAATCTCGCGACGTCGGTTTCCACGGTGCTGAGCGTACTGTATCTGATATTTTTCTACTATAAGCGCAGAAGCGGCATTCAGGAAAAAGCCCGAAACTCAACTTACAGCAAGGACGTTAACGTTCCTATGAGAAAGCTGATGCTCGGCATACTGATGCTGAGCATCCCGATTTCGCTCGGTTCTATCATAACAGCGATAAACCGCGTAATCGACACCGCCACCATAAGCCGAGGCATCGAGGCGGCGTTCGCGGCTGTTATTCCCGCCCATGGGGACACCGCCGCGATTTTAAATCCAAGCGCAGAACAGCTTACAAAGGAAATAGCGCGCCTTTCGGGACTTCTCTCAAAAAGCGATATTTTGTATAACATGCCGCTCGCGATAAACTTCGCGTTCGCGACGGTGCTTGTGCCGTATGTCGCAAGCGCGCTGAAAGTCAAAGACTATAATGAAGCCGCGCTTAAAATCAACTATTCGTTGCTGATTTCCATATTGATAATCTTGCCGTGCGCAATAGGCTTTATAACTTTGGCATATCCGATTTACAAAATAATCTACTTCGCAAAACCCGAGGGCTACGACCTTTTGCAGCTTGTTTCCGTATCACTTGTATTCGCGGCGCTCGCGCAGACTATGACAGGCTCGCTGCAGGGTATCGGCAAGGTTTACGTGCCTGCGATAAGCCTTGTGTTCGGCTGTATCGCGAAGGTGATTTTAAACGTGGTTCTCATACGTATACCGTCAATAAACATATACGGCGCGGCGATAAGCTCTATTGCGTGCCAGGTTATATCATGCGCGATTTGCTTCGCTGTTTTGGCGAAGGAATGTAAACTGAAGCTCACATTCGGCAAATATATCGGCAAGCCGCTTTTGTCCGGCGTCGCTATGGGCGCGGCGGCAGTCGGAGCTTACAAGCTGTGTACGCTTATAACCGGTACGTCATTTGCGGGTAACTTCATTGCGACGATAATAGCCATAGGGATCGCGGCGGTTGTGTATTTTGCGCTTGTGTTCGGACTTAAAATTCTGTCCCCCGACGAGGTTATGCAGCTTCCCGCAGGAAACAAGCTGTATGGTATGCTCAAAAAAATGAAATTCTACAAATAATAAATAGGAGAAAACCGCCTCAAAATTTGACAGTGTCGTATAAGAGCACGGTAAATATTGCAGTAATACACCTGTAAAAAAATTTTAACAAAAAAACATAGAATTTCCTATTGTAATTTCGGCGTATTTGTGGTATTATAATTACAGAGATAAAACTTAATAAAAAATCCCTGAGATTTCGCGTATTTAGGTCTTTTTTTTACCAACACATCTTATAAGGGATGCCGGCTCCGGCTGCGGCGTATACGCCTCCGTTTCTTCGGAAATGCCAGTGGACATATAATGCACTCGGGCGGCGACCCACCTGCAATAGCAGGTAGAAACTCGACCTGTTATAACGGTTATCTTGGGGTTTTATTTTGAAATAAAGGTCGGCTGTACGACTGATTTACATAAAACAGCGCAGCTGCAAAATAATGGTGTCCTTCAATGAGGGTATTAAAAGGGTGTATCATGCGGAAATGGTACACTTTTTTTAAAATTATTAAATTTGTAGGTTTGTCAATGATGTGTTACAAAATTCCCTTAAAAAATTTCGCCATCATTGAGAAACGCATTAACA
>CANQXJ010000052.1 GCA_947627795.1 uncultured Clostridia bacterium
TTTTTGTCACAAATAAGCCGCAGCCATATACATTATATTAGGTGAGGTAACTCTCACCCTTTATATTGTATATCCTCGTTTTCGTATGCGGCGAAGATGACCGTGTAATTTCCTTCGGGAGCGGTTACTGCTGCCGTGTTGTTTTCATATGTGATATTAAACGCTCTCTCGGGATAGAAGGATAATTTCTGTACGGGATTTCCGTCCTCGTCCGCATAAAATCCATTCTCACTGTCAAATGCCACAGCATTTTTTCCGGATATTGCCGTTACTCCTTTAAGCTCGGCATATCCCGCCGCGTATGACGCAGCTGCGGTGAAGGCGCAGCTGTCGTCCATTTCTGTTTTTATCGAGCCGCCTAATGATCCGTCGAGCAGATAAATACCGCAATCATATATCGCATTGGCTGCCCTTGCCGTGAGAGAACTGTTATTTTCAAGCTTAATACTGCCCTTGTATATTGTGCCGTTATCATCGACGGCATCACTTGAAATACGAAGTCCTACGTTTTTCTCGTCCTTATCGCTGACTGCCGAGGCAATCGGGCTTGAATTATCCTTTATGACAATTTTTCCGACATCACAGCCGATACCCGCATACTGTCCTGTTGTATCGGCGCTTGAGCCGCCTTCCGCGTTTTTAAATTCGATGTACTTCGCGATATTTCCGTCCGTGTCAACATAGCTGTTTGTCAATCCATCCTTTCCCTTTGTATACGCCAGCACCTCGCCGTCCGCCGACGTTGCCGTAACACCGACAAGGTCGGCGCCTGACGCTTTCATTTTTCCCGCAGCGATAAACGTGCAGGTGCTGTCCATTTCTACGGGAAGAACCGCGTTTGGAAAGTATGAAATGCCGACGCTGCGGTCAGAACCGTCGGCGTTCACTATGATTGAACTGTTGTTTTTAAGCGTAATGCCGCCGTTATAAATTATGCCGTCGCCGCGAGCGTCGCCGCAAAGCATGCCCAACCCGCAGCTGTAGTTTTCCTTTCTTCCCGTCGCCGAGGCGATAAAACTCGAATTGTCCTTGACTGTAAGATAGCTCGTCGTACACGCGTAGCTGTAAAATTTATCGTAAAACTCTCCTTCTCCTCGATTTTCACCGCTTTGCGCCGTGACAGAGGCTCCTTCGCCTATGGTAACGGAGTGCGCCGGATCGGTAAATATACCATGACTTAATCCGTACGCGCCGCCGCCGAATCCCCGTTTTCAAACATATTCGCCATGGACGCGGGAGTGTCAAAGAGATTATTCTTATATGAGCTGAAAACAGGCATATAGTCATACTTAAAGCTGTAATAAGAGCCGCTTGCGGCCTCGTCGGGAGTAACGTCAAAATCGAGCGCCTCTACGCTTTTTATGGTATGGTCGTAATACGAGATATAGAAATATCCATGGTCGCCCCAGTCTCCTTTATTCGGAAATTCGCTCTCATCGCCGCCCCAGCTGTTTTTTACGATCCACGCTCCGTTTCCCGGAGGCTCATCAAAGAAATTTTCTTTCGGGAAGCTGTCATCCCAGCCGACTATCGTGACGTCGTGATTTGATTTTTCGCCGTTTTCACTGTCCTCGGTATAACTCAGCGGTACATAATGCGCCCATGTCTTAGGATTGATATAGTGGTATTCGTCTATTTCCGCCGCTGTTGATGTGTCGGCAGCAAATCCGATACTTACCGGACTACCCTTCATAAGCTGCTCCTTTATCGCGTTTGTTCCGGCTTGATTATAGACGTAATTATATTTTTTCTCATTCTCGTCGTATTCGAATTGGGCCGGGGACGGGAGCAGAAAACTTTCCTCAAGCGGATATACCTGACCGAAACGGTCTGCCTCGTCAAGGCTCCAGTCGTCGTCGGAGCTGTAGCGATAGGGTTCATAGCCCTCTTTTGGGGTTTTGGTGGTTTTGCCCGTTTCGGGATTTCTGTATACTATAGTGCCTTCCTTGCCGCGGTAAGGAAACATATACTCCGGCATAGGACCGACTCCCGCCGAATACACGGATGTTGCGGTTGTATGGTTGCCGCCATAGTTTAAAATATCACCGCTGGTTTCCGGCGGATCGATAAATTATACTCCTTCTCCGCCCTGATTGCCGTTGTCCTCCGAGAGAGCCACATTTGCGAACCATGCGAGATGATGCTCGGACAGATCCATATCCCACGACGCATCATTGTTCCATTCATCATACGACATTCCGAGATCCGTCAAAATACTCGTTTCAGCCGCAGATGTTGCCGCAAATCCCCAGCAAGTGCCGAACGCTCCTTGTTACGGGCGTGACGTAATTCTTTGCCCCGCTTCCGTCAAGATCTGCGCTTCGCAAATCGAACGCTTCGGGATATTCGTTATCCGACGCAAGATTTATGCCCGAATAGGGATTGTAGAAATATTTTTGGCTCGCAATAAGTCTTTTCGCCGCATCCTCAGCCGCGCTGTCCGCCGAAGCGGAAGCGAGCATCGGCACTGCCGACGTAAGCATAGTTGCCGACAGCATGCCGACAGAATTTTGTTCAAATGTTTCATAATTATCACATTCCTCCCTGAAACAGTATTTTATTAAAGTTATACATTTCCGCTTATCTTTCGAGATATTTTTCATTATCCGCCGCCGACCAAGGACATGAGGTTGGCACCTGTCAAAATTGCGATGCCGAGCACGAAGCCGATGATGTAAAGCGTCTCAAGAGCGCTCAGAAAGCCGGCGAGGGTATGCTGCCATGTCCACGAAGTTTATTTTCCAAATGATGAACGCGGCGGCGCAGGACAGAAGCCATGTCTTCAGCAGAGTGCGTTTGGCGGGCCGATTGAAGACCACCATCAGCACGACAGTAAATATCAGCGGTATAAATGCGAACAATATGTATATGTTTTGTCCTCCTCATCAATTTACCGAAAACCATATTAGTTTTTTTTACCATACATTTAACTATAAAACAATATGCGTTTACGTTATAAATAAAGTATTTTACGCAGTTTTTCGGTAAAAAATATTTAATTGACACTGTCCGCCGACTGCTTAAAACTCTTTGTTTAAGCTATATTTTGCAAGGTTCTGCAAGAACACCCGTAACAAAATCAAAAACCGCATAAATGCTCGCTTATCAAGTATTTATGCGGCTGTTTCTTACAAATCTACCGAAAAACTCGGTAAATAATTGCAAATAAGGCGATTATTTTCTTTGCGTACACCTCTGCGGCATAAAGTCGGTAGTCGGCTGAAACGGAGTTCCGGTCTGTTATCTTGCCCGTGTCGGAGTTCGCATCTTGAGCCTTGCCGAGATAGTCAAAATATCCTATGCCTTTTTCATAGCGCAAGTCGCGATTATCGAAAAATTAAAGAAATATACAGCAAGATTATCTTACCGCATCAATTTCCAAAATTAAACAGAAATATGAAAATTTCCGCCGCTTCCCACACTTTCAATCTCCCTTATGTAAAATTTCTATATACTCCTCTAAACAAAGACCGCGCTTGTATATTTCCTCCGCAGCGGCGCGACCTACGTATCTGAAATGCCAAGGCTCGTTGCTCACTCCCGTTATATCGGTTTTGTCCGGCGGATAGCGGCGGATAAATCCGTATTTGTGCGCGTTTGATTTCAGCCAGTTCCATACTGTATCAGGCGCTTGAACGGACGCGTCGGCGCTTGTAATGTCTACCGCCAGCCCCGCCTGATGCTCGCTTGTACCGGGGAGCATCGCCCATGTTTTCGCGATTTCATATGCTTCGTCGGGCGCGTAGCCCTGATTTATAAATTCTCTCGTTTTCTGATCAAGCTCCGCCTGCTGCTCCTCGCTCGTCCTGTACGATGAGGATATGGTCGGTAAAATACCTTGATTTCTCGCATCGTCAAACATTTGCTGCAGATACGGGTAAACGCGGCTGTCGATTTTATGACCGTTCGCGAGCGGCGTAAGCTCCACGCTGAAATTATCGGGCAGAGGATTGTCGGCGTTTATGAGCATCAACTGCCAGCTATCATCCGCCGACGAAACCGCGGCCTCGTCTATGGGATTTACAAGCAGCGATATTTCCGTTTTCATGCGCCCGAACGCGCTGCCGTCGGTCAGTTTCATTACGGCAAGAGTTAAAATAAGAGCGCTGCCCGCGACAATTATAACCGTGCCTATGCAGCCTAAACCTGATTTGCGTTTCATAACAGATACCTCCTATAAAAAGTCTTTATCCTAATTATAAAGAATAAAGACCTTTGATACTTTAATATTACATTGATAAATTCCTAAGAAAACATTAAGATTACGTTAATATTTTTATAAGGCGGACGGTATTTAACGAGGATTTTACATAATTACAAATATGCAGCAGGATCCGGTAACTGCACGCAGAATTATTAATAATCTGTAATAAGTGAAAATTTTCATTGCAATCCGGATACGTATGTGGTATAATCTATCCGACGGGCAGTATTTCTCTGAAAATTGCACCTGACTTATAAACAGTTTTTTTCAGCACGGATACCAAAAAGGTATCTTTGTCCGTCTGCGTCCGGATTTAACGCCGGGCACGTCAATTTACGCTCACGCGTTATGAATGATTCCGAAAATACAATTTAAATGAGTGCGCCGCGAAAAGGCGCTTACACGCGTTTAACCGGGAAAGGCGGGATGAACATGAAAAAAACTACTGCGTTTTTCAGAGAAGCAAAAAAATCGGGCGAGAAGATAACAATGCTTACGGCTTACGACTATTCCACGGCACGGCTTGAGGACGAAGCCGGAGTTGATTCGATTCTCGTCGGCGACTCGCTCGGAAACGTTATATTGGGATATGAAAACACTTTGAAGGTGACGATGGAGGATATGATCCATCACTCCGCCGCCGTCGCGCGCGGCGCGGAAAACGCGCTCGTTGTGACGGATATGCCGTTTATGTCGTATCAGACCTCGGTTTACGACGCTGTTGTAAACGCGGGCAGGCTCGTGAAGGAGGGCTCGGCTGACGCGGTCAAGCTGGAGGGCGGAGTTAAATTCGCGCCCCATATCCGCGCTATCGTGGGCGCGTCGATCCCCGTTGTGGCGCATATCGGTATGACTCCGCAGTCGGTCAATGTTTTCGGCGGATTTAAAGTGCAGGGCAAGTCCGAGGAAGCCGCGCGGCAAATTATCGCCGATGCTAAAGCTGTTGAGGAAGCGGGCGCTTTCGCGGTCGTGCTCGAATGCGTTCCCGCCGATTTAGCCGCGTACATTTCGGAAATACTGACGATACCGACGATAGGCATAGGCGCGGGAGCGGGCTGCGACGGACAGGTCCTCGTTTATCAGGACATGCTCGGAATGTATTCGGATTTTGTTCCGAAGTTCGTAAAGCGGTTCGCGAATGTCGGCGAGGCTATGAAAACGGGATTTAAGGAATATATAGATGAGGTCAAAAACGGCGCTTTTCCCGCGAAGGAGCACACCTACGCGATAAGCGGCGGCGTTATGGACGCGATACGGGAGGATAAATAAATGCAGGTTGTAAAGCAGATAAGCGAAGTAAGGAAAATAGTAAAGGACTGGAAAAGGCAGGGCTTGACCGTCGGACTTGTGCCGACGATGGGGTATTTGCACGAGGGACATAAAAGCCTTATCGTGCGCGCAGTTGCGGAAAACGACCGCGTTGTGGTAAGCGATTTCGTAAACCCGACGCAGTTCGCGCCGAACGAGGATTACGAAACGTATCCGCGTGATATAGAAGCCGACGCGAAGCTTTGCGCTGATGCGGGCGCGTCGCTGATATTCAATCCCGAGCCAGAGGAAATGTACGATAACGCGCTGACAAGCGTCAATATGACAAAAATTACCGAGGTGCTTTGCGGTAAAACTCGTCCGACACATTTTTCGGGAGTGTGCACGGTGGTGAGCAAGCTGTTCAACATCGTAACGCCCGACAGAGCGTATTTCGGACAAAAGGACGCGCAGCAGCTTTGCGTTATAAAAAAGATGGTCAAGGATCTGAATTTTGATATTGAAATAGTCGGCTGCCCGATCGTGCGCGAGAGCGACGGACTGGCGAAAAGCTCGCGAAATACCTATCTCAATAACGCCGAGCGCGAGGCGGCGCTGTGCTTGTCGCGCTCGCTTGAAAAAGGAAAAAAGCTCATCGAGGGCGGCGAGGAAAGCGTGGAGGCTGTGCTTGACGTGATAAAAACGGAAATAAACAAAGAGCCGCTCGCGAAAATAGATTATGCCGAGCTGGTTGATTTAGAGGATTTAAGCCCTCTCGTTAAGACGAAAAAGCCGTTTTTGTGCGCGATCGCGGTCTATATCGGAAAAACGCGGCTTATAGATAACTTTATCATGGAATGAGGTATGAAGCGTGGAAATTACAATGCTCAAGGGCAAAATACACCGCGCCGTCGTAACGCAGGCGGAGCTTGACTATGTCGGCAGTATAACGATAGACGAGGCGCTGATGGAAGCCGCGGGTATTATAGAGTACCAGCAGGTGCAGGTGGTTGACATAAATAACGGCTCACGCCTTGAAACGTACGTTATAGCAGGCGAGCGTGATTCTGGAATAATCTGCCTAAACGGTGCGGCGGCGCGGCTTGTCAACGCCGGCGACAAAGTGATAATCATGGCGTACTGCTCGCTCACAAGTGAGGAAGCAGCAAAACATAAGCCGGTTGTCGTTTTCGTTGACGACAAGAATAAAATCAAGCGCGTCACACGATATGAAAAGCACGGAAAAACGGAATAAAAATCGAAGCGCTATTTGGGGCGAACGGATAAAAACGCACAGAGGCAAAAAAGACCTCCTATGGTATTAGCAGCCATAGGAGGTTTTTGTTATCTCTGCGGGCGGGATTACTGACGAATTTGTCCGTTTCCGAAAATTACGTACTTTATCGATGTGAGCGCCTCAAGCCCCATAGGTCCGCGCGCGTGCATTTTCTGCGTGCTTATGCCTATTTCCGCACCGAAACCGAACTCAAAACCGTCTGTGAAGCGCGTTGACGCGTTGACGTAAACAGCCGCAGCGTCAACCTCGTTTAAAAATTTCATCGAATGCTCATAATTGTTTGTGACGATCGCCTCGGAGTGCTTTGTGTTGTACTTATTTATATGCGCTATCGCCTCGTCAACGCCGTTTACGACCTTTACCGCGATAATATAGTCGTTGTACTCGGTATAATAATCCTCGTCGGTCGCGGGGATCGCGTCTGAGCAGAGCGAGAGCGTTTTCTCGTCGCCGCGTATTTCAACGTTGTGCGCCTTTAACGCGGTGCATATCGCAGGAAGGAATTTATCGGCTATCGCGGCGTCCACCAGCAGCGTTTCAGCCGCATTGCAGACCGACGGACGCTGGACCTTCGCGTTCATAACTATCTCGATCGCCATATCAATATCCGCATCGCCGTCAACGTAGACATGGCAGTTTCCCGCCGCCGTTTCAACCACCGGCACTGTCGCGTTCTCGACTACCGACTTGATCAAGCCCTTGCCGCCGCGAGGTATGAGCAAATCAATATAGCCGTTCATCTGCATAAGCTCCGTCGCGGTCTTTCTCGACGTGTCCTCGATAATATTGAGCGCGCCCTCGGGAATACCCGCCATATACGCCGCGTCCTGCATTATCCGCATAATAGCGCGGTTTGAGTTTATCGCTTCGCTTCCGCCTCTTAAAATACACGCGTTCGATGTTTTAAGGCACAGAGCCGCCGCGTCAACAGTGACATTCGGGCGCGCTTCGTAGATGATCGCTATCACGCCGAGCGGCACGCGCTTTTGTCCTATTTCAAGCCCGTTCGGGCGCTTCCACATTTTTACGGTCTCCCCTATCGGATCGTTAAGCGCGCGAACCTGACGCACTCCCTCCGCTATTCCGGCTATGCGCTCGTGAGTGAGCGTGAGCCTGTCGATCATAGCCTCTCTCGTGCCGTTGGCGCGCGCGTTTTCAATATCAATCTCATTAGCCGCGATTATTTCTTCCGCACGCAGAATAAGCGCTTCGGCTATCGCGTCGAGCGCCCTGTCCTTAACCGGAGTCGGCACGGAAACGAGCTTATACGCCGCGTTTCGAGCAAGTGTTCCCTTTTCGAGCAGTTCCTTATTCAAGGCTGTCACTCCTTTCAAAATTCTTCGAAACGAACAGCGTTCCCACGGGCTTGCCCTCAAGCACGTCATAGAGCGCGTCTATGTTATCGCCGTTCATGATGATCATATGTATGCCCGCCTTCATAGCCGTATCAGCCGCTTCAAGCTTCGTGACCATTCCGCCCGTGCCGCGGTTCGTGCCCGCTCCTCCGGCGGCAAAGCGCACACTTTCTACGTCGTATACTATAGGAAGAAGCTCCGCGTCCTTGTTGCGGTGCGGATCGTCGGAATAAAGTCCGTCAATGTCCGAGAAAAGCACAAGCAAATCAGCGTCCATCATGTCCGCGACAACAGCGGAAAGCGTGTCATTGTCGCCGATTTCTATCTCCTCAAAGCTCACCGTGTCATTTTCGTTTACAACGGGGATTATTCCCATTTCGATAAGTGCGGTCATGGTGTTCTGAATATTTCTCTTGCGGCGCGGTATCGCTATATCGTCGCGTGTGAGGAGTATCTGAGCGACGGTATTGTTATAATCGGAAAACACCTTATCGTAAAGATACATCAGCTCGCACTGACCGACCGCCGCGATAGCCTGCTTGTCGCGTATATCGTCGGGCTTTTTGGAAAGTCCGAGCTTTCCCATAGCGATACCCTGCGCGCCCGAGGAAACAAAAATTATTTCCTTGCCCTGATTGCGCAAATCGCTAAGCACCATCGCGAGACGGTCTATGCGCTTTAAATTCATTTTTCCCGTTTCATACGTCAGCGTGGATGTGCCGACCTTTACGACAATCCTGTGCGCCATTGAAACGTCGTGTAAAATTTTATTCATTCAAAATCATTCCATTCGTTTTATTAAATCAAAAATATGCGGGCGGATAATATCCGCCCCTGCATATCAATTATAATTGTTCCATTGAGGCGATATTCGCGAGAACTTTATCGAGCATTTCGCGGTACTTCACGCCCTTTGCTTTTTCCTCATCGATTACCTTCTGCGGAGCTTTTGAAACGAAGCCTTGATTGTTAAGTTTACCCTCAACGCGCTTGATTTCGCCCTCGAGCTTTTTCTTTTCAGTCTGCAATCTCTGTAATTCCTTCTCCTTGTCAACAAGCTCGTCGAGCGGCAGGAATATTTCGGCTGACGGTACTACAACGTTTACCGCGTTCGCGTCGATTCCGCTCTTGTCCGATTGCACAACGGCCTCGCTTGCCGACGCTAATTTTTCAAAGAAGATTTTGCCCTTCTCGAACACGTCCGCTTTGTCGGTTACTATTATCGTTTTTGCCTTCTTTGACGGCGGGACGTTCATTTCCGCGCGGCGGTTCCTTATCGCCGTGATAGCGCCCATGATAAGCTCCATTGCGCTTTCCTCCGACTTGAAGCTGAGGCTTTCGTCGTATTCGGGATAGCGGCTTATCATAATGCTCTCGCCCTCGTGCGGGAGGTGCTGCCAGATCTCCTCGGTTATGAACGGCATGAACGGGTGCAGAAGCTTCATTGTGTTTGACAGCACGTATGTGAGAACGTACTGCGCCGTTTTGCCCGTCGCGTTTTCCTTGTCAAACAGGCGCGGCTTTACAAGCTCTATATACCAGTCGCAGAACGTGTCCCAGATGAAATCGTACAAATTCGACAGCGCGACGCCAAGCTCAAATTTATCTATATTTTCAGTTACCGCCTTGACCGTGTCGTTGTAGCGCGATAAGATCCACTTATCCTCTAATTGCAGCTCGCTTGCGGCGGGGAGCTTGTTTTCGGTTATATCGAGGTTCATAAGCGTAAATCTCGACGCGTTCCAGATTTTATTCGCGAAATTTCTGCTCGCCTCTACGCGCTCGATATAGAAGCGCATATCGTTTCCCGGCGCGTTTCCTGTCGCCAATGTGAAGCGCAGCGCGTCCGCGCCGTACTTGTCAACTATTTCAAGCGGGTCGATGCCGTTTCCGAGCGACTTTGACATCTTGCGTCCCTGCGAATCGCGGACAAGTCCGTGAATGAACACGTGCTTGAA
>CANQXJ010000053.1 GCA_947627795.1 uncultured Clostridia bacterium
CCCGCGGAACTTGCGTCGCACTGCATGGAGGACATCGACAAGAATTTCGTAAATAATCACTCCAAAGGCGATATAATGATAGGCGGCGCGAATTTCGGCTGCGGTTCGTCGCGTGAGCACGCTCCGATTGCGATTAAGGCAAGCGGTATTTCGTGCGTGATTGCAAAGGATTTCGCGAGAATATTTTTCAGAAACTCAATAAATATCGGTCTCCCGATACTCGAATGTGCCGAGGCGTCGGCTGACATTAACGCGGGCGACGAGGTAGAGGTTGATTTCGACACAGGCGTAATCACGAACAAGACAAAGAACGCCACATACCAAGCCGCAGCATTCCCGCCGTTCATGCAGGGAATTATTAACGCCGGCGGGTTGGTGGAGTATATAAAGAAGAATAACGGTTAAAGGTAATAGGTGTAGAAGTGTCAATGCTGCCATATACTATAAATGAATTGAGAACCGCGTGTGAACAAAGGCGCATTATATGGCGCGAACATGCGGCTGATAAGATGCTTGAACGCGGAATATTAAGAAGTGAGGTTATTCGGTGTGTTATGCAAGGGGAGATAATCGAGGAATACGCAGAAGATTATCCGATACCAAGCTGCCTTATTCTGGGATTTATCAAAGAGGGCAGACCAATTCATGTTGTCTGCAGTATGGATAACGGATATATTTACGTTATTACCGCTTACAAGCCTAATCTTTTAAAATGGGAAAATGATTTCAAAACAAGGAGGAATACGCTGTGAAATGTGCTGAATGCGGAAAAGAAATGATTATGAAAAACAAAACGTATGTAGCCAATCTCGAAAACTGCGTGATAGTTATAAAAAACGTGCCGGCATATATCTGTTCTTGCGGAGAGGCGTATTACTCCGATGAGGTTTTTGAACGGCTCGAACAAATTGTGTTGACGCTTAAACAGGTTATAAACGACGTTGCCGTGGTGGATTACACGAAAGCGGCATAAAAGAAAGGGAAATAATCATGGGAGAATACAATATCGCCCTTATTCCGGGCGACGGAATAGGCCCTGAAATTGTCGCGGCGGCGGTCACTGTGCTTGACGCTGTTTCGGCGAAGTACGGACATAAATTCAATTTTACGGAAGTATACATGGGCGGCTGCGCCATTGACAAATTCGGCGTACCGCTGCCGGACGAAACGCTTGAAACATGCAAAAAGTCCGACGCGGTGCTTATGGGCTCTATCGGCGGCAACACCACAACGTCGCCGTGGTACAAGCTTCCGGCAAATCTGCGCCCCGAGGCGGGACTGCTCAAAATACGCAAGGAGCTCGGTCTTTTCGCCAATTTAAGACCGTGCTTACTCTATCCGCAGCTCAGCGGAGCGTGTCCTCTGAAGGAGGAAATAAGCGCGAAGGGCTTTGATATGCTTATCATGCGCGAGCTTACCGGCGGACTTTACTTCGGCGCGCGCAAAACAGAGGAAATCGATGGCGTTATGACGGCGGTCGATACGCTTACATACAACGAGAACGAAATCCGCAGAATAGCGGTGCAGGCGTTTGAGGTCGCTATGAAGCGCAGGAAGAAGGTCACAAGCGTCGATAAGGCGAACGTGCTCGACTCGTCGCGCCTTTGGAGAAAGATCGTAAACGAGGTCGCGGCTGATTATCCGGAGGTCGAGCTTGAGCATATGCTCGTTGACAACTCGGCTATGCAGCTCGTAAAGGATCCCGCGCAGTTTGACGTAATGGTCACGGAGAATATGTTCGGCGACATCTTATCCGACGAGGCATCTATGATAACGGGCTCGATCGGTATGCTGCCTTCGGCTAGCCTTAACGAAACAAAATTGGGATTATACGAGCCTTCGGGCGGCAGCGCGCCCGATATAGCGGGACAGGATATAGCGAATCCTATCGCGACCATTCTTTCGGCTGCGATGCTTTTACGCTACTCGCTCGATATGAAGGACGAGCCTGACGCTGTCGAGGCGGCGGTTTCGAAGGTGCTCGACGAGGGATACAGAACGGGCGATATAATGTCGGACGGCATGAAGAAGGTAGGAACAAAGGAAATGGCTAAGCTTATAGCTGAGCGGGTATAAATGAACAAGGAGGCGGAAGCGATGCGTACCGGTTTTAAAAGAGTATTGGCGGTGTTGGCGATGATCATGTCGCTTATGTCGGTTCATGTCATAGCGGCGGAGGACCGGGGCGCGGAGCTTCCGTTTGAATTTACGCGCGCGGAGCTTGACGGAGATGTGCTGACGCTGGAGGTCGGCAATACTTCGGGAAATCCGGTCACTGCGGTGAATGCGGCGGCGTTTTATAACGATTCTACGTTGGTAAGGATCGTTACGAGCGAGCTGAACGGAACGGAGACCGAGGTAAAATATAATGTCGGGGATATTGAATTTGATAGTGTGCAGTCCTTTATATGGGACAGCCTGACGGGTATCAGACCGCTCGCAAAGCCGTTTTCGGCTGCGAAGGCGGACCTGCCGCCTAAAGAAAATCCAACGCCCGAGCCGACCGAGGAGCCTACACCCGAGCCTACGGAAGCTCCGGTCGAACCGGAGTACAAGGATATACCTATCGTTACTATAACAGGTGACATAACGGGTATTTCGCGCGACGTTACAAAGGATGTTGTGCTCACATACAAGAGCCAAACAGACGAATTTACCGCCTATTCCACGATAAAATGGCAGGGAAGATCGAGCGTGACACAGGGTTATCCGAAATATAATTATTCCTTAAAAATGTACGAGGACGAGGCGCGCAGCAAAAAGCTCAAGAGGAAGTTCAAAACGTGGGACAAGGCGTATAACTACTGCTTAAAAGCAAACTGGATGGATTCGACGCACGCGAGAAATATAGTAAACGCGCGGCTCGCGGCGAGCATTCAAAAGCAGCCTCTGCCCTCGGGAGCTACCGGACTTGTTGACGGCTTCCCGATCCACGTCTACCTGAACGGAGAGGACCAGGGAATTTATACGTGGAACATACCGAAAAAGAGCTGGACGTTTGACATGGATTCGAGCGATCCAAACCAAATCGTGTTCGGCTGTGAAAATCAGACGGGCGCGTGCTTGTTTGAAGCCGAGTCGAGAAGCGACTCCGACTGGGAACTGGTATGCCCCGATCCGGAGGAATCTCCCAATGCCCGCGATAAGCTGAACCGATTGATAAGATTTGTAAGGGACAGCTCCGCAGATGAGTTTAAAACGCATTTCGGCGAGTATCTCGACCTCGACAGCACGCTTAATTACTACGTATTCGCGCATATTATCGCGCATACGGACGGCTTTTCGAAGAATATGCTTCTCGCGACATATGACGGAAACGTGTGGTACCCGACGCTTTATGATATGGACAGCACATGGGGACTGCGCTGGACGGGAAATAAAATTATCGGCGCGGACGTGCTTTACAATCCGTCCAATACCGAGGGCAAGCTCTACAGAACGAGCAGACTGTGGGATAAATTTGAGCAGGCGTTCGGCAATGAAATATATGACAGATACACCGAGCTTATAAATAACGAGCTGACCGACGATAAGATAATCGCGGCGTTCGAGTATTTCATGGACGGAATAGGGCAGGAAATGTATGATTTGGACGAACAGGTCTGGGAAGGAAAGAGCAGCAAGCATCCGTATATCCCCAGCCGCAATTTCAGGCTTGATCAGATAATACAGTTCATGAGGGACAGAAAGCCGTACACTCAGGCTTGGATGGAAGGATTACGAACGGAATAATGACAAAAAATACCGGCAGGGCGGCGCTCTGTCGGATTTTTGATTATATTGGGAAACGTTTCTCGGCTAAATCGGTTGACTAACGGACAAGTTTGTGCTAAAATATATAATCATGAGAAAAATACATAATTTGGAAATAACATCACGGAGGGCATCATTATGAATATTTCTGCAAATGTAAAGGCGATCGACACTATAAAAAGCGAGATTTTATCCGAAGTGGCAAATCTTTACCGCGCTTTGGCGGAGTATGACGAGGTGGGGGAGTACGAGAATGTTGCCGCGAGTCTCGCTACGATCATTGCTATGGATTACATTCTCGCGCGCCGTTTGGGACTCGGTTTCGGCGGTATAGATTACAAAATAACGGAGCTTTTGGAAATGGCTGTTGAAAACGGGCATAATTTGGAAACGACATTTTCGGATATGTCTGAGCTTAGAAAATATATTAAAAGCCGTTAAAACGGCTTGCCGCTTCTGCGGTAAATGGAGGAGCTTTATATGAAAAAGCGATATGGAAATATTGTCCGCTCGTACGGCGCTTTGGCGGTATGCGCGGCGGCGTTGCTGGCGGCATGCGGTATTTGCACGATTTTCTTTACCGAAAACAGGTATGCGGGTATGGCTGAAGGCATTGCCGGACTTGTTTTCTTGTTTGCGGCTGTTATTCTTGCAAAAAAACACAAGGAACAGGTTTCGGATTATCTACAGCTTGTCCGGTCCGATTCGGGCGCGGCAACATCCAATATAATGGCGAATTTTCCCGTGCCCGTGCTTGTGGCGCATATAGACGGAACCGTCGGCTGGTACAATGAAAAACTGTCGGAAATGTTTTCAAATAAAAATCTTTTCGGCGGAACCGTCGAAGGCCTTTTTCACGAGCTTAAGTGGAGCGATATTTTAAAGGCGGGCGAAAGCTTTGAGAGGAGCGTTAAGACAGGGAATAAAAACTATACGATTATCGGCAGGCTTATAAAGGAAAAAACAGCTCCGTCCGGAAATGCCGATGATAAGTATTCGGTGTATATGTACTTTTTCGATAAAACAGAGGAAAACGAAATCAGGACACTGTACGAGAATGAGCGCGCCGACGTCGCTGTTATCAGCATAGACAATTATGATGAAATATTACAAAGATTGACGGATATTGAGGAACAGTCCATAAGCTCGCAGATACGCTCAATTATAGGAGCATGGAGCGCGGAAGGACAAGCGATGGTTAAAAAAACCGACAGAGACAGATATTTCCTTGTGTTTGAGCATCAGTATCTGAAAAAATATATAGATAACAGATTTGATATTTTGGATAAAATGCGCGCGGTGGGAGAACAGATAAAGCTGCCCCTGAGCGTCAGTATCGGTATAGGAACCTCCGGCTCGATACTTGAAAACGAGACAAGCGCGAGAAACGCCCTTGAAATGGCGCATGGACGCGGCGGCGACCAGGTGAGCATAAAGGACGACACGCAGTATAATTTCTACGGCGGCAAATCGCGTGATTACGAAAAAAGCACGAGGGTAAAAACGCGCTCTGTCGCGCTGGCGCTTAAGGATTTTATCAAAAATTCCGACAAGGTAATTTTCATGGGACATACCGGCGCGGATTATGACTGTTTCGGTGCGGCGATGGGACTGCAAAGGGCGGTCCGCGCGCTCGGCAAAAAGCCGTATATTCTCGACGACAGGAATTCGCCGGCCATAGCTCCGCTCTACGAGGAGCTTCGCGGCATTCAGGAGTACGAGGGAATGTTTGTGGACGAGGAGCACGCGCTTAATATCGCGACGCCCGACACGTTGCTTATTGTGCTCGACACTCACAGACCGTCAATGCTTCCGAGCAGGCTGCTTTTGAGCCGTCTGTCGAAAATCGTTCTCATCGATCACCACAGGCGCTCTACGGAGTTTATTCCGAACTGCTCGCTTATGTATCACGAGCCGTACGCGTCGTCAACGTGCGAAATGGCTACGGAACTGATGGAATATATGAATTTAGGCGGCTCTCTCACAACCGAGGAGGCTGAATGTCTCTACACCGGAATACTTATGGACACGAAAAACTTCATACTTAAAACGGGAGTACGCACATTTGAGGCGGCGTCGTATTTAAGACGCTTGGGGCTCAGCACAGTTGACGTGAAAAAGATGTTTAATATAAACAAGGCGGATTACGACCATAAGGTGGATATTGTAAAGACCGCCGAGGAGATTGCGCCGGATATAGCCGTGGCAAAGTGCTATGAGAAATTTGACAATATGAAGGTTGTGGCATCGCAGGCGGCGGATGAGATTCTTAATATAAACAGCATACAGGCGTCGTTTGTGGTATACCCGATGGATAACGGCGCGGGAGTAAGCGCGAGGTCTCTCGGCAGCGTGAATGTGCAGCTTATTATGGAGGCACTCGGCGGAGGCGGTCATATGACGGTCGCGGGCGCGCAGATAAAGGATACGGGCGTTGATGCGGCGGTTGAAATGGTAAAGCGCGCGGCGCTTAACTACTTGAAGGAAAATAAAGCGAATTAATTTAAACGGAGGGATAAATATGCAGGTAATTTTAAATCAGGACGTAAAAGGACAGGGCAAGAAAGGACAGATGGTAAAGGTTTCCGACGGTTACGCGCGAAACTATCTTCTCCCGCGCGGACTTGCGAAAGAAGCTACCAAGGCTAATATAAACGAGCTAAAGGGAAAGGCTGAATCACTTGAATACAAAATACAGACAGAGAAAAACGAGGCGGCGGCAATAGCCGAAAAAATGAAGGAGATCGAGGTTGTGATAACCGCGAAAGCGGGAAGCAACGGTAAGCTTTTCGGCTCCGTAACATCGAAGGATGTTTCGGAGGAGCTTATAAAGCAGCATCATATAAAGCTCGATAAGAAAAAATTTGTAATGCCGGACGGTATAAAGAATTTAGGAGTGACCGAGGTTGAGGTCAAGCTGTACACGGGAATAACCGGCAGACTGAAGGTAGTAGTAAAAGAAGCGTAAAAATCCGTTTTGGAGGTGAAGGTTATGGCAGACGCGTCTACTCCTATCGATGTTATGGGCAGGGAGCTGCCATACAGCCGAGAAGCGGAACAGGCGGTAATAGGAAGCGCGCTGACGAATTCGAAAAGCGTGGGAGAGGCGATTGAAGTGGTCAAGCCGGACGACTTCTATTTTGCCCAGCATAAAATAATATTCGGCGCGATCGCGGATTTGTTCAACGAAAACACAGCTATAGATTTTATCACGGTTTCAAACAAGCTCGGTCAGTCCGATTTGCTTGAAGCCGCGGGCGGAATGGAATATCTGCGCACAATAGCGTCCGCCGTGCCGACTACGAGACACGTTACGTATTATTCGCAGATAGTAAAGGAAAAGGCTATTCTGCGCCGTCTTATAGAGGGAGCGGGCGAAATATCAAACCTCGCGTACGACGGAGACGACAGAACCGAGCGAATTCTTGAAAAGGCGGAGCAGATCATATTTGATGTGGCGTCCGCGCGCGGACAAAGCGATATTGTTCCGGTGAGCGACATCCTTCTCGGAAGCTATCAGAAGCTTGTGGAAAACTCTATGAACCAAGGCGCTCTGACGGGGCTTGCGACGGGCTATGACGAGCTGAACAAGCGCACAGGCGGCTTGCACGGCGGAGAGCTTATCCTTATAGCCGGACGTCCGGGTATGGGTAAATCCACTCTTGCCGTAAATATCGCCGAGCACGTAAGCATAAATGAAAAAAAGACGGTTGCAATTTTCAATCTTGAAATGCCGAGGGAACAGATCGTCAACAGAATTATATGCTCTCAGGCGTACGTTAATGTCGGCAAAATCAGAAACGGAGAGCTGAACGGCGACGACTGGGTCAAAATAGGCGGCGTTGTGGATAAAGTGGCAATGGCGCCTATGTATATTGACGATACCGCGTCGGTGACAGTGTCGCAGATACGCGCGAAGTGCCGCCGTCTGAAGCAGACAAAGCAGCTCGCGCTGATCGTTATAGACTATCTGCAGCTCATGCAGGCGAGCGGCAGGAATGACAACAGGCAGCAGGAGATTTCGGAAATATCGCGTTCTCTGAAAATACTTGCAAAGGAGCTTGACGTGCCGATAATCGCGCTATCGCAGCTCTCCCGAGCGACCGAGGGGCGAAGCGACAAGCGTCCCATGCTGTCGGATCTGCGCGAATCCGGCGCGATAGAGCAAGACGCGGATTTGGTAATATTTATATACCGTGACGATTATTATAATGAGAACAGCGAAGAAAAAGGCATAGCGGAATGCAACATCGCAAAGCACAGAAACGGAGAAACGGGAACGTTTAAGCTCGGCTTCAAGGGCGAGTACGCGAAATTCCAGAATATAGAGTACAAAATAAAAGAGGAACAATGACGGCTGCGGAAAATGTAAGAAAAAAGATTTACGGCACAATAAAATCAGCCGCGCTTATAGAAAAGGGCGACAGAGTTTTAGTAGGTCTATCGGGCGGAGCCGACTCGGTATGCCTTACTCACGCGCTGTATTCCATGCGGGAGGAGCTTGGAATACAGCTTTTTACGGCGCATTTAAACCACGGACTGCGCGGAGCGGAGGCAGAGCGCGACGCTGACGAAGCAAAGATGTTTTCCGAAACGCTCGGTATAGAATGTACGCTTGAAACGGCGGATATGCGTGCTTATGCGAAGGAAAACGGAATTTCCGAGGAAACCGCCGGACGAGAGCTCAGATACGAATTTTTTGAAAGAATTGCAAAAGAAAAAGGCATAGACAAAATCGCGACGGCGCACAACAGAAACGATAACGCGGAAACTATTGTAATGAACTTTATACGCGGCAGCGGTCTTTCAGGACTTTGCGGGATACCTAAAAGACGCGGAAATATAATAAGACCGCTTTTAAATGTGAGCCGTACGGAGATAGAGGAGTACTGCCGCGCCGAAGGATTGTCATACGTCACCGACAGCACAAATCTTACCGACGACTACACGCGCAATAAGATCCGTCATATACTTTTGCCGGAAATAGAAAAATTCAATCCGAATTTCATAGAAACAGTAACGAAAAACGCGGATTTGATCGCGGACGACGACGCGTTTATCGCGCGCGCCGCGGAAAAGGAATACGCGGAAAATGTGAGCGGCGGCTATATAAATATTGACGCGTTTGAAAAGCTTGATATTTCCGTAAAAAGGCGGGTAATCCGAAAAATGATAAGCGAGATCCGAAGCGGACGGGATCTGTCGGCGGACTATATCGCGGACGTTATCGCGCTTGCCGAAAAAAACAGAACCGGCAGTATGCTGAATTTGCCCGACGGAGTGAAAGCGCGGACAGAATACGGAAAGCTCATTATAGAATTAACCAAGCCCGAAACGGACAGCTTTGAATACCGCCTCGAAATCGGCAAGGAAACGTATATTCCCGAAATAGGAATTACGATAAAAGCGGAAAAAGCGGAAAAGTCGGGAAAGCTATGCTTTGCCGCCGGAGAAAACGCGGAAATAGCCGTCAGAAGCCGCAGGGCGGGCGACGTTTTCTATCCCGAGGGAATGAGCGGAAAAAAGAAAATAAAGGACTATTTCATCAACGAAAAAATTCCCCGCGCCGAGCGCGTCAAAACAGGACTGCTTACAATAGACGGAGAAATAGCTTATATAATCGGCAAACGCCGCGACAGGCGGTTTAAATTTGATGGAAGCGGTATAAAAATTACGATAAAATAACAATAAAATAAAAATTTTTATGTTGAAAAACCGTAGAATATATGATAAAATAAATTGATAAAACTGCAAGGAGGTATGGCATTGCACAGAAAAACACGCGGTATCGGTATGTGGATAGTGACGCTGGTGGCTTTGTACATAGGCTTTTCGTTCATCACGGGCATACTGATGCCACAAAATAAAATGGTTTATTCCGACCTCGTGAACGCTATCAAGGCGAAAGAGGTAACAGAGATAATAATTGACGGAAACGACGTGACCGCGACGATCCCGGCGCT
>CANQXJ010000054.1 GCA_947627795.1 uncultured Clostridia bacterium
GCCGAGCACGGGATTGATATTGAGCACAAGCCCCAGTGCTATACCCGCGAGAGCCGAATGCGAAGCCGCGTCGCCTATCGCGGAAAGGCGCTTCATAACGACAGGCACACCGATGCACGGCGCTACCGCCGCGATCACCGCCGCGACGAGAAAGGCGCGCCGCATGAAGTCATACGAGAAAATATTATCCATGATTATGCGCTCTCCCTCCCGCGAAAATTTCGCTTATCTGCTCCATTGTCAGATCCGCGCGCGCCACATACTCGCTGTTGCCATGCTCGCAGAAAATCAGCAGCTTGTTCGCCGCCTTTACGAGCGTGGGCGTGTCGTGATTTGTCATTACGATCGCTAGGCCCTGCCTGTTCAGCTCAGCCGCCAGCTTCATTATCGCGTGAACCGACTGCGCGTCAACTCCGACCGTCGGCTCGTCCATCAAGAGCAGCTCAGGCTCTGCAATCAACGCTCGCGCGATAAACACGCGCTGTTGCTGACCGCCCGAAAGCTTGCCTATCATGCGGTTTTCGTAACCCTCCAAGCCGACGCGTTTAAGCGCGTTTTTCATTTTTTCCTCGTCGGATTTTTTGTACCGTTTAAACAGCCCGACGCTTTTATACAAATTTGCCATTACCACCTCGCGCACCGTCGCGGGGAAATCGGTATTGAACGAGTTCGCCTTCTGCGGAACATAGCCGATTTTGTCCGTAAAAAGCCGTATCTCGCCCGAGTCCTTTTTGAGGAGTCCGAGTATCAGCTTTATAAGCGTGCTCTTTCCCGCGCCGTTCGCGCCGATTATGCCGAGAAAATCGCCTTCGCGGACTGTGAAGCTCACGTCGCGCAGAAGCGATATGTCGGGGTAATCGAAGCATAAATTTTCAGCCTTTAAAATTTCTTTCATATTGTTCACCGTCATAAGCATATAATTTCATTTCCAAGCAGATTTCCCATCATAACCGTCACATAATCTCTGTCCTGCTCATCATATTCGAACGTATAAAACTTCTCAGCCAGAACGCCCGCCTCTTTAGCCGCTTTTTCCGCGAGTTTACCGCCCTCTATCGGGTCATAGTAAATACGTTTCACATTCCGCGCCTTTACTTCGTCCACAAATTCAGCCATCTGCGCCGGAGACGGATCACTGTCGCCCGCCACTCCCTCGAGAGCAAGCTGCGTCATGCCGAACTCCTCACACAAATACCCGTACGCGCCGTGCGTCACCGCGAGAGTTGTACCGGCGAGATTATAGTTTTCATACGACTCCTTCAATTCGTCCAGCTTTACCGTGTAAAGCCGCATATTTCTTGCGTACGCGTCCGCAAAATCGGGATCGGTTTCAATCAGCGCGTCGCAGATAGTCTGCATCTGTATCCTCGCGTTGTCTATATTAAGCCACACGTGCGGGTCGGAGCCATCAAGATTTGTAAGCCTTTCCGATGCGTTTACGACTTTGACGGTATCCGGCAGCGTTTCCGCCACGTCCTCCGCCCACGCTTCCATGCCGTTTCCGCTGTAGATAAACATATCCGCCTCGGTGAGCTTCGCCATATCTGCGGCGGTAGGCTCGTAATCGTGCGCGTCGCCGGAGGGCGTCATATTATATAAATGAACGCAGTCCCCGCCGATAGTGCGCGCGAAATCGTACATGGCGTAAAATGACGCGTATATGGTGATTTTCCCGTCATCGGCATCCTCCGCCGGAGCGGGGGCGCATGAGGTCAGTATAAATAACGATATTATTAATAAGAACAGTTTTTTCATTGTTATATCCTTTCTTTGGGCGGTAAATTATGATTTAACGGTATAAGCCTCCCTTGTCAAAGGGAGGGGGACCGCGTAGCGGTGGAGGGATTCGTTATTTGAAAACAGCGAAGGAATCCCCCAGTCAGCTTCGCTGACAGCCCCCTTTGACAAGGGGGCCTTTCGCAGATAAATCATAATTTACCCGCTATTTCGCGTCGTACCAGCTCTTGCCTACCGACATATCCACGATAAGCGGTACATTCAACTCCATCGCGCCCTGCATTTCCTCTTTTAATATCTTCTTAACTTCCTCGATCTCACTCATTTCCGCCTCGACGATCAATTCGTCGTGAACCTGCAAAATCAAGCGCGATTTTAGTCCTTCGTTTATCAACCGTTGGTCTACGCGTACCATAGCCAGCTTTATAATATCCGCCGCCGTGCCTTGAATCGGCGTATTTAACGCGACGCGTTCGCCGAAGGAGCGGACGTTGAAATTCGGCGACTTTAATTCGGGTATATATCTGCGGCGGTTCATCAGCGTCGTGACATAGCCGTCCTTTTTCGCCTGCTCCTTGATACGCGCCATGTACTCGCGCACGCCGTGGTATTTTTCGAGATAGCTGTTTATATACGCTTTTGCTTCCCTTACGGGTATGTGCAGATCGTTCGCCAGACTGAACTCGCCTATGCCGTAAACTATGCCGAAATTGACCGCCTTCGCGCTCGAGCGCTGCTGCTTCGTGACTTCGTTAAGCGGTATTCCGAGCACCTGCGACGCGGTAACGGCGTGAATATCCTCGCCGCTCTTGAACGCATTCATCATCGTTTCATCGTTCGCGATATGCGCGAGAACGCGAAGCTCGATCTGTGAATAGTCCGCGTCAACGAGCATATAACCGTCCTTCGCGACGAACATTTTTCTTATCTCACGTCCCAGCTCCGTCCTTGTCGGGATATTCTGCATATTCGGCTCGGTCGAGGAAATGCGTCCGGTGACGGTCACGGTCTGATTAAACACCGAATGTATGCGCTTCGTTTCGGGATTTATTACTGCCGAAAGCCCTACGCAGTATGTGCTTTTGAGCTTTGTGTACCGTCTATATTCGATAATAGGCTCGATTATCGGGTGTCTGCCTATAAGCTTTTCCAGGACGTCGACATTTGTTGACCAGCCTTTTTTTGTGCGCTTGCCGAACGGCAGCCCGAGCTTTTCAAAAAGTATCTCGCCGAGCTGCTTCGGCGAGTTTATGTTAAACTCCTGCCCCGCGCATTCGTAAATTTCCTTTGTCAGATAGTCTATTTTCTCCGTCAGCATATCGGAAAATTTGTCAAGCTCCGCGCCGTCGATAAGGAATCCGTTTTCCTCCATATGCGCGAGCACTCTTATAAGCGGCAGTTCCACGTTCGCGTACAGCTCCTCCTGCGCGTTTTCCTTGAGCTTTTCGTGTATTTTCTCATTTAAAGCATACACCGCGACCGCGCATTTGGCGAGATATTCCGTCTTGTCGCTGTCATCCTCGTCAAAGAGCGACATCTGTTTCTGCTCCGGCTTTTCAAATTCAACTCCGAAATATTCCTGCGTCAGCCGCTCTATCGCGTATTCGCTTTTGGCGGGATCGACGAGATACGCTCCTATTGCCGCGTCGTCGCATATGCCGTTGATTTCAACGCGTCCGTTGAGCTTCACAAGCGCGTCCTTTATGTTAAATGTAATTTTTTCCGCATTTTCATTTTCAAGATACGGCTTTAATTCCTCCGTAATATCAGCGCCCGCAGCGACATACGCCGTTTTTCCGGACGCGACAGCTATCGCCGTGATATTGTTTCCGTCAAAATCAAGTACTACAGCCGCTCTGTTCGCACCAAGCGACACTGCCTTTGAAACGTCGGCACTCTCATATTTTATTCCCTCGAAAATATCGGTCGCGTACTCCGGTGCGCCCTCTGAAGAGGTAAGCTCCAAACGCTTTATAATACTGTTAAGCCTCAGTCGGCTGAGGATTTCATATAAGCTTGCGTCAGCCGTTTCCGCAATCGTGCCGTTTACAACGCAGTCCTCGATGTTAAAATCAATTGGCGTGTTAACGTCGATCGTCGCGAGCTGTTTTGATAAAAACGCCGTTTCCTTGCCGTCCTTAAGCTTTTGCAGCATCGCGCCCTTTAAGCCTATTTCGTCTATATTATTGTAAATATACTCGATATTATGGTACTTTTCGATAAGGCTCATCGCCGTTTTTTCGCCTATGCCCTTAACTCCGGGTATGTTATCCGACTGGTCGCCCATAAGCGCCTTTACGTCGATAAATTCCGTCGGCGTGACGTGGTATTTCTCCTTTACAGCCGCCTCGTCGTAAACGGTTGTTTCGTTGTAACCTGACTTTGTAACGGTGAGAATAACGCGTGTTTTATCGCTCACGAGCTGCAAGTCGTCCTTATCGCCCGTCGCTATGAAGCAGCTTACGCCCGTTTCATCGCATATGCGCGAAACGGTACCTATTATATCGTCCGCCTCGTAGCCCGCTTTTTCAAGTATCGTTATGTTCATCGCCTTTAAAATGTCCTTCATAAGCGGTATTTGCTGCGCCAATCCCTCGGGCATGGGCTTCCGCTGCGCCTTGTACTCTCTGTACTGCTCATGGCGGAACGTCGGCGCTTTCACGTCGAACGCGGCGCAGATATAGTCGGGCTGCTGCTCGTTTATAAGCTTTATCAGAATATTAAGAAATCCGTAAATCGCGTTAGTCTGCGTACCGTCGGGCGCGGACAAATAGCGTACGCCGTAGAACGCGCGGTTTATAATGCTGTTTGAATCGAGAATGAGTAATTTTTTCATTTTGCCCTCCTAAATGAGATTGATTCGCATTTACAATACTACATTTTCACAGTTTTGTCAACCCTTGTTCATAAACTGTTCATAAAATTATTAAAACTTGTTTACATTTAATTCATACCAGCGTCAAATATCTATATTATCATATGAGTGTAAGTTGAAGATGTATTAAACACAATTTGCATGTTAAAAATAAAAAAGGCGAACGGAGGTAATTTGACATGAAAAAGTATCCACACACAGATTCAACTGACTTGATCATATACAGCCAGAAACCCAAGAAGGAAAAGAAACCCAAAGTATGGCTCGCGGCTTTAAGCTCGGCTCTCGCGGCAAGCGTATTTACGGCAGGAGTATTCGGAGCGGGTCTGTACTATTATAATAAACATAATCCCGCGCTGACACAGGTCGCTTCCGGAACAAAGTCGCTTGTAACGGCGGACAATACCGGCGGTGAAGATGCATCGCCGCAGCTGACGCTTAACACAAACGGCAAGAAGGTTCTTACAACGCCGGAAATAGCAAACCAGGTAGGACCGAGCGTTGTGGGCGTTATAAATAAAACAAAGGTTCAGCCGCAGCAGTATTACGATCCGTTTACAGGCAGACGCTACTACTATACCGATCCCAACCAGTCTGATGAGACAGTTGAGCAGGGCAGCGGCTCGGGCATAATTATAAGACAGGAAGGATATATCGTAACAAACCAGCACGTTATAGACGGTGCATCGGAAATATCGGTAATCCTCAATACCGGCGAAGAATACACGGCTACGCTGGTTGGTCAGGACTCCAAAACAGATATAGCTGTCCTGAAAATCGATCCGGGCGACAAGGAGCTTACTGTTGCGACACTGGGCGACTCAACAACGGTTCAGGTCGGCGAAAGGGCGGTCGCTATAGGCAACCCGCTCGGGCAGGAATTTTACGGCTCGGTTACGCAGGGTATCATAAGCGCGACGAACAGAACGATGTCGCTCGACGGAAGAACATATAATCTGCTCCAAACCGACGCGGCTATAAACGCCGGCAACTCGGGTGGAGCGCTCATAAACGAATACGGCGAGGTTATCGGTATTAACTCGGTTAAGCTTTCAAGCACAGGCGTCGAGGGTATGAGCTTCGCGATAGCGATTTCCGAGGTTGTTCCGATTATTGACAGTCTTATCGAATCCGGTCATGTAAGCCGTCCGTTTGTCGGAATAGGCATTGACGATACAAATTACGGACCGTTTATCAAGTCGGTAACAAAGGGCAGCGGTGCGGAAAAAGCCGGATTGCAGGTAAACGACATGATTCTTGAAGTGGACGGTCAGAAGGTGGAAACGCGCGACGACGTTAATAAGATCCGCGACACGAAGAAGATTGGCGATACGCTGACATTCAAAATCATGCGTGACGGTCAAACTCTCGAAATCCCCGTAACGCTTACGGATACAATTGACGAAACGACTGATAACAACACGCAGCAAAATCAGCAGGAGCAGAATCAGGATCAATACAGCCAAAATCCGTTTGGCGGAGGCGACTGGAGCGACTTCTTCGACAGCTTCTTTAACTGGTAAATTGCACATTGACAAAACCGAAAATGCTTGAGGGCTGATAAACCTTCAAACATTTTCGGAGTCATTTAAAGATGATTATAAGATAAAGCTTGTTTGGCTGTGCGAGCAGCCAATACCATCCTTTTTTTCATATGCCCTTGCCGAAAGGCAAGGGTCCCCCCACCAACAACAAATACCCCTTTCGTATTTGTTAATCTATACCATCGCTACTCCCCTAAAGTAGAGATTAAAAGCGAAAAGCCGCTCGGAAATGAGCGGCTTCGCTTTTTTCATTTTATCAATATTTCTTAATTCCTATATCGCTCCTGTGGAATTCGTCCTTGAACGAAATTTTATCGACCGCCGCATACGCCTTATCGCGCGCCTCATCGATATTCGCGCCGAGCGCGGTAACGCCCAAAACACGTCCGCCGCTTGTCACGATTTTTCCGTCCTTTACAGCCGTTCCCGCGTGGAACACAGTAACATCCGGAACGCTGTCAAGACCTGTAATTTCATAGCCCTTTTTATAGCTCACCGGATAGCCGCCCGACGCCATAACGACACATACAGCCGCGTTGTCCTCCCACTCGATTTCGATTTCATCGAGCTTTTCGTCTATAACAGCTTGCATTATGTCAACCAAATCCGTCTTTAATCTCGGCAGTACGACCTGTGTTTCAGGATCGCCGAAACGGCAGTTGTATTCAATCACCTTCACGCCGTCCGCCGTCATCATCAGTCCGAAATAGAGTACGCCCTTAAACGGTCTGCCCTCAGCCGCCATAGCCTTTATTGTCGGCAGGAAAATATTTTCCATACACTCCTTTTGCTTCGCCTCGTCATAGAGCCGCGACGGTGAGAACGTACCCATGCCGCCGGTATTCAAGCCCTTGTCGTTATCGTACGCGCGCTTGTGATCCTGCGCCGATACCATGGGCTTAACCGTTTTTCCGTCGGTAAACGCAAGAACCGATACTTCCGGTCCTGTCAGAAATTCCTCGATAACGACGCGGCTGCCGCTCTTGCCGAACTTGCCCTCGTCAATCATTTCATGCACAGCTTGCTCGGCTTCGGCTAAATCCTGCGCGATTATAACGCCCTTGCCGAGCGCGAGCCCGTCAGCCTTGATAACGGCGGGGAATTTGCCCTGTTCCTTTATGTACGCGACAGCCTTCGCGCTGTCGTCGAATACCTCGTATTTGGCTGTCGGAATATTGTACTTTTTCATCAATTCCTTCGAAAACGCCTTGCTGCCCTCGATGATCGCCGCGTTTGCGCGAGGTCCAAACGCGCGTATTCCCGATTTTTCGAGCGCGTCCACCATGCCCATAGCGAGCGGATCATCCGGCGCGACCATCACGAGGTCAACCGCCTTTTCCTTCGCGAGCGCGACCATGCCGTCAATGTCCGTAGCCGCCACGTTCACGCACTCGGCGAGTTCCGCGATACCGCCGTTGCCGGGCGCGCAGTAAATCTTCTCAACCTTCGGCGACTGCGCGATTTTCCAAACAATAGCGTGCTCGCGTCCGCCGCCGCCTACTACTAAAATTTTCATAATGTTTCCTCCTGATATATGCCCTCCCATTTAAGAGAAGGCTAACACGCAGTTAATTAATGGTGGAACAATCTTATTCCCGTGAACGCCATCGCCATGTTGTATTTGTTGCACGTCTCAATAACATTATCGTCCCTTATCGAGCCGCCCGGCTGCGCTATTACCGTAACGCCGCTCTTTCTCGCGCGCTCGATGTTGTCGCCGAACGGGAAGAACGCGTCCGAGCCGAGCGCTACGTCCGTGTTCTTGTCGAGCCACTCGCGCTGCTCCGCCTTCGTGAATACGGGCGGCTTTACCTTGAATATCTTCTCCCATGCGCCGTCCGCCAAAACGTCGTCGTGCTCGTCGGAGATGTACACGTCTATCGCGTTGTCGCGGTCGGCGCGCTTTATTCCGTCCACAAACTCAAGCGCGAGCACCTGCGGAGCTTGTCTGAGCCACCAGATGTCAGCCTTGTTGCCCGCAAGACGCGTGCAGTGAATACGCGACTGCTGTCCCGCGCCGATGCCGATCGCCTGTCCGTCCTTGACATAGCAAACGCTGTTCGACTGCGTGTATTTGAGCGTGATCAACGCGATTTTCAAATCGCGTTTCGCCTCATCGGAGAGCGTTTTATTTGCGGTAACGACATTTGCCAAAAGCTCGTCGTTGATGTCAAGCTCATTTCTGCCCTGCTCAAACGTGATACCGAATACCTGCTTGCGCTCGATTTGGGCGGGAACGTAATTCGGATCAATTTTAATTATGTTATAGTTTCCGTTTTTCTTGGACTTCAGTATTTCAAGAGCCTCGTCGCTGTAGCCCGGTGCGATCACGCCGTCGGAAACCTCCTTCTTGATTAAGAGCGCCGTAGCCTTGTCGCACTCGTCCGAAAGAGCGATAAAATCGCCGAACGACGACATTCTGTCCGCGCCCCTCGCGCGCGCATACGCGTTTGCGAGCGGAGTAAGCTCCACTCCGTCAACGAAATAAATCTTTTTGAGCGTGTCCGAAAGCGGCAAACCTACCGCCGCGCCCGCCGGTGACACGTGCTTAAACGACGTCGCCGCCGGAAGTCCCGTAGCCTTTTTGAGTTCCTTAACGAGCTGCCAGCCGTTAAGCGCGTCAAGCAGGTTAATGTACCCCGGCTTTCCGCAAAGCGCCTCAAACGGCAAATCGCCGTTCTCGATAAATACCCGCGACGGCTTCTGATTTGGATTGCAGCCGTATTTTAATTGTAATTCGTTCATTTTGTTTATGTTCCTTTCTTTGTTATTTTCATTTATTCTTATTCACGATCCGCGATTGAACCTCGCCCGTTTCAAGGTCAATAAATCTCACAAACAGCGACACCTTATTATCCTCGTTCAATGCGTCCCACAGACCGTTTGTGAACTCGTCGATATCGCTCGGTATCGCAACCTTTTTCGGCTCGCCTTCAAACGATGGGAGCGGGCTGCCGTCACCCATGTAGGTGTGGATGAATCTGCCCTCGCCGCCTATCGGGTTCTTGTACGAATATGTGTAGCGCAGACACGATTCAGGATTGCCGTTCTCACTCTTTAAAATCGACATCGCGTAATTGAAGCGTCCGTCGTCAACCTTGATTATGCCGGAAATTCTCGGCGTGTAGTTTGGCGCGTCGTCCTCAAACTCGCGCGCTCTCAAGGACTGCTCGAACGTCATTTGCTGGTTCATAAGCTCGTAAATCGTGTCGGTCTGGTCGCCGTTCGTCACGATCGTTTT
>CANQXJ010000055.1 GCA_947627795.1 uncultured Clostridia bacterium
GGGCTACACCTCATCCACCGCTACGCGGTCCCCCTTCCCCTCAAGGGGAAGGCTATCAAGTGCGCTAAATCATAATTTATATATCCAAAAATTCAAACGCCCCCACGTCGAATAACCCGCTGTCGGTTACGCGTATCTCGGGGATTACCGGAAGCGGGAGGAACGAGAGCGATAGAAACGGATCTACTCCGTCCGTTACTCCTACTTTTTTCGCGGCATCATCAAGACGCGCGTGGATTTTCGCGACTTCTTCAGCCGGTTTCAGCGACATCAAGCCCGCTATTTCAAGCGGCAGAAATTCCAGAACCGCGCCGTTTTGTACAACAGCTATTCCGCCCGTTTTGCCGAGCGCGTTTACGGCTTTCGCCATGTCGCTGTCGTTGTCGCCTATCACGGCTATGTTGTGCGAGTCGTGACCGACCGAGGTCGCTATCGCGCCGTTTTTTATGCCGTAATTTTTCACAAAACCGAAGCCCTTTGTTCCTAAATTATGGTGGCGCTCTATAACGCATACCTTTGATAAATTATCCGCTATATTCGCGGTTGTTTTCTTTGTTATGATCGATTCGGGAATAAGCTCTATCGCGGTAAATTTCTTTGTTTTCGGAGTGAACGCGAAAAAGCTTTCGTCGATTTCCGGTAAATGCACGGTGTTTTGAACAGCTTCGTCCTCTGCGGGCTTCGTTTCAAACAGCGCTTTTCCGTTTTCGGCGGCAAGAACGCCGTTTTTATAGACGCGAGTTATTTTCGTAAGCTCCAGATCCTCCGAAACAACGAGATCGGCGATATATGACGGAGCGACCGCGCCCTTGTTGTACATTCTGTAACATTCGGCGGCGTTGAGCGTTGCCATTGTTATCGCGTCAACCGGCTCAATGCCGAGCGATATCGCCTTTCTTACGCATGCCGACACACTGCCGCGCTCCGAAACCGCGCCCACGAATAAATCGTCGGTGCAGAACATACAGCGGCGCATATTTCGCGCGGTAAGTCCGCCTACAAGCCGCGCCACGTCGCGCGAGAGAGTGCCGTCGCGCATTAAAATATACATGCCCTTGCCGAGCTTTTCCTTCATTTCTTCGATATTGCCGCATTCGTGGTCGGTTTTTATTCCGGCACACAAGTACGCGTCAAGACCGCGCCCCGAGAGAAGCGGCGCGTGACCGTCTATGATCGGCTTTACGAGCTTACCGATCGTTTCTTCGTCTGCGTTTATGATTCCCGGGTAGTTCATCATCTCGCCGATACCGTAAAAATCGGGGGCGAGCCGAGCGGTGTCGGCGGCTGTGAGAACAGCGCCGGAGTGCTCCATCGGAGCGGCGGGAACGCATGAGGGGAGCATAAAATTGATGTCGAGCGGCAGACCTTCCGCGCATTTTTGCATAAACTTAAGTCCCGCTTCGCCGCATACATTCGTTATCTCGTGCGGATCCGCCATGACCGTCGTAACGCCCTTCGGCACAGCCGCCTTCGCGTACTCCTGCGGCGTTACCATTGACGATTCGATGTGCATATGCGCGTCGATAAGACCGGGCATCACATACTGTCCTTTCAAGTCAACCTCGTTCGCGCCGCCGTATTCGCCGACGCCGCAGATATATCCGTCCTTAACGGCTATGTCGCCGCGCTCGATCTCGCCCGAAAAAACGTTGACGATGCGGCAGTTTTTAAGCACTAAATCAGGCTCTGTCCGCCCCATAGCCGCGTCGATTAAATTTTTCATCATGAATCACCCAGTTCTCTCATATATTTGTCCATAGCGTCCGCGACCTGCTTCGAGTACGCCACCGCCTCTACGACCGTTTTCGCGCCGCGCACAACGTCGCCCGAGGCGAAAATACCGTCGCGCGTCGTTTCGCCGAAGGTGTTTGTTACAAGCAAGCCGCGCTCGTTTACGTCAAGACCGCTCGTCGTCGAAACTATTCTGTTCTGCGGTCCCTGGCTTATCGCGATAATAGTCGAATCCGCCGGATACAGCTTTTCCGTGCCGCGTATCGGTGAGAGATTGCCGTGACCGTCGCAGTCAAGCTCGACGAAGTACACGCCGTCGTCCACGATTTCCGTCGGCTCTACGTGAACCACAAATTCCACGCCGTCTATCTTCGCGTATTCAACCTCATGCGGACTGGCGGCTAAGTGGTCGCTCCGCGAGAATACCGTGACCTGACGCACGCCGTGACGAAGCGCCGTGCGCGCAACGTCCATAGCGGAGTTGCCCGCGCCGATGATGTTGAGGCTCTCGCCAAGACGGTAAACGCTGGGGTTAGTGAGATAGTTTATCGCGAAATGGACGTTGCCGAGCGTTTCGCCCTTGATATGGAGCGTGTTCGGCTTCCATACGCCCGTGCCGATAAATATCGCGCTGTAGCCGTCGCGGAACATATCGTCTATGCCTATCGTCATGCCGATCGACGTGTTCGGGCGGATTTTAATTCCCATTTCCCACAGCTTTCTTTTGTAACGCGCGAGTATCGTTTTCGGCAGACGAAACTCGGGAATGCCGTATTGCAGTACACCGCCTATTCTCTCGCGTGATTCAAAAATCGTTATGTCGTAGCCTCTGCGCGCGAGTATCAGCGCGATCGTGATCCCCGCCGGACCTGAGCCGATAATGCCCGCCTTCATGCCGTTTTTCTCGGCGGGCGGGAATTTCAGTCTGTCGAAGTAGTAGTCGGAAATATAGTTTTCTATCGAGCTTATATGTACCGGCGAGCCTTTGCGCCCGAGGACGCAGTGCCCCTCGCACTGGTTTTCGTGGTTGCATATAAGCGAGCATATCATAGACATCGGATTATTTTCAAACAGCATCCTGCCCGCTTCGTTTATATCGCCTTCGAGAAATGTATGTATCATATCCGGTATGGGCGTGTGGATCGGACAGCCTTCGCGGCACATAGGCTTTTTGCAGTTGAGACAGCGCTTTGCCTCGTCTATAACGTGAATTGCCAAAATTATCAAATCCTTTCCTTGATTTAATATATTAACAATTATATCATATTTTATCTAAAATCGCAAGATGGTTTTGTAAGATTTATATAATTTTTTAGGAAATTTTTACGATTTTTTTGTGGATAACTTCATATCCTGCACACATGAGTTTATGTATTACATTGACAATTGCAGATACAAGTAACGAGCTTATATATACTGCCGGAACCATGAGCAGGTAATATTTGAATCTGTCAGGAACCTCGGTTACTGCTTTCGTTAATTCATTATAATAAACATTATCAAAAATCCATGTGAGCAGATACGCTCCAAATGACCATTCCGAGCATTTAGCAAGAATTTTCCGCGCTGTATCGGGCATTTTATTAAGGCGAAGTCCGCGCAGAAACAGGAATAAGAACACGGACATAATCACTACTTCAAATCCGCGCCAGTCGGTATTGATATCATGCCTTACATAATTTTGATTATATGATAACAAAATATTTATTACGGTAAAGAGGACTGCGCTCAGAAGGAATGCGAGCAGATATATCCGGCACTTTCCTTCTTTGTGATACTCCCGTATATAAGCGCCTATAAAATAATATACTACCGTGAATACCTTTTGTCCAGCAAATAAATCGGGCATATCGGCTTTATAGAAATTTGCGTATGTCGGCAAAACCACAATGCCGACGGCTGCAAGTATTAACGCCTGCTTTTTCCACTTTTCGTCAAAAGCGTTATAAATGATATTGAGCAGAGGAATAAGGAAGTAGAGCCACATATATAGTCCTACATACCATGAATATTCACCGCCGGAGGACAAACCTTTAATATAGTCAATAAACTTTATGGTCTGATGAAGATATAAATGGTTATAAAAAATAACGGTTATAGTTTTGCATATGAAAAATATAATAAGAACACGTATCAGACCTTTAAAATATCCTTTGCCGAATTTCTTCTGAGACATTAGGTATCCGGTGAGCATAAGAAAAAGAGAAATACAGCACATTGATACGACTCTTATTCCGGACATAAAGTACATTCCGGCACCCTTAAAGGGCACGTCATAAAACTGAATATATGCGAAAAAGTGCAGTGACGGCAGCAAAAACAGCGCTACGCATCTTATCAAATCAAGATTAACATCGCGCGGCTTTGCAGGGTGAATGTGTTTGTCTTCTAAAGAATTCTCGGACATATTTTTATTCATGTTTTTCTCCCCTTTATAATTTGTTGTTATTGGTCAAATAATATCATATTTTTATTATTTTGTCTATCATTTTTTATATTTTTATAAAATGTCTTTATAAATCTATTGCAAAATATATGAAAATGTAATATAATTGCTATATATATGAGGGGGAAAGGCTATGAAAGAAAAATTAAAAGCTTATGTTAACGATATGAATATTTTTGATATAATATTTATAGTCGCATTTCTTGTTGTTCTTGCGATTTGTCTTTTTAAGGCGCCGCTTGAAATACAAGGCGATGATGAAGCGTTTTATTTGTCGGTTGCCAAGCGCCTGACGGACGGCGATATATTTATCGTTGATGAGTGGCATGGTTCTCAGTTTGCGGGATTTCTTATATATCCGCTTGTGCTTTTTCATAAATTATTATTTGGGTTTGACGGTATAGTATTGCATTTCAGATATATATACATTTTCTTTCAGTCGTTATGCGCTATAGTGATTTATATACGATTAAGAGAGCATAAACTGTTCGGGATAGCTGCCGCTATATTTTTTTATATATTTAATCCGTATGATATAATGGCGCTGTCTTACAATGTTATGGGGCTGATGCTCGTTACGCTTACCGGAACATTGCTTGCCACAGCGAAAAGCAATAAAGCCGTATTTGCGGGAGGAGTATTATTCGCGGGAGCGGTGTTGTGCAGCCCGTATCTTTTAGGTGGGTATGCAATATACTCAATATGTGTATTAGTTTACGCCGCGCTGCGTGACAAAAAGATTTTCAGAAGCTGGCTTATGTTTACTGCGGGAGCGGTATGTGTAGCGGTCTTATTTGCCATACTTATGCTTTCAAGAGCAACTATTTCGGAAATTATTAACGCTGTTCCGAATTTACTCACAGATCCTGAACATAGCACCAAACCTCTGCTTTCAACATTTTTCAGCTATTTTCTAACGATTCGGAACGCTCTTCCTCACGGAGCTGTATTATTTGCGGTATATCTTTTTTCTGTTTTTACTGCGATATTGGATAAGGAAAGATATAAGCATAAAATGTTTTATATTACCGTTTCAACCGCAATAGCTGTAATTATAATTTACGGACTTCTTCCGGAGGTAACGACAAATACATATAATCATATAATATTTCCTGTCGCGCTTGTCGGGCTGACATCTTATATAACTACCGAACATAAGAATAATAAGGTTTTTCTGTTTATGTTTCTCGGCGGAATAACTTACTCAATAGCGATTTTCTTCTCGTCTAATCAACATATATATGCACTTTCAATGGCGTCTGCCGCAGCGAATACGGGAAGTATGATTCTTATAGGGAATGCGATTTTGGAAACCGACAGAAAGGAAAGAACCAACTCCGTGCTGTGTGCGGTAGTTCTCGCGTTTATTGCGGCGCAAATTTCGCTTATGGTATATATAAAAATCAATCACAACTTTGCGTCGCAAACTCCGAACAGCGAGCTTACACAAACTATACAGGAAGGTCCGTATAAAGGAATACGCGTTACACCCGAGCGCGAAGCATCATATATGCAGGAATACGAAAGTCTGAAGCCTCTTATGGATAAACAAGGTTTAGTTCTTTATGCCTGTGATATAGTATGGTATTATTACGCTACTCCACAACTGAAAATGGGCGCATATTCCGGCTGGCTTTCGGGCTACAGGGACAGTACAATTACGCGCCTGAATATATTCTATGGACAGTATCCGGACAAAATACCCGATTATATTTATATTCCGTCGCAGCAACGATGGAATCTTGAATTATTCAAAAGTGAAATAATTGACAGATATGGATATAAGTTAATTAGCAACAGTGGCGGAAATATGATTTACGAGAGATAATTCGCATTTTGTATAACTCAAAAATATTACTCTTGACTAACCTTTTGATTTTATGCTATACTGTAACCGGCAAATGAAATCACGCATATAATACAGTGATCAGATCTTATTTGAGATCGGGCCGAATTTTCGGCAGCGGGTAATTTGAAATTAAAGCCTGCGGGACAAAATAATCCCGCGGGCTTATTTTATAGGGAGATTAGGAATGAATAATACAAAAATTGCAATGCGCGTCTCGCGCGTCAGCATTTTCGTAAATATCGCACTGTCGCTGGGGAAGCTTGCGGCGGGAATAATCGCGAAATCGGGCGCTATGATTTCCGACGCGGTCCACTCGGCTTCCGACGTGCTCAGCACCCTCGCGGTCATGGCGGGAATTAAGCTCGCGTCAAAAAAAGAGGACAGCGGACACCCTTACGGACACGAGCGTATGGAATGTATTTTCTCGATCCTGCTCGCCGTGATCCTCTGCGCGACGGGTATCGGAATAGGGTATTCGGGCGTTACGAAAATCATAGGCGGTTACGGGGAGCTTGTCGTTCCCGGCGCGCTCGCGCTTGCGGCGGCAGTCGTTTCGATAGTCGTTAAGGAGCTTATGTTCCAATACACGAAGAAAAACGCGAAGAAGATAAATTCGACCGCGCTTATGGCGGACGCGTGGCACCACAGGAGCGACGCGCTCTCGTCGATCGGCAGCTTTATAGGTATTCTCGGCGCGCGGCTCGGCTTTCCCGTTTGCGATCCGATAGCGAGCGTTATCATATGTATATTTATCGTCAAAGCCGCGTGGGATATTTTCATGGACGCGGTGAATCAGCTTGTCGATAAATCCGGCAGCGACGAGGAATGCGAGAAGATACGCGAGGTCGCGCTTGAAACAAACGGCGTTATCGGCGTAGACGATTTGAAAACGCGTTTATTCGGGGCGAAGATGTACGTCGATATTGAAATCAGCGCGGACGGAACGCTGCCGCTCACCGAAGCGCACGCGATAGCGCAGAACGTCCACGACAGCATCGAGCGCGAGTTTTCGGAGGTTAAGCATTGTATGGTGCACGTTAATCCGAAAGTTGTTGACAAAACGGAATAGCGTGGTATAATTAGATGGATTGGGGTTAGTTGAGATAAATTATGATTTAGCGTTGTAAGCCTCCCTTGTCAAAGGGAGGGGGACCGCGTAGCGGTGGAGGGATTCTTTTTTAAAATTAGCGCAGGAATCCCCCAGTCACGCTGCGCGTGCCAGCCCCCTTTAACAAGGGGGCCTCTCGTAGGGGCGACCCTCGCGGTCGCCCGTCCCCGATAACCCGATGTCAATGGTATTGTAGGGGCGGATATTATCCGCCCGTTCCCAATGCAGCGCGGCGGGCGGATGATATCCGCCCCTACACCCACAATACCAATACATCGCTAAATCATAATTTACTTGACAAATCAAAAAAATATGATATAATCACTTTAACACTTTAGCGTAATAAAGCAAGAAAGGAAAAAAATATGTCTGATTGGAAGCTGCACACGCCTAACGGCGTGAACGATATTTTGCCGGATGAATGCGCGATGAAACGCGAGATAGAAGCGAGTTTGAACGCCGTGTTCACAACGTTCGGCTACAAGGAGGTTGAAACGCCTTCGTTTGAGTATTACGACTGCTACATAGGCGAGGGCGGTCAGATCTCGCAGGAGAATATGTTTAAGTTCTTCGACGAGCAGGGAAGGATCCTCGTTTTGCGTCCCGATTTCACAACGTCAATCGCGAGAATGGCGGCGACAAAAGCGTTCGACGCGCCAAAGCCTTTGCGCTACTGCTATACCGGCAGCGTTTTTCGCGCGGAGCAGACTCAGGGAGCGCGCCAGCGCGAGTTTACTCAGAGCGGTATAGAGCTTATCGGCTCGTCCGCGCCGGAGGCTGACGCGGAGGTGATCGCGGCTGTGATTGAGGCTGTGCTCGGAGTGGGGATCGAGGATTTTTCGATGGAAATAGGACAGGTCGCGTTCTTCAACGGACTTGTAGAGCAGGCGGGGCTTGACGAAAAATCGATCGAGACGCTTCGCGAGAGGATCGACTCGAAGGATTCCGTCGGTATTAAAAAAATCACGGACAAGCTCGATATTGATGACGATATAAAGAAGCTTATGATAGATCTGCCGTATCTTTTCGGCGACGACAGCATTTTTGAAAAGGCGTACGTAAAGGGGCTTAATCAGACCTCGAAGCTTGCGCTCGATAATTTAAAGCGGATTTACGAACTGCTGACAGTGTACGGTCTGGACGGCTATGTGTCGCTCGATTTGGGTATGCTGCAAAGTATCGACTACTACACCGGCTCGATTTTCAAATGCTACACGCACGGCGTGGCGTTCCCGATTTGCGCGGGCGGAAGATACGATAACCTCATGGGCAAATTCGGCGAAAACGCGGGCGCGGTCGGCGCGGCGATAGGCGTAAACAGGCTGCTCACGGCAATGGCGGACGAAAAGCCCGACAGCCTGCCGTCAACGCTGATTTACGCGGAAAAGAACGCGGAGGGGATAGCATACGAGCTATCGGCGAATCTGCGCGTGAACGGCTGTATCACGGAAAATTATCTCGGTATCGGCAACTATAAGTCGGCGGAGCGGTACGCGAGAGAAGCGGGGCTTACCGATATGATACGGGTGCTCGCGAACGGGAAAATTATGATAAAGGAATTTAAAACGGGCGAGATCATTGAAACGACGCTTGACGAATTTTTAGGCTATTACGAGGATGACGACGACTGCGATTGCGGGCACGACCATCACCACGACCACGATTGTAATTGCGGGCATCATCATTGATTGGATAGATTATGATTTAGCGTTGTAAGCCTCCCTTGTCAAAGGGAGGGGGACCGCGTAGCGGTGGAGGGATTCTTTTTTAAAATTAGCGCAGGAATCCCCCAGTCACGCTGCGCGTGCCAGCCCCCTTTGACAAGGGGGCCTCTCGCAGATAAATCATAATTCACCACAACAAAAACACAGGAGGATATAATATAAATGGATTATTTAACCGTTGCCCTTGCTAAGGGCAGGCTGGCGGAGATGGCTATGGATATTTTCGCCGCTATAGGCATGGATTGCCTTGAAATGAAGGAAAAAAC
>CANQXJ010000056.1 GCA_947627795.1 uncultured Clostridia bacterium
TGGCTGCCTATCGTCGCCGCGTCGCAGCTTGTAAAGAAAAAGCCGGAGGAAAAGGAATTCCTCGAACGCTGGATAAATGTGGTGGATTACGAGTAATGAAAAACACACGCGGCATTATGCCGCGTGTTATTTTTTGTCCCAAACCGAAATGTGTGACAATTTTCACTTTACTGTAAAATCGTTATATACGGATACGAGGTCAGTGTCAAGAACAAATCCGTAAACAGCGGACGGACTGTTTTTTATATTGAATTTATAAGAAAAAGGTGGTAAAATGGTATTACGCGGACAATATCCTCAAACGACGGATAAATTATGAGGGTGATATAGCTTGAACAGAAAAAAAATTATAGCGGAATGGTTCAGAATTGCGGTGGGGCTTGCGGTGTTTGCTTTCGGAGTGCATCTCACGATTTACGCGAATATCGGTCTCGCGCCGTGGGACTGCCTCGGCATGGGCATAGCGAACCACACTGTTTTAAATTACGGACTTGCCATGACGGCGATTGCGCTTCTGACGCTTTTTATTGATTTGTTGCTTCGCGAGCGTATAGGATACGGCACGATTATTGACGCGCTGCTCACGGGTAACCTCGTGCAGCTGTACAACAATATCAACCCGCTGCCGGAAAATCACAATATGTGGCTCGGGATTGTCATAATGCTTATCGGGTTTGTGTTTATGGCGCTGGGAATGTGCGTTTACATGAAGGCGGCGCAGTGCTGCGGGCCGAGGGATGCTCTGCTTGTAGGGCTCGGGAAGCGTATGCCTAAAGTACCGATCGGCGTCGTTGAAATCATATTGTGGGCGGTTGTGCTGCTTATAGGCTGGCTGCTCGGCGGGCCGGTCGGAATAGGTACGCTTATAAGCACCTTCGGAGCGGGTGCGGTTATGCAGCTTGTTTACTCGGTCATTCATTTTGAGCCGCGCGAAATAAAGCACCGTGACGCGGCTGAAATTACACGGGCAATTTTTCAAAAAGTATAAAAATTAAAGCTTAGGAGGAATTACAATGAGCAAAAAAATAGTACAAACGGCAGGCAGGGACAGCCTCGGCAAATTTGCGCCCGATTTCGCGCACTTTAACGACGACGTTCTGTTCGGCGAGAACTGGAACAACGAGGACATTGACTTAAAAACGCGCTGCATTATAACGGTAGTCGCGCTGATGTCGTCGGGAATTACCGACTCGTCGCTGACGTATCACCTCGAAAACGCGAAGGCGCACGGCGTAACGCGCGCGGAAATCGCGGCTATCATAACGCACGTCGCGTTTTACGCGGGCTGGCCCAAAGCGTGGGCTGTGTTCCGTCTCGCGACGGACGTGTGGAAGGACGAGGAACTGAGCGAAAAGGACAAATACCAGAACACGATTTTGTTCCCGATAGGCGCGCCGAACGATGGTTTCGCGCAGTATTTCACGGGACAGAGCTACCTCGCGCCCGTATCGTCGGAGCAGGTGGGCATTTTCAATGTCACGTTTGAGCCGAAATGCCGCAACAACTGGCACATTCACCACGCCGACAAGGGCGGCGGTCAGATACTCATATGCGTCGGCGGACGCGGTTACTATCAGGAGTGGGGCAAGGACGCGGTAGAGATGAAACCGGGCGACTGCGTGAATATCCCCGCGGGCGTAAAGCACTGGCACGGCGCGGCGGCGGACAGTTGGTTCTCGCACCTCGCAATAGAAGTGCCCGGAGAAAACGGCTCAAACGAATGGCTTGAACCTGTAAGCGATGAGGAATATAACAAGGTAAACTAAATAACAATCCGTCGCGGCGCGGCGGATTTTGTTTTAATGTAACCGTTGACATTACAACAAAAATAATGTACAATATTGCCGAGGGGTGTTAGACATGAAAATTACATCAAGATTTACCGTGGCGGTTCACACGCTGCTTGCAATTTGCGTTCTCGGAAAGAAATACAAAATGACGTCTGATTTAATCGCGTCGAGCGTCAACGTAAATCCCGTCGTGATACGGCGCACGCTTTCGAGCCTTAAAGCGGCGGGAATAATAGATGTAAAGGCGGGGAGTGGCGGCGCGACGCCCGTAAAGGACGCGGGCGATATTACGCTTTACGACATTTACACGGCTGTCGACTGCGTGGAGGGCGACCTGTTTAATTTTCACGAGAACCCCAACCCCGAATGTCCAGTGGGGAAGAATATTCACGCGGTGATGGATGTACACCTCGCCGACGCGCAGGCGGCATTGGAAAACGAGCTTAAAAGCGTGACACTCGCCGATTTGATAAAGCAGCTAAACATATTGATATGAAAATATTTATAAAATTTTCGTTGTAACTATTGACATTACAACAAAAATATGCTAATATATAGTTGTAATCAAAAAGGTTACAACTATATTATTTTCGGAGGTCTTTATTATGGCAAACTATAGCAAGGTAAATGTAAGCGGAACGGACAGAGTGGAGCTGCACGACGCGCTCGGACTTACTGGCGCGGAGGTAAGCGTAAACTTCATGCCTGCGGGCGCGGGCGTGCCGTTTGTTCACGCGCACAAGAAGAATGAGGAAATTTATATAATCCTCGAAGGCAAGGGCTGCATGGAGATTGACGGTGAAAAGGTCGAACTCGCGGCGAACGATTTTCTCCGCGTTGCGCCGGAGGCGAAAAGACAGCTTTCCGCGTCGGCGGACGAGCCGATCAAGTACCTGTGCGTTCAGGTAAAATCCGGCTCGCTCGAAGAATATACGGCGGGCGACGCGGTTATGGCGTAACGATTACACAAAATCGGAGTAATGCAATACTTAAAGCAGCGCGGTTCAACCGAACCGCGCTGTTTTACTGTAAAAGCCGTATTTTTGATTGTATTCGCGCTCGACAAGCGCGCGTAAACAGTGCCGATGTTTGCGGAGGAACTGTTGACGGTTCGGCGTCGCTGTGTTATAATATATAAATATAACGCGGTGTCAGACATGCGGCGGACGCTCGCAAATAATGAGATTACGGGGTCTTGCATATGAACAAAATAAAAGAACAAGTATTGTCATACGCGAAAAAAACATACAAAACGATACCCGACGCGCCGTTTTCGACCGCGCCGACATACCTCGTGCTGCGCCACGGCGATACGCGGAAATGGTACGCGCTTTTTATGGATGTGCCGCGCAGCCGCCTCGGCATGACAGGCGATGAACACACGGATATTTTAAACATCAAATGCGACCCGATACTGTCGGGCTCGCTTCGCATGAATAAAGGTTTTCTCCCAGCGTACCACATGAACCGCGACAACTGGCTCACGATACTTCTTGACGGAACGGTTGACGTGAGGGAAATTTACCCGCTGCTTGATATGAGCTATGAGATGACAAGGAAAAAACCAAAGCGCGGCACGTCCGGGCAGTAACGACGTGATATATTTATTTTGACAATCGTTAAATATTGTGTTACAATATTTATTAGCAGTAAAAATTTACCAAAATATGACGGGAGGTTTTAAGGATGGGATTGATAATATGTCCTGAATGTAAAAATGAGGTAAGCGACCGTGCGGAGGCATGCCCCAAGTGCGGGTATCCGATAGCCAAGCACACACAGCCGGAAACGGCGCAAGCCGACGCGCCTCAAAACAATGCCGCGAACGGTTCGGAGGCGAAAAAGAAGTTTGATATTAACAAGCTGCCGCTGAAAAAGTTATGTATAATAATCGGAGCGATTTTGCTTGTATGTATAATCGCCGCCGTCGCGTACTTTTTCCTTAACCGCGAAAACATAAGTATTGCGCGTGCGCAGACATATACGGCGGAACAGAAATACGATAAGGTTATCGACGTACTTGAAGAGTACAAGGACAATCCCGACGCGAAACAGTTGTATGACAACGCCGTGTTTATGACATCGGAGGAAGGACACTTTATTATTGATTTTGCCGACGGATTAAAAGCGCGCTGGGACGAAAACGAGAGAAACCCCGAAGGGGATTTGAAAGCGTTCGTAAATCTGGAACTGGATAAGTTAAACAAATACAGAGACGTTGTGTTTGATGACGAGACGTTTAATCAAAAGGCGCACGATTACATAGACGCTCTTGACAATCAGTTAAACGCGCTGTCCTACATAAACACGGATTATATTCAGTATAACAATCTGTGGGCGGATGCGTATTCCGACCGTTCCGTATTGATTGCGTATTTTCTGAACAACTATCCCGTGCCGATAGACGATAAATACGCGGATACAAAGAATGAATTTAAAGAGGCGGCGGCAGGTATTGCGGCTGACAATGAATTTAAGCAGAAAATCGACACAATGATACATAAAAATAACTTCCGGCTTACCGATGTCGCAGGAGATTGGAACACTTATTCCATATCGGTTACAAACGAAACCGACAAGACATTTGACTATTTCCATTTGAATGTAAACTGCCTTGACGCCGACGGCAATATCGTATCACAGGAAATTACGACAAGCATTAACAGTTTCGCACCCAATCAGACGGCGGCGTTTGAATTTGAAACGGACTCAAATCCGCAGTCGCTCAGTTGGATGGCCGAATACAGCGTGCAGTAAAAAATATACGCATTAAAAAACGCGTCATCGGCGGCATATGCCGCTTGTGGCGCGTTTTCTAGTTACGAAACTAATCCTCTCTATGTAAAATTTCCAAATATTCTTCAAGACACAGTCCGCGCTTATATATTTCTTTTGCGGCGGCTTGCCCGACGTATCGGTAATGCCACGGCTCGTTGCTTATTCCCGTTATGCCGCTTTTCTCGGGCGGATAACGGCGGATAAAGCCGTATTTGTGCGCGTTGGATTTCAGCCAGTTCCACACAATGTCGGGCGACTGAACCGACGCGTCGACACTTGTAATATCGACCGCAAGCCCCGCCTGATGCTCGCTCGTACGGGGGAGAGCCGCCCATGTTTTCGCTTTTTTAAGAGCGTCCTCCGGCGAGCAGCCTTGATTTATAAATTCCCTCGTTTTTTGATCGAGTTCCGACTGCTGTTCCGCACTCGTCCTGTACGACGAGGATATTGACGGGAAAATACCCTGACTTCTCGCGTCGTCAAACATTTTCTGCAGATACGGGTATACGCGGCTGTCAATCTTGTGACCGTTCGCGAGCGACGTAAGATTGACGCTGAAATCGTCGGGCAGGGGATTGTCGGCGTCTATAAGCATAAGCTGCCAGTCGTCGTCCCCCGACGAAACGGCGTCCTTGTCTATCGGGTCGGTTATCAGCGACATTTCCGTTTTAATGCGCCCGAGCGCGCCGCCCGTCAGTTTCATCACAGTAAGCGTCACCATAACTGCGATACACACAAAAATTACGACCGCGCCCGTGCAGCCGAGCCCCGATTTACGTTTCATAACCTCCGCCTCCCAAAATAAAAAGTCTTTATCTGCCGTTTATTGTAGCAAATAAAGACCTTTAATTCTTTAATATTAAATTGAGAATTTCCTAAGAAAATATTAAGATTTTCATTGGGCGGGTATGCGGACGGTGAACGTCGTGATTTCGTTTGCGCTTTCGGCTGTGATTTCACCGCCGTGCAGCGTCACGATTTCCTTTGCTATCGCAAGACCGAGCCCCGCGCCGCCCGTGTTTGTCGCGCGCGCGTCGTCGGCTCTGAAAAACTTTTCAAATACTGACCGGAGCTTTTCCTTCGGAACGGTTCTGCCTTTGCTGTTCACCGAAATTACAATATCCCCGCCGTCCTTTGCGGCGTTGATAGTGATTACCGTGTCGGGATAGCTGTACGATACGGCGTTGCGAAGGATATTAGCGAACACTCGTGCAAGCTGTTCCGCGTCAACTCGCCCCGACAGGCTTTCGTCGGCGTTAAGTTCAATACTGTTGCCGTGCTGCTTAAGAACGGGATAAAACTCGTCCGTCAGCTGCAGGAGCATGTAGTAAATGTCGGTGTCGCGCTTGTCCAATGTTATCTCCTGCAGATTGTATTTCGTTATCTCGAAAAATTCGTTTATCAGCTTTTCAAGCTGCAATGACTTGTCGAGCGTTATGTCGAGATACGCGTCCGCCTTGTCTTTGGGCATATCGGGCGACTCCTTTAAAAGACTGATATAACCTATGACGGACGTCAGCGGCGTGTGAATGTCGTGGGCGAGGTATGTAATCAAATCGTTTTTCCGCTGTTCCGCTTCGTCCGCGGCGCGTTTTCTTTTACGCAGGGTGCGCTTTACGGTATTTAATGTGTCCTCGGTCGCCGACATTTCCGGCGGCAGGAGGATTTTATTGTCGTCCTCAACCAGAAGCGCGTCTATGCCCTTGTTTATCGACGTGAAATACTTCGTGAACCAGTTGAGGAAAAACCGCAGCATTACAAGAAATATTACCGCGACCGCGACGATCCATACAAGCTCCGTAAGGTTGCGGAACCAGTGCTGATAAATGCCCTCCGCCGTGCGGCGGCTCATGCCTAGACGCAGCAAAACGCGCAGCGTGAAATCCCAGCCGCGGTTTTTCCACAAAAGCTCGTACATCGCGAAAACAATCGCTATCGCGGCGGCGGTCAAGACAAAAAACCGCATGTAAATTTTCGATTTCAGTCTTGCATATTCGGTATTGTTATTTTTCAATTTTATACCCCACTCCCCATATGGTTTTTATGATTGGCGCGTCGTTCATCTTTTCACGCAAATGACGGATGTGAACGGTGATCGTGTTGCTGCTTTTGCTGTAATATTCGTCCTTCCATATCCTGTGGAACAGCTCCTCCGAGCTTACCGCGCTGCCCTTGTTTTCCAAAAGAATTTGAAGAATTAAAAATTCCGTCGGCGTCAGTGATAGCGGCTTTTCGTTTAAAAAGCACTCGTGCGTCTTTATGTTCATCGCAAGACCCGAATGTGTAAGGACAGCCTCATCATCACTATTTGAAACGGCGGTATTGTATTTTTTGTACCGCCTAAGCTGCGCCTTTATTCTCGCGACCAATTCGAGAGGTTTAAACGGCTTTGTGATATAATCGTCCGCGCCGAGCGTCAAGCCCGTGATTTTGTCCGTTTCCTCGTTTTTCGCGGTGAGCATGATAATCGGGTAATTATATTTCTCACGGATTTTTTGGCACAGCGTAAAGCCGTTTATGTCCGGCAGCATTATGTCGAGGACGGCGAGGTCAAACTCCGTGGAATTGACGCTGTCAAGCGCGTCGAGCGCGGAGTAAAATTTGAATACCTCATAGTTTTCATTTTTTAAATACAACTCAATTAAATCCGCTATTTCCTTTTCGTCGTCAATAATAAGTATTTTTTCGGGCATAAACACCGTTCCTTTCCCACCGTTATAAAATCATTATATACGCATACGCGCCGAGCGTCAAGGCGGAATGTAAATATTCGGATATATAAACATCATTGTCGTTGTTGACGAAAGAAGAAAAAAATGATAGAATATATAAAAACATACCGAAAAACGGAGGATATTGCAATGAAGAACGAAACGGTAATCGTCCTTGACTTCGGCGGTCAGTACAATCAGCTTATCGCTCGCCGCGTGCGCGAGTGCAGCGTGTACTGCGAGGTTATGCCGTACAGCACGGACATTGAGAAAATAAAAGCGAAAAATCCGTCGGGAATTATTTTCACCGGCGGCCCTAACAGCGTTTACGCGGAGAACGCGCCGAAGTGCGACGAGGAAATATTCCGTCTCGGCGTGCCGGTTCTCGGCATCTGCTACGGCAATCAGCTTATGGCGCAGGCGTTGGGCGGCGCGGTCGAAACCGCCGATAAGCGCGAGTACGGTAAAACAGAGATAAAATTAAGCCCGAGCAAGCTGTTTGAGGGTATCGGGGAAAATACGGTCTGCTGGATGAGCCACACCGATTTTGTGTCGAAGGTCCCCGAGGGCTTTAAAGTGACCGCCACAACGGCAAGCTGTCCCGCTGCGGCGTACGAGAATGAGGAAAAGAAACTCTACGCGGTGCAGTTCCACCCCGAGGTGAACCACACGGTGCGCGGCAAGGAGATGCTGCGTAATTTCCTATACAACGTCTGCGGCTGCAAGGGCGACTGGGTTATGAGCGATTTCGCTAAGCGTTCCGTTGAGGCGCTGCGCGAAAAAATCGGAGACGGCAAGGTGCTGTGCGCGCTATCGGGCGGCGTGGACTCGTCCGTCGCGGCGGTAATGCTGCATAAGGCGGTAGGTAAACAGTTGATATGCGTTTTCGTGGACAACGGATTATTGCGCAAAAACGAGGGCGACGAGGTTGAGACGCTGTTCAGGGAACAGTTTGATATAAATTTGGTAAGAGCGAACGCGCAGGACAGATTTTTGGGTAAGCTTGCGGGCGTGACCGAACCTGAAAAAAAGCGTAAGATAATAGGGGAGGAGTTTATCCGCGTTTTTGAGGCGGAGGCAAAGAAAATCGGCAAGGTGGACTTCCTCGTGCAGGGCACGATTTACCCCGACGTTATCGAGTCGGGCGCGGGCGACGCGGCGACGATAAAGAGCCACCACAATGTCGGCGGCTTGCCGGAACACGTTGATTTTAAAGAAATAATCGAGCCGCTGCGCGACTTGTTCAAGGACGAGGTAAGGCAGCTGGGAATAGAGCTTGGTCTACCGGAAAAATTCGTCTGGCGGCAGCCGTTCCCCGGTCCGGGTCTTGCGGTAAGAGTGATCGGTGAAATTACGGAGGATAAACTTGAGATTTTGCGTGACGCGGACGCGATTTTCCGTGAAGAAATAGCGAACGCGGGATTGGAGCGCGATATTAACCAATATTTCGCGGTGATTACCGATATGCGCAGCGTCGGCGTAATGGGCGACGGACGTACATACGACTACACTCTTGCTCTCCGCGCCGTGACGACCACCGACTTTATGACCGCCGACTGGGCAAGAATACCGTACGATGTACTCGAAAAAGCGTCAAACAGAATAGTGAACGAGGTCAAACACGTTAACCGCCTCGTCTACGATATTACGTCGAAACCACCCGCGACGATTGAGTGGGAATGATGTACGAAACGGCTGAACACCGCATAAATACTGGGTTTTTCGAAAATTAAAAGGTGTTTTGG
>CANQXJ010000057.1 GCA_947627795.1 uncultured Clostridia bacterium
TAAAAAGCTTCGCGCTGCCGATAGGAATATCGTTTGCGGGCGGACTTTCGGGGCTTGGATTCTTAGCGAAAAACATGGGACACATATGGCCCTACTCGCTTATGTCCTACGGCATGAACTCGAACGCGCCGCAAAAAATCGCCGAAAGCGGAGGATATGCGCAGTTTGCCGTTGTGTGCGTAATGTATATCGCAATTTTCACCGCAATCGGAGCTGTTACGGCGGCAAGGAGGGATATTTAAACGGTATATGGGCGGGAACGGAAGGGCGGAACACGGTGACTTATGCTAAAATAATGACATTTTGCGCCAAAATATTGAAAAATTGAATTATAAATTGTATAATTTATATGTAATATAATAAAGCCCCGGAGTGATTTTAATGAATGATACAACAAATACGAGAGAGGGCATACCGCCTTATCTGTGCAGAAAAATACGCTTCTTGTCATTTTTTACTATTATATGCGTGGTTTTCATCCACGCGTACAATTACCGTGACACATATCTGCTGCCGACGACCGCAATTCAAGAGGGAAAACAAATTTGCCCCATGATACAGTTTTTCATCTGCAACGCGCTGACGAGGTTTGCCAATCCGCTGTATTTTTTCATTTCGGGATACCTCTTTTTTGCGGGAGCTCGCCGTTTTAACGCATATGTTTACGCGAAAAAGCTTAAAAAGAGGCTCGTCACGCTGATGGTACCGTACTGCATATGGGTGCTTGCGTGGAGCGCGGCGGGTATACTTATCGTGAATTACTGCAAAATATCATTTCCGGTTATCGACGAAAAAATCGGACTGCTCCGCGATAACGCGCTCAAGGCGTTTTTCTCAACGCCTCTTCCGTTCCAATTTTGGTATATCGCGGATCTGTTTAAGCTGGCAATTTTGTCACCCATCGTGTATTTGCTCGTGAAAAAGCTGAAAATATTTGCCGTAATTCTTGCGGCGATTCCGTGGATATTCGATTATTCCGTCCCGTATATGCCGAACTGCGACGGAATATTGTTTTTCGTGCTCGGCGCGTATCTCGCGGTAAATTGCATACGCTTTCCCGGTAAGGAGCGTCTGGTAAAAAAGACCGCTTTGACGATTACGAAACCTACAAGAATGTGCCGCTGCCCGACGGCTGGGAATGGCTCTTTCCGGATATGATCGTCGACTCGAAATCGACCAATTGCGCCGTATACCGCGGCAAAGGCGCGGACTGCTATGAAAACAATATGGCGGACGTCTGTGTTGTAATCAGAAACGACTAAAGAAACGAACTTTGACGGCGTGACATAAGACCAATCATGGCAGGCTGTCAAAACGGGATTATGAAAGAGCGTATCGGTGAAAATGATACGCTCTTTTGTTGTATAACGAAAGCAACGCGATAGCCTCGTGGTTAAAAACGTTAGATATTGAGCACACTGCGTCAATGAAAAGGGGCGGATATATGTCCGAACCACATTTTGCCCGAAAAAGTATCCCCCCGCCGATAGGGCGGTTATGTGTTGCGGTCCTTCCCATATTACTTTAACAACTATACAAGTATAGTTTAGCACAAGGAAATAGAAAGCAGCGGAGAAAAAGTTTACATGTTAAACAAAATAAGCTCATCAAGCGGCTTCATAATTTTTGTAAAATTATCATTGCCTGTTATATCGCGATTATATTCATCCCATGACTGCGTCGATTTGGCTCGTATATGTCCTGTTGAGCCACTCAAACGCAGTCTTAATTTTTTTTACGCTGTTACTCATTTTTTCGCGGCTTGAAAAATCCTCATTAAATTCAAGCGAAATTACCGCACGGTTATCATTCTCCGTATCGCGCAGAACAGCGCCCTCAATTTCGGCTTTCGCGGGAGTTTTCAGTCTGCTCGTTATATTTTTGCGGTTCTTTCCTTCAACGTGCAGCTCCACTCTGAATTTTCCGTCGGCGGATAGATAATATTTACTGTTTTCCGCAACCGGCACAATTTCATAATGAATACCGTCCCAGTTCGCTTTATAGCATTGCCAGTATCGTTTCCCGTTTGGACAATTCGTTTTCCAGTCATCGGACGAAAGAAACTCCATTCCGCCAAGCTCGTTATAGAAGATTTCAAGCAGCCTGTTATATCTTTCCTCCGCCTTTTGCAGCGTGCCGGCATATTTTATCAGCACAAAATCCGCGTCGCTAAGCTTGTTATTATCCATAATTCCCTCCATATGTAAAATGAACTCGTTCACAAGAAACGCTTTTCTCAAGTCACGCGTAAAATCAACAGGCATCCTTTTCAGCTCGGGTATAAAATCCCTGTACGAGACAGGCTTAAACCTTTTGCAGCCGGGGCTTGTACCCTCCGGAGTGAGGAAAATATACACGTTTTCATATCCGTTGCCCTTTGTGCGCTTCATACTTTCAATAGAACTGTAATATTTTTCGGTCTGTCCCATACCTTCCCACGCGCCGATTTTATTCTCGATTGCTATGCGGAATAATACGTTTCCGCCGTCCGTGTCATTCTCCGCGTCAGCGGCAGAATAATACACGTTGATAAGGAAATCGATTCTGCCGTTTTCACCGAGCGGATATTCGCGGCAAAGTCTGCACGAGCTTTCATCACCCATATTAAAAAACAATCCGTCCACCGGAATGCCGTCATGTCCGGCAAGATGCAAAAGCGCTTTTATAGGCTCAATTCCTATGCCGTTAATCTGTGGATTTAAAATAAACGCAAGCCAGTCGCTGATGAAATTCTCATTATACGCCTTATTGAATATATACGGCATTGTGTACGAATTCTCTCGAATAATATCTGTCGGCAGCGCTGATATTTCCTCAAAAAATTCCTTAAATTCCGTATACTCGTCCATAAAATCAACCCCCCTTTTCTCCATTTTATCATTTTAATATTTCACTGTCAACTTTTCTATTATTATTTTAACATACGCACAGCCGGGCTCTTGATACACCGCAGCAGTTTGCATCGCGCTCCAAAGCGAAACCGCATAATTAAGCCATAATTGAATTTCGATAAATAGTACCCCACCGAAAAAAATTCGGTAAATTGTTTCAAAAATATCACAACTATAGTACAATTTTTTGTACGTATATCGTGATATAATTTACGTGTTGAAAAAATTATAGTTTTGTGGTATAATATATAATACGGTTTATACGGATAAGGAGTGGAAATATGGACTTGAAATTATCTGAAATTATTGACGAATACTGGGCAAACTATGTTGAACTCAGGGACGAGGATTTTGTGGTAAAACCGTCAATTCCGATTATCTGGTTTGGTGATATGGAGGCGTATAAAAAGTCGGATTTAAAGGTTGTGACAGTTGCGCTGAACCCGTCCGACAGGGAGTTTTGTAAAAACAAAGGAGAACTCCCTTCATTTTTTCGGTTTCCGGAGGGACAGAATATCTATAAGGAGAATTATTTGAATGACACAAACAAGAACCGTTTGTTCAAAACATTATGCGGCTACTATAAGAACAATCCGTATGACGAATGGTTCAACTGTTTTGAAAAGCCCCTTAACCACATAGGCGCAAGCTATAAGAACGGAAATAATATCGCGGTACATATTGATATTTATACAGCAGTTGCAACCAACCCGACATGGGGCAAACTGGGAAAAGAGCAACAGCAGAAAATTTCCGCCGACAGAACACGCACGATAAAACTATTCAGGGATTTTGTTGATTATTTATCCCCTGATGTAATTTTGTACTCAGCAAACAGGGCTGAACTTAATCGGGCTTTCGGATTTGAGTCAAAGGATCCTCCCATAAAAGTGTATCCCACAGGCTCAAAAGGATTTAATATATCCATATATGAATATAATAAATGCCTTATCATATCCGGACGTAATAACTACGGCAAACCGTTTAAACTTAAGGACGAATTTGTCAAGGATACTATGATTAGGATTGCGGAAAAAGATTATAAGGAGATTTTCAACAAATGAGCAAACAAGAAAAATTTGTCGGAGCATTTCAATTTACCCATCCCGGGTGCGAGCATCCGAAAGGCGTTATTATGGAAGATACCGGTTACTGCTTTAAACACTGGAATTTTACAAAAAAACATAAAAGAAAATATATCAGATGTATTACGAATTTTATTGATAAGAACGGTCATGTTCATAAAGGCGAGCAAGCGGATTTTTGGGGAGAATGGGAGCCCGACAGCATAGCCGCTCCGTTAAATAATTCCCAATCCTCGGAAAAGCCCAATAATATCCATTATCCGGTATTTATAAAGAATACTTTAAATTACTCCGGAAAGGATAAAATTATAAACAAGGTTATCTCCGAAAAGAAAAAGGAGAATGACAATGCAGCCGGATTACAAAATACCGACCCGTTTGTTTTCGGCGACAACTTTTATTATACCTGCTGCAAACAAAATCAGACGGAGCGCCTTGAGCCGGGTTCTGTAATTATATTCGGTTCGACATTTAAAAATCCCGATAGGTATGTCATTGATACTGTGTTTGTGATATCCGAAATCATAGATTGTACAAGGGACGGGATTGAAAAATATAAGGATTGCGGTTTATTTTATGACGTTGTCCTGCATAAAATATACCACGGAAGCTATGCTAAAGAAAAAGGCGAAAACTGGATTAAAAACAATAAAATTATAATCGGCGCGAGTTATGAAAAGCCCTGTAACGGAATGTACAGCTTCTTTCCGTGTCATCCGTCAACCAACGAAGAAACCTATAAACGCCCGGAAATAGACAGCTCGCTGCACGATGAAATATCATCTTCCATACAGAGCGCGGGCAAGTATATTGTCAGAAGCGGCATGGCGGATACAAAAGCATTCTGGAAAAAACTGCGTGATTACGTATTGAAACAAGGTTATTGTCTCGGAGTAAGAGCGGAATTGCCGCCGATATTGACTCCGGAGGAAGTGCCGGAATATATAAAAACTTTCGATTAAACCTCAACAGGTTGGGAAACAAATCCCAACCTGTTTATTTAACAAATCCCATTTCGCGCTTCGCCGTCTTCGGAGGGGTATACTCAAAATCGTCGGCTGTAAATGTTTCAAGCATATCGCGCGTTATTTTCGCCGCGTCCGTTTTCGCTATGCGGCTCGCGCGGTTCATTTCGGCTTGTTCCATGATGTTTCTCACAAACCGTCCGTTGCCGAAATTTTCCGTTTTTGACGCGTCGCGGAATATGCCGAACAGCTTGTCATTCGCGTCGGGAGCGATTTTGTTGTCCGTGTTGTCCGCCATAAGCACGGCGATTTTAAGAAGCTCCTCGGGCGTATAGTCCTCGAACGGGACATGAAAAGCTATTCGTGAGCGCAGTCCGGGATTGCGGTCTAAGAGCTGCTCTGTTTTATCCGTGTAGCCCGCGAAAATCACGATCGTGTCGCCGCGGCTGTTTTCCATTTCCTGCACGATAGTGTTTATAGCTTCGTCGCCGTAAAGGTTATTATCGCGGTCGAGAAGCGAATACGCCTCGTCGATAAACAGCACTCCGCCCTTCGCGTCCTCGAACGCTTTCTTTACAAGCGGTGCTGTATGACCGACGTATTTGCCTATTAAATCCGCGCGCCCGACCTCGACGAGGTTGCCGTTCGTGATTATGCCGTTATCCTTTAAAATCTCCGCAAAAAGCCGCGCCGTTGTGGTTTTCGCGGTACCGGGGCTGCCGGTAAATACCATGTGCATGGATATTGTTTCGATCTGTTTTCCGAATCCGCTGTACAGACGCTGCACCTTGTAGAAATCGAGCGCCTTATGTATAATTTTCTTTGCTTCCGACAAGCCTATCATGCTGTCAAGCGTATTGAGCGCCTTACCGCCGCCCTGCTCGGATTCCGCAGGACAGGCGTTTGTAAGCTCTGCGTATTGCGGATAAAGCTGCGCGGTGGTTTTCTGTTTGTACCATCGCTCGAAATGCTCGCTAAGCTCTGACGGGCAGTAGGTTTTGTTATCCTTTACAAAGTCGGTCAGGTCGCTGTCATACTCCATTTCGGCACGTTCCGCGCGGTGGATAAGATTTTGCCGCGCCGCATCGCCGGACGCGTTTTCGGTGTATATCTCCACAAGCGGCGAGAGCACGCCCTGATACAGTTTCCCTGTTTCCTTTGTATTCCCGCAGGGGAGAACGGCAATCGTAAGAGTATTGTCGCTGTACTTATTTATCACGTTTATCAGAGCCTGCACATTTTCATCCGGATCGGATCTGCGGAAAGGATTGTCGTTTTCCTCTTCGGGATACAGACGGACAACTACCGTGCCGCCCGAATGAGTTTCGTACAGCTTGGATAAGTCGTCCTCATCAATATAATTGTCCGTATACAGCTCTATCGTCACATATCTTCCCGATAAAAGACGCCCGTTTTCGTAAAGCGCGCTTATTAAGCCGTTTATAATCTCGCTATCATCATGTTTATTGTCGGACTTAATTATGTAGTGCACAGGATGAAACAGTCTGCCCGTCGTATTCCTTTGCTTGAATATGCGGTCGATTTCCGGCATCAGAGTGCTTTTGCAAAGCAGGTTTTCCGCAAGAACCCCGAATTCGGAGCGCGGCAGCTTTTCGGCGATACATTCGTCGTCCGTACCGTTATGCGGATTGATTTTTATATCATACAGGAGTTTTTTGCAGCTTATGATGAAATTCCCCATCTCCGCTTCACGCAGAGCTTTTTTAAAATCACGTATAAGAAGCTCCGACGAGCTCACATGAGAAAGCCTCCAGCCGTTCATGCCGCCGATAATATCCGCGATTTTCTCCGGAGTGTATTCGCGCGCGGCTTCGGCTTTGACCATTGCGGCTATCTCGCAGTAGTCATTGTCAAGCTCCGTCACGGCGGCTATACACTTTTTACCCGAATTACCGTACAGCTTTTCGGTGTTATTTCTGATTATATCGGCTTGATTTTCGCTTCCGTCGTTTTTCGAAGTATTTCTTTTTGCCGTTATCTTGTACAATATCATTTTTTCCACCTCGTCAATCGTTTATCATGACTGTATTGTATCATAGACGGTGTGCAAAAAATTGTACATCGAGTGTGTTAAAATAAAGCTGACGGTGAAATTGTAAAATTAAGAAAAGGGGATGATTTTGTGAACAACAAAAAAATTAAAACAGTGTTTGAACGGCTCAACAGAACGTATACGAGCCGAATCGGCGTAACTGCGGGAGGTGTCTCGGATGAATGATTTTGCCTTAAACCCGATTTGCGACAGACTTGTATACTGCTCCGAAATATGCCGTATGATCGAGGAAAATTTTAATGTTATAGAAGCGGAATATAAGCGCGATATAGCCGGCAGCGGCAAATTTACAAAAATCATGAAAACGCTTGACGAGCTTATCCTGATTGCCATTGAACCCGATTTTTATATTCCCGGCGTTACAATCCTCAGCGAGCATTTTGATCAGTACGCCGAAAACGAGCTTATGAAATTCCACGCATGGGTTTCCAAACACGAAAACGAGGACGAGTTGATTTTAAAGAATATCGACGAAGCGCTTAAAATATTGTATAACCCCGCGAAACGTATTGTCGACAGGACAGGAATGGAAACACGCATCCTCGCTCCCATGCTGCACAGCTACGGGGAGCGGGCATATTTCGCCCAAAACGGGCGGCTAAGGTTTTACAGCAATATTTTTCCGGGCGGCGATTTATATGTCTGCTGCGACGGGTACATACAATTATGTGCTTCAATCGACGATTTGCACCGCAATAAAGACGAGGCATATATATTCATAGGCGGCATGGGCGAGAATTACACTCATCCGCTCCGCACGCTCCCACTCGATATTATCGATACGGAAAACCCCGATAATCCGAGGGGAATATCGGATAAGAATATATCGGACCTGCGCTCATTTTTGGAGCGCGTTAAAAAATTAAAAAAAATATATGTCTGCTCGCCGTTCGGCAATTCCGCCGCTTCGGCGGTCGCGGCGGCGGCTTTGAAATATCTCGGAGGAAACGAGAAGCACATTCTTACAAGTGAATATGACGCCGTAAATATGTACATTTACAACAGAATTTGCGAAGCCGGCTTGTAAATGGCATGAAGTATTTGGAAATGAAATCAAGGGTTAATATTAGAATATTTTTAAAACAAAAAACGACAATTTCACGCTGAATTGATTAGGGCGGATTTTATCCGCCCTCTTACACTGCCTTACGCGCCGTTCGGCATACGGCGGCTCGATCCAAAAAAATTGTACATCTATATTCCGTACACGTTATTCCTGATCACGTTCATTACTCTTTCGCGCATACTCGCCGGCTCGAGCACCTCGCACACGTCGATATAATGTCCCGCCCAGTAGCTCAGTCCCTCGAGGCTTCCGGTGACGGTGAGATTAAACGTTTTCCCGTCGTCGTTCGGAGCGATCCGCGCGTCTTTTCCGAAAAAATCGATCACCTGATCGAGCATGCCGTTATCGCATCGTATAACCGCCTGACCGACATCGCCGCCGTACATAAACACCGACCTGTCGCGGTACTGCTTCGGCGAGAAGCTTTCAGGAGCGGGAATATACTTGCCGCCAACTATCTCAATATCCTTTATCTTGTCGATCCTGAACTGACTTACCGCGTTTTCGTGGCTGTCGCATTTGCAGAGCAGATAATATCTCTCGTTCGCGGCGACCATTTCATACGGGCTTACGATATATTTTTCCTCGCGGCGCGGCTTCAGTTTTTTGTCAAACCCGTATTTCATATATGTAAACGCGACCTTTCTGCGTTTTGAGATCGC
>CANQXJ010000058.1 GCA_947627795.1 uncultured Clostridia bacterium
TCAACGGGGATCTCGAGCACCTTTGTGAAAAACTCCCACGCCCACGCGGTGGCTTCCTTTTTGAAATAATCTCCGAAAGAGAAGTTTCCGAGCATCTCAAAGAACGTGCCGTGGCGCGCCGTTTTTCCGACATTGTCGATATCGCCGGTGCGTATGCACTTTTGGCACGTCGTTACGCGGCGGCGCGGCGCTGTTTCGGGGTTTTGGAACCACGCCTTCATCGGCGCCATGCCCGAGTTTATCAGAAGCAGGCTCGCGTCGTTCTTCGGCACGAGCGGAAAGCTGCCGAGCCTCAGACAGCCCTTTGACTCGAAAAAGCTTAAAAATTTCTCTCTTAATTCGTTTACACCCATACTGTGCATTGGAAAAATCAATCCTTTCTATAAGTAAAAACTAAAATATACATTAAATTACCATTATATTATATCAAACTTCAGCGTTGTGTCAAGGGTTTTAAACATCATTTTTATGCGGTTGTTCTTTGCAGGGGGAATAATTTTCCCGTAAGATGACAGCATTTCCGACGTTAATATTGACAAGTCGGTAATTTTATTATAAAATCAAGTATATAAAAGTTTAATTTAAGAGGTCAGAGCATGAAAAAAGACAGAATAGCCGGTATAGATATACTAAAGGTTATAGCCTCGATATTTGTAATATCAATTCATCAGCTTGGTCAAACTCACGCGGTTCAAGTAAATATGGAGGGCGCGGCCACTTTTTTTGTTATGATGTACCGATATGCGGTGATGAGCAGCGTGCCGCTGTTTATAATGATAACAGGCTATCTCCAGTGTCATAAAACAGCAAGTGTAAAATTTTATAAAGGAATAATCCCGATATTTTTGACATACCTTCTTTCAACCGCAATAACCGTAATAATACAAGCCGCGCTGGGCGACGAGATCACTTTCGAAAGTCTGATGGTTGGCACGTTCGGTTATACGCAAATCGGATACGCGTGGTATGTGGAAATGTATGTGGGGCTGTATCTTCTGATACCGTTCATAAATATGATGCTGGGAAAAACGCGCCGACAGAGGGCGCTGTTCATTGCGGTAATGGTGCTTTTGACGGTAGTGCCGTCAATTCCAACGTCGCTTTCCTCACCTGAGCACCAAATAGATATATTTCCCGATTACTGGGTAAACTTCTATCCGATAGTTTATTACGCCATAGGCTCTTACATACGCGAATACAACCCGAAGCCGAATAAAATCGTGATCGGGGTATTGCTCGCGGCGGCAATCCTTTTCCCCGTAATCGCTCAGTTTTACCGCGCGGACGGAGGAGAGTTCGCGGATTACGTGTTTAACGGATTTTTCAGCGTTTCGGCGTTTTTGACGGCAGTCTTTATATTCCTGATGCTGTATGACGTTGACATAAAGGAAAAGCATGTAAAAGCGGTTTTCGCGAATATTGCGTCGTGCTCGCTGGAGCTGTACCTTTTGTCATTTATACTTGAGAGGGTAATATATTTTTATTGGATTTATCCCGCGTTCGGCACGAGCTTCCCGGGAGAACTGCCTATTATGATTGCCATTCTGTTTATATGCTCGTATTTCGCGGCTGTGCTGCAAAAGTTGATAGCTATGATTTTAAAGCTTCCGTTTAATTTAATATATAACAATATTCGCACTGATCGCCGACCTGTGCGCCGGTCTGTACGCGAGACGGGAATGAATAATATGAGCCAAGGCGGATTTGACGATATAGATGACGATGAACGGGAAGCGTATTTGCGCGCTGCGTTCGGCGAAAAGGAGGAACGCGCGCGCCGCCGCGCCGATGCGCAAAGCCGGACCTATGAGGGAAACCGCAGAAGAGCAAGAGAACGCTCCTCGGAGGATTATGAAAGTGATTTTTAAATATTAATAAATTCCGGCCGGACAAATCCGCGCCGGTTTTTTCATAGAGGCTTGCGAAAGATCCGCACAGATGTATCGGCGTGATATTTATTGATTTTGGATGAAATTAAGTATTGAAATTTTACCGCGTATGTTATATAATACTCATATCTATGTGGAAAGAGGTAGCATGAATGAGGGTAAAAGGAATAATTCCGGTGTTAATTGCCGTATCGGCTGTGATCGGGATGATGTCGTTTCCGGTTTATGCCGACGGACTTTTCAGCGGTACTTATACGGCGGAGGATTTCACTTTCAGCGAGGAGGAAGGCGTAAAGCTGGAAATAGATGTTCCTGACGGCGATTATACGGTTCATGTAAAAACCGGCGGAGACGAGCGGACAAAAGCGAATGTTTATATAAACGGAGGCGAGCGCGTAAAGGAGTACACTCTTGAACCGGGCGAGACGCGCGATAACAAGCAGCCTGCTGTGCCGAAGGACGGGAAGATAACTTTTCTGATTAAAGGGGAAGCCCCGAACGTGACGGAAATCACGGTTGAGCAGCTCGAAGCGCGAGAAAAAGCGGACAAGCCCACAATATATATCGCGGGCGATTCAACTGCTCAGACGTATAATTATGACGCAGAGTACCCTCAGACCGGCTGGGGACAGAAGTTAAGCTCATTTTTTACTTCGGATATAAGAATTGATAACCGTTCCATGATGGGAAGAAGCTCCAAGACATTTAATAATGACGGCAGTCTTGACGCGATACTTACAGAAATGCATCCCGGCGACTTTGTGTTTATCCAGTTCGGAATAAACGAAAGCTCGGCTGACGAGCCTCGGTATTTGTCGGTTGAGGATTATAAGAAGCTTATAGCGGAAAAGTACATACGCGAAACTGAAAAGCGCGGCGGTATTCCCGTGCTGATGACTCCGACGCCCGAAGGACTGTGGGATGAGGAAAACAATAAATTTGCACAAACGCGGAAAGATTACGCCGACGCGGCAAGGGAGCTGGCGAAGGAGTTGAAATGCAGGTTTATCGATGTTAACAGCCTAACCACCGACGCGTGGAACGGTATGGGCAGAGACAAGGCTCTTTCGGGATATTTCATATGCGAGCCGCTTGAAAGCAAGGCGCATCCCGCCGGCACAAGCGATACAACGCATCTAAAGGACAAAGGCGCGGCGGCGATTGCGGGATATATAGCCGAGGCAATTCCGGAGACCGTTCCGGAGCTTAAACAGTATCTGACAGGCAAGGAAGTTTTTACTGATATTTCGGGACACTGGGCTGAGGATACGATTAAAGCTCTTGCGGAAAAAGGCGTGGTTCACGGCGCGGGCGGAGGTAAATTCAATCCTGACGGAAATGTTACACGCGCGGAGCTTTTGAAAATGGTAATGGACGCCGTTGAGATACCGGGGCACGCATACAGAAATGGCGAATGCCTCGATGTAAAGCAAAGTGATTGGTACTGCTATTTTGTTCAAAGCGCGCTCGATAAGGGATTAATTCCCCCGTATATGATTGAAGGCGGCAGGACATATCACAGGGAAACAAAAATACTCGCCGAGGCGGCGGAAAACAGAGAAGCCGTTACGGCGGAGCTTTATATATACGACGCGCAAAAAATTAACGATGACGGAAAAATGCGCGAAGCCGCGCAAAAATTCAACGGAAATAAATTTATCACACGTGAGGAAATGGCTTCACTCATAATGAGCTGTATAAGCTATAAACTCAGAAGCGCCGGAGGCGGAAGCGCTGTGAGCAGCGGCGATGCCGAGCCGTTTGCCGACGAGGGTGATGTTGACGCTCATTACGCGAACGCCGTTAAGGCGGCTCATTCGTCAGGTTATATAAGCGGTGCGGAAAACGGAAAGTTCATGCCTAAAACGACGCTTACTCGCGCCGAAGCGGCTGTTGTGATAAGCAATTTATGTGAAACGAAAGAATAACGGAGACATACTGAAAATTTTCAAAGGGGACGATTTTCAAATGAAATTTAAAAGAGTAATTGCGGCAGCGGCTGTAATTGCCGCAGCGTTTTCTCAGACTGCGTTTGCGGCTGAATTTAATGATATTAAAGGTCATTGGGCGGAAGAACCCATCTCCATTCTCGCGGATAAGGGGATAGTAAGCGGCCTTTCGGAAACGGAGTTTAATCCCGACGGGATTGTTACCCGCGCCGAGTTTCTGAGAATGATAATGATGGTTATGGAAATAAAAACGAACGATTACCGCAGCGGAGAATGCCTTGAAGTGCCTAAAAACGCATGGTATGCGGTATATGTTCAGGGCGCTCTCGACAAGGGACTGATACCGGCGGAAATGATTGAGAATTACGATGTTAAAGTAGTAAACTCGGACGGAGAAACAAGGGCGATATACAGCGGAAAATTCAATTCGGAAAGTCCCATCAAGCGTGAGGAAATAGCGGCCCTCACGCAAACCGCGTATCAGTATTGGACGAATATAGATACAATGCAGGGTACTAATTATTCGGACGATATAGATTTCATGGATTTGGGCAGCGCGAGCAGATGGGCGCTTCCGTATATTCGTCTCGCGTATGCCCAAGGATTTATAAGCGGTATGGGAGACGGAAACTTCCGCCCGCTCGCCACGGCGACGCGCGCTCAGGCGGCAGTTGTTATTAATAAGGTTCTTAATAAAATCAAATAAGAGGTGACAGTCATGTTCAGTAAAAAAACGATAAGAATAATATGCGTTGTAACAGCTATAGCTATGCTGATTCCGATTTGCATAAGCGTTGTTTATATGCTTGCCGGAATAAATTAAGGAGAAATACCGATGAAGGAATTTATACGGGCGCTTACGCGCTTCGATTTTAACGCTCTGTTCCGCGAAAAGACCACAAACACATTTATACAGTTTTTCCGTTACATATTTGTCGGCGGTATTTCGTTTGTTGCGGACGCGGCGGCGCTGTGGGTTTGCGAGAAGTTTATGCATTATATGATAGCCGCGGCGATCGCGTTTGTTTTTGGACTGGCGGTCAATTATATTCTGTCGGTATGCTTCGTGTTCAGCGAGACGGAAAAGGTTAAAAGCAAGGCAAAAGAATTTACCGTATACGCGGTAATCGGAGTTATAGGCTTGCTTCTAACGGAGGCGATAATGTATCTTTGCACCGATATAATAGGGATGTATTTTCTGCTGTCGAAAATAGTCGCGGCGGCAATCGTGCTTGTATGGAACTTTGTTGCGCGGAAAAAAATTTTGTATACAAATAAGTAGATGGAAAAAGACATGAAAAACGTTATAATTATAGGCGCGGGACCGGCGGGACTGACCGCCGCTTACGAGCTGTTAAAGAAGGACGGTTACAAAGTAACGATTCTCGAAGCGAGCGACAGAATAGGCGGCATATCGCAGACGGTGCGCTATCATGGAAACCGCATGGACATAGGCGGACACCGCTTTTTCTCAAAGGACGACAGAGTTACGAAATGGTGGTACGATATCCTTCCGCCTCAGGGCGCGCCCGCCAAGGACGACAAGCTTTTAAACGCGGACAAGGAATACAATCCGAACGGCGTCGATCCCGAAAAGACCGACGACGTAATGCTCAAGCGCCGCAGAGTTTCGAGAATATATTATGACGGAAAGTTTTTCGATTATCCCGTGTCGCTCAAGTGGGAGACAATAAAAAACATGGGATTTTTCACAACCATGCGCGCGGGATTTTCGTATTTGGGCGCTGTTATGAACAAAAAGCCGGAGGACTCGCTTGAGAACTTCTATAAAAATCGTTTCGGAGCGGTGCTCTATTCTATGTTTTTTGAGGGCTACACAGAAAAGCTTTGGGGCAGACACCCGAAATATATCTCGGCGGACTGGGGATCGCAAAGGGTAAAGGGATTGTCGATACGCGCGGTGATAGCGGATATGTTCGGCAAAATTTTCGGCGGTAACAGGAAGGTTGAAACGTCCTTAATTGAAGAATATATTTATCCGAAATACGGTCCCGGTCATCTCTGGGAACGCGTGCGCGATAAGATCGTTGAAAACGGCGGCGAGGTGAAAATGAACTGTCCCGTTGTGAAGATAAACGAAACGCCCGACGGAATAAAGAGCGTTGACTATATCGAAAACGGCGAAACGAAAACGCTCGAGGGCGATATATTTATTTCGTCAATGCCGGTAAAGGATTTGGTAAACGCGTTCAATTCTCCCGACACCGAAATGAAGAAAATCGCAGACGGTCTGCCGTACAGGGATTTTATCACTGTCGGACTGCTTGTAAACAAATTAAAAATAAAGAACAAAACAAACATAAAAACGGTAAACAACATTGTTCCCGACTGCTGGATCTACGTTCAGGACACATCCGTAAAGCTTGGCAGGATACAGATTTTCAACAACTGGTCGCCGTATATGGTCAAGGATTTTAACAAATACGTGTGGATAGGGCTCGAATATTTCTGCGACGAGGGCGACGAGTGGTGGAACATGAGCGACGATGATTTTATAGAATTCGCGGAAAACGAGCTTGAAAAAATCGGCATGATAGACAAGGCGGACGTTATTGACGCTCACCGCGAGCGCGTAAAGAAGGCGTACCCCGCGTATTTTGACACGTACGACCGCATGGACGAGATGATAAAATACCTCGACGGATTTAAAAATCTGTATTGCGTCGGAAGAAATGGTCAGCACCGCTACAATAATATGGATCATTCAATGGTAACGGCGTTTGAAACGGTCGACGCGATTGTGAATGATAAAACGGACAAATCGCCTATATGGAACGTCAATACCGAGGAGGGGTATCATGAGGAAAAATAACGCCGCAGAGCGTTATATTTCAGACATTGAAAAACAGATTAAGCGCCCGCTTTTGATGCGCGCGCTTTTTGGCGTTATTCTGATATTAATAACTACGGTCATGTTTGCTGTCTCGGTAAATATGCGTTCGGAATATACCGGATATGTATCTCTCGAACATCATCATCACCTTACGGGAACATCTGTGCTGTTCACAAATAACTGGCTTGACGACGGTATTGTAAACGATCATTTTGCGATGATAGTAAATCCCGATTCAATCGAGTTTTCGAGCCCTAAGGAACGGGGCTTTTATGATTCGTATCCGCCCGGAGCGATTTTGCCGCTGTATGCTCTCGCAAAGCTCACCGGAACAAAAGAAATTACCTTCGGTTTCGTGCAGCGATGGAATATGTTTAATCAGTATATGATTGCTCTTATAACGGCGCTTATGATATATATTGTATTTTTACGAATTAAAGCAAAACCGTATATAGGCTTTGCAGCGGCGTTTGCGCCGATTTCGGTTATACTGTTCGCTCCGTCGCCGTACTATTTCCTGCACAGCGTATATTTTGCCGATCAGGCGGTGCTGCTGCCGTTTGTTCTGACTGTGTTTTTGGAAACGCTTCGCTCCGGAGCAAAACAAAATAGACTGCTGTCCGTGCTTGAGGGTATAGTAATATTTGCGGGAATGCTGACAGATTATCTGTTTGTGTGCCTTGTGCTCATTATATATGTAAAACGCCTTATTTTGGGCGAGATAACGGTAAAGTCATTTGGCGGCTGGGTTAAAGAGTCGCTCGTGTTCGCCGCGCCGGCAATAGCCGCAATGGCTTTGTTCGCCGCTCAGATTGCAGTTAACGGTCCGGAGCGGATAATATATCAGTTTTTCAGAAGAACGGGAATGCTGGCGGATGACGCGGTGGACTGGGTAGGACAGTTCCCGAGGAACTTTTGGGAAATATATATAATTGACGGTTATGGAAAAAATGCTGATATAATTCTTAAATTATCGTTTATAATAACGTCCCTGGCAGTGGCAATATGCGCCGCCGCGCGCCTTTGGAAAAAGCGCTGTAATGAAACAGTAATCGTGCTGCTGTCAACGGCGGCAATGGTGATATTTCCGTGCTTTTTGCAGGTGTATCTGCTCAAGCAGCATTCGTCGATACATGAGTTCTCGGCGCTGAAATTTTCGCTGGTGCTGTCAGTGACATACTCGCTCGTTCCTGCGGTTATAACCGAAGCGATACAGGGAGCGGCAAGGCTTGAGAACCGGATTTTAACAGGAGCTGCGGCTGCGGTGTTCGCGGCGGTATGCTGCGTAAGCGTATATACAGCCCATACTGACAGAGCGGAGGCGTTTTTCCCAAAACCGGACGAGGAAGCGGTCGCGGTCAGCAATTTTATAAAAAGCAGCACCGGCTATGAGGATATAGTTTTCTCAGACAGATACAGCATCGAGGACGGGGACATCGATCCGCCGAAGATAGCGCTGAGTAAAAAGCGCGTGTATTACACGGAAACGATAGCCGAGGTTTATGATAAAATAAAGGACATTGACGGAGAATATACCATAGACATTTTAGATTTCGGCGGCGGCAGCGGAAACGAAGAAATAAATAAAATGAAATCGGCGGCGTATGAAACTGTCGTAGAAGGAGATATGGCACTGTATAAAATAAGGAAAGAAGATTTTTCGGGATTGGCGGAAACGCGTAATTGAACACCGTATATTGCGGTTTATTGAAGCGTGAAACCCAATTTTAATAATTCGTAAAATTTTCTGAAAAAATTCGAAAATTTTTTCAAAAAACCCCTTGACAAAGGTAAATTAGTGTGGTAATATATTAAAGCTGTCGCTGATGGAGACAGCATGTACA
>CANQXJ010000059.1 GCA_947627795.1 uncultured Clostridia bacterium
CTCAACTAGGACTTGAACCTAGGACCCCTTGATTAACAGTCAAGTGCGCTACCACCTGCGCTACACCCCGATTTTTCCAGACAACTATGACATTATAGCACAAAACATTTTCAAAGTCAATAACAGAAACGCAAAAATTACGAATAAAAATTTTTACCCGCTTTATTGCCGCAACACCGCTGTTTTACATGAAAATACGGTATATATTTTTATTGCGATTTAGGTCATTTTCAATAAAAATACTTGAAAAGACAACAAAAATATGGTATAATAATTATAATACGGATAAAATGGGCATGAAAGGGGCGGAGCAATGCGCTGCGAAAAATGCGGGAACGAAATCGCCGAGGGAAACAGAACATGTGAATACTGCGGCGCGCCGGTCAGAATGAGAAACTCCGGACGCAAAAAGAGGAGAAATCTTACGCTTGTCGCGGCTGCGGCAACGCTTATTATGCTCGGCGTACTGTCGCTTATGTGCGCCGGAATATCGATAAAAGCCGAACTGATGGGAACGTCCGTCAGGCTTTCGCTGCCCGTAATATCCGCGTCGTCGGTCGTGGGGCTTGTGGTACAGGGCGGATTTGTGAAATTATTGCCCGGGCTGTACATCGCGCTTTGCGCCGCTGCGGTAATCGCGGCGTTTATATCCGTGTTTATGATCATAACACGCAGACGTTCGGGAGTTACAATAGGGCTTATAGCGGCTCTTGTTTCCGCTGTTATAGGCATAGCCATGATTATTGCGGTGTTTGTCATAAACGGCAAATACGGCGGCGAGGCTCTTTCCCTTGCTCCGTCGCTGTGGATGTGGGTATCCGTACCCGTGAATATATTGAGCGCGCTGTTTCTGTTTATTGAAAATGAGGATATTGTATAAGTATTTAATTTCGGAGAAAGAAAGGATGACAGAAAATGATTTGCCAAAATTGCGGAGACGTCATTCCTGACGGCGTGAAGTTCTGTAACCGCTGCGGCGCGGAGCAGGAAGTTGTTGAGACTCCTCCGCAGAGCGCGGAAATGCCGGGTTCAACCGATACTTACCGCGCCGCGCCGTATACAGCGGCGGCGGGCGGCGCGAACACGCGGCTTTTGCTCGCGATTACGGCGGTAGTCGCGCTTTTGGGAATTATGTCGGTGGTTTGCTCATCGCTTGTTATAAAGGGCGGCGAGGCTGCCACGTCAATACCGTTTATGTCGGTGACAGCACTTCTGGGCAATCTGTCGAGAGCCGCAGACAGCGCGTCGGGAATGGGGGGCATACTGGGTCTTGATTTGGGCGATTGGGGCGCGAGCCTTGCCGGACCGCTGGCGGGAATGATTGTTTACACGGTTTTTGCGGTAATCTGCATTGTATTGTATACGTTTTCAGCCGTGTTGGTTTTAAAGAAAAATCCCGTGGGAATAGTTATGGGAATGGCTGCGGGCGCGCTGACGATTTTGCTCAGCGTTATTATGATAATTGCTATGCTCGTGGCGAACGCTAATCTCGACATTCCAAATATTTCGCTCGCGCCGTCGGTGTGGGTGTTGCTGGCAATTCCGGTCGGCGCGCTGTACGCTCTGCTGTGCGCCGTAAAGAACAGAGAATTGCTTTCGTGATAATATCGGAATTTGACCTGTAGTTGTGAAGGGGTGATTATATAATGTTTTGCAAAAAGTGCGGCAACGCGTTGGACGACGGCATGAATTTCTGCCCGCGCTGCGGTGAACCCGCGGTGAAACCGATCGTACAGGAAACGCCGCCGGAGGAAAACGACGCGGAGCGCGATGTGTACGAGCCGGTTGAGACGGAAGTCGCCGCGCAGCCGATGTATCCCGTGCGTAAGGACGTAATAAAAGCTCCCGCGTTTATGCGCGGCGGAAATGCGACGACATGGCTTGCGGTTATGTTCCTGCTCTCGGCATGTACGATGATAAGTATGATTTTGAGTGGCGTGGGGATTTCCGTGAAAGCGGTGCGGGGTTTCGGCTTATCGCTGCCCGCTACGACGATTAACGGTATCGCGGATAACGTGACGGCGTTCGGTGTGTATACGGTTTTTCTTGTAATTTACATTATAGTCAACTTATGCGCCGTGTTTATGATTTTAAATAAGATGAAATACGGAACGATCGCGGGCATCGCGGCTAACGCGATAGCCGTCATATCCGGTATAGTCGCCGTCGCGGCGTCGTTTTCGCTGTCAAAGGAAATAAACGAGTTTGTATCAACATTCCCGACCGTATGGACGTGGCTCGCGCAGTTTATATCGGCGTTCCCGACCGTGTGGACATGGCTCGCGCTTGCGCTTGGACTTGTAAACGGCGCGTTTCTGATATTTAAGAGAAGGGATTTGACGGCATAAAGCCGTGTATAATGAAGGATAAAGGGGTTATCGGGTTATTTTTTGAGAAAAGAGGTAAACGGTATGTATTGTCCGAATTGCGGAACTAAAATTGAAGAAGGTGAATTTTGCAAAAGCTGCGGAGCGTCGCTTGACAATCCGTCAACGAGACGCTTTTGCGCGGAATGCGGATCGCCGCTTGACTACGGCAGCGAGAGATGTTCACAATGCGGCGCGGAAGTAGAGAGCGTATACAAGCAGGAGAACGAAAACGTCAGAAGTCGTGGCATAGAACAGCAGTCAAAGCAAACACAGCCGACCACGCCCAAAAAGAAGGGCGGTAAGCGGCTGGCAGTCGGTATTGCTGCGGCGGTCGTCGTTGCCGCGGCGGCGGTGGTTGTCTTATTGCGCATGGGCGGCGGTGAAAGTTCGGATACGCAGTTCGCTCAGGCGCCTCCCGAAAATGTGTACCATGACGGCAGCGCGATTAAAATTATGACAAAGGCGTTTAACCAAAAGCAGGCGCCGAGCGACAGCTCCGTGCTTAAAGAGCTTGAGACGTATGTCGGCGAGGATTTGGAAATCGAGTGGATAACGGATATGAAGTATGACGGCTCGGTAAACGGCGTTATCGGCTCGGGCGACTATCCGCACGTGATGCTTGTGGGCAGTAAGGGCTCGGCGTTTGTACAGGCTGCGAGAAGTGATATGTTCTGGGATATATCGGAGGCGTTTGACAATCCCGAAAAATACCCCAATCTTGCGCAAGCCGACCCGAATGTAAACCATAATATTTCCGTTGACGGTAAGGTTTACGGCATATACCGCGCCCGTGAACTCGGACGCGCCGGTATTACGATAAGGAAGGATTGGCTCGATCGTCTCGGTCTCGGTATACCGGAAACGATAGACGAGTTTTCAGAGGTTTTAAAGGAGTTTACGGAGAACGACCCCGACGGTAACGGAGTTAATGACACTTACGGCATGGTGATAACGAACTACCTGTCGGGACCGCTTGACAATATAGCGGTATGGATGGGCGCGCCCAACGGCTGGGGCGTGGACGATGAGACGGGTGAACTGAAACCGTCGTTTATGTTTGAAGAATACAAGGACGCGCTGAAACTGATGCGCGACTGGTATAAGGCGGGATATATAAATCAGGACATGAATACCATGATGGCTGATAAGTGGAACGAACCCTTCCTGAACCAGAAAGCGGGCGTTATCATTGACGTTGCCGACAGGTCGAGAAGGCTGGCTCAGGACATTGCGCCCATCAATCCGAACGCGGTTGTTGACGTGTTCGGATATGTGACGAAGGATGCGGGCTCCGAACCGAGAACGCTCCCGACAAACGGCTACAACGGCTTTTATGTGTTCCCGAAATCAACGATTAAGACGCATGACGATTTGGAACATATATTGACGGTAATGGATAAGCTCAACGATAAAACGGCGGTTGACCTTATGAATTTCGGTATTGAGGGCGTACAGTATACCGTTGACGAAAACAACTACGTTACAATTACGAGCAACAAGGAGCTGCTTGACGATATCAGCGACCTTAATCAGATATCCATGGGAATTATCACATTCCCGGACGGCTTAAAGACAAAATATACCGTTCCCGTGGCGGAGAAGGTGGATAAGGTTTACGAGAAAAACAGGCAGTACGCGATAAGCAACCTTGCGGAACCGTATATCTCCGAAACGTACACCAAGAACGGTCCCGTGCTTGACGATATAGTCAACACGGCGAAAATGAACTTCATAATCGGTAAAATTTCCGAGGAGGAATACGATAAGGAAGTGGAACGCTGGAAACGCGAAGGCGGCGACAATTACATAAGGGAAGTAAACGAGGAATACAGCAAGGATATTTCGGTTAAGCAGTAAAGATAAACAGAATAATGTAAAATAAAAGCGCACGAATTTGTTTCGTGCGCTTGACATTTTAAAATGAATGTGGTAAAATACCATAAGTGTCACGGACAGGTATCGAAGTGGTCATAACGGCCCTGACTCGAAATCAGGTAGTCCTCACGGGCTCGTGGGTTCGAATCCCACCCTGTCCGCCATGTTACGGCGAACCCTTTGGGTTCGCCGTTTTTGTTATAGACAGCTTGACCGCGCGGACTATTGCCACTTAATCCGGCATTTTACGACAAAGCTTGTTCTATGAATATAATCTCTGTGTTGGTATCAAGACAAAAACAGTATATCACACAAAACGCAATTAGTCAAATATAAATAGGTCACCCACACATGGCTGATTTCGCAATATCAAGCATTTCACCCTGAAAATCGCGGGATAACAGTTCGTACACCTTAACGCAGTAACGCTCGTTATTTATAATTTTATCGCGCTGAATATCTATTATGTCGGTCACGCGCTTATGCGTTTTGAAATGAGCGCGCATATCGTCGAGTATATCGAGCGCCTCATCCTTTGCGGAGTGACCGTTAATTGTCATGTCGTCCAAATCGTAGCGCGACGCGGCTTTATGATTTTTGACAGCCGTTTCCTGCAGTTCGGGCGTAAAGTCGAAGTCGGGCAGGAGCGAGAGGTAAATCAGGAAATAATGCGCGAACTCCAAATCCCCGCCGAATATTCCGACGGGGGATAGCGGGTTCAAATCGAACATTCTAAGTTCTATATGGTCGACGCCGTTTTTTGCGAGAGAGTCCGTGTCGCTGCCATTATGCGGCTTTAACCGCACGGGCAGGTACAGTTCGCCCGCCGAGAACAAAAGTCCCCTGTCCACGTAACCGTTTACCGATTTAATATACGCGTCAAGGTCGGCGTAGTCGAGAATAGGCACAAATTTATTCCAGTACCCTCTGTCGCCGCCGCGCATCGAGGCGTAGCCGTCAAAACCGCTGCCCGAAAGTCCGTCGCCGTCGAGCGACAGGTCGTACACGGGGCTTGCGGCGGTGAGCAGCGTCAAAAGCCAGCTCATGCGCGATACCTGTTTGAGCAGCCTGAAATAGAGCGCATTTTTAAATTCCTTGAAATCACTCGCGCCGCAAAGCGACCGCAGCAGCTCGTCCGAAAACGAAAAATTGAAATGTGTGCCCGAGTAGAGCATGAGCCGCTTGCCGTAACGCTTTTCAAGCTTTACGCGGTACGCGTGTTTAAACTCCTGCTCACCGCGAAAATCGGCGATAGGAATGTCGCCGTCCGAATTTATATGCGGCGGGTTCGAGCATAGCCATAGGTACTCGCCGGATTTTTTGAGCGTTTCTTTAACATAACCGTCGAGCGCGGCAAGCTCTCTCATAAGCTCGTCTACGCTGCCGCACGCGGGAGTTATAAGTTCAAGCTGATTTTCGCAGAAATCACGGTCAAGCCTTTCGTCGCCTATGAAGGGGTGGGGAGTCTCGGCAAGAGAGCCGTCGGCGGTTACTCGCAGCGTTTCACGCTCCAGACCGAAATGTCCGTCAAATATATATTTGCTGTTTAAGTTCAATTTCGGTCGCCCCCTTAATTCCTACATGCTGAATATGAATTATTATACAGTTATTATGCCTGTTTGTCAACATATAATTCACCGATTTTGTATACAATGAAACATTAAGTCGGGGACACTAAAATTTTAGTGTCCCCGTTTTAGTGTCCCCAATTTTAGTGTCCCCGCGTTACAGCTTTTCAACCAAGCCGCGCTTGATTTTCTTCGACGACGTTTTCTCAAATTCGCCGTCGCGGTACACGATGCGGTGTATCTGTTTCGCGGCGGGGAGGGTGTCGTTTACGCGGTCGACCTCCGCTTGTATCTCCACCTGTATGTCGTCCGACTCGTAATCGGGATTTGCGTAAATCTGCGCCGTGATTACGCCATCCTTGTCGTACACGACCATTTCCTTTATCGGCTCGAACGTCGCGAACATATTTTCAAGCTCCTCCGGCGACACGTTTTCGCCGTTGTCGAGGATTATAAGGTTCTTTTTGCGCCCCGATATGAACACGTAACCGTCCTTGACGTAACCCAAATCGCCCGTCATAAGCCAGCCGTCGTCGGTGAGAGCCTTCGCGGTTTCCTCGGGATTTTTGTAGTAGCCCTTCATGATTGACGGACTTCTCGCCCAAATCTCGCCGTCCACGATTTTGACCTCGCAGCCCGCGACAATGCGTCCGACCGACTCGGGGTACGGGCAGTTTTTAACGCCGGTGCTGATACGCGAGGTCGTCTCGGTCATGCCGTAGCCCTGCGCGAGCTCGATACCGAACTCCGCGTAACCCTTTATGATTTCGGGGCTTAAATACGCGCCGCCCGCGAACAGAACATCAAAATCCTCACCGAACATCTCTTTGCCTATTGCCTTCTTGTCGGGATTTTTCTTCGATTCCTGACGCATTTTGTTGAGTATCGACACGGCAATCATCGGCACAAACGTCGTCTCATGCGGCTTATATGCCTGCAGATTTTTCGGTATACGCATGAGCGAATCGTTCACGCATACCGTTCTGCCGTACCAGAGCGCGGCGAGAATGTCGCAGGTAAAGCAGAATATGTGGTGAATGGGCAGTATCGAAAGTCTCTTGTGACCGTGATAGCCCCTGTCCGGCTCGCACGTCGCGTTGTCCGCGAAGTTCGCGTGCGTGAGCATTACGCCCTTGCTTTGACCGGTCGTGCCGGACGTGAATATAATCGCCGCGAGCATGTCGGGAGTGATCGCCGTTTTCGGCTCGCGTCCGGCGTATTTCGCTAAAATATCGGAAAGCGCGGTTGTACCGGGGTAGTCCGAGTGCATATGCACTATCGTCCTGACCTGCGGACAAAGCTTTTTAAGTTCCTCGGCGCAGTCCTCGCGCTTTTCGTCGATGAATATAACCTCGGAGTCCGAACGGTTTATCTCGTCGGCGAGCGCGTCAACGCTGTTGCCTACCGCAAGCGGAACGGACACGCCGCCCGAAAGAGCCGCGCCGAACCAGCCGACGATAAACTCGTAGCTTGTCGCGCCGAAAATCGCGGAGTGAACCGTTTTGCCGAACGTGTCCTCGAACCATGCGGCGACTGCGTTCGCGTCATGCTTAAATTCGTTAAAGCTTTTGTCGATAAATTCCTTTTTTACGCGCGTCCTAAAAAACGGCTCGTCACCGAAACGGTCGGCGGCTGTGTTTACGAGGTCGCGCAGAGTTTTTATGTTGTCGCGTGAAAACATGGTATACCTCTTTTCTTGAAAATTATGATTTGACGCGGTGAGGCCCCCTTGTCAAAGGGGGCTGTCAGCGGAGCTGACTGGGGGATTCCTTTTCGATTTTACAATGAATCCCTCCACCGCCTTCGGCGGTCCCCCTCCCTTTGACAAGGGAGGCTAACGGGCTGTCGAAGGCGCCAGCCCCTACAGCACACAATTTCAAATTACGGATGTAGGGGACGACGCCCCGACGTCCCGTATTTCATCGCCAAATCACAATTTAATATCTCAACAAAAATTACTTCTGTCCTTCTAAATAATTCACCAATTCCTCGACGGTTTTGCACTTACCCGCCTCGGACTCGTCAATTTCCACGTCGAACTCGTCCTCGGCGTCGCCGAGCATACACATAAAATCATACGAGTT
>CANQXJ010000060.1 GCA_947627795.1 uncultured Clostridia bacterium
GTACAGAAACACACGGTTCATCTTGACGCAGAATACGATGACGACGGTAATGTTATCCGCGAGGCGTGCGATATTGTAGAGCCGATTGTAAATCCCGACTACAACGCCGACGAGAAGTACGTTCCGCGTGAGGAGCGCAAGGAATGGGGCATAGTCGGCATGATGGGGCAGCTTATCGTGATCGACGACGGCACTTGCGAGGTAAACGGCTGCTGTAAGGTCGCGGATGGCGGCATCGCTACCGCGAGCGAAAGCGGTTACAGGGTAATCGCAAGAATTGACGACACGCATGTGAAGGTGCTGTGTTTAGGTAATATTTATCCCTACATAAAAGGACGATTGCAGTTGCAATCGTCTTTTTTCTGCGGTTGTTACGGTATTTGCTGACGTCATACGGTTCTTTGCGGACAATCACGATATATTATACCGCAATTTGCTTTTTCGCAAATTTTTTCAATAATCCTTCGTTGTCTTTCAGTTCGTCAAACGTACCCTCCTGTGCGATCACCCCATTATCCATAACAAAAATTTTGTCGCATTTCTCGATTGTGGACAATCTGTGCGCCACTATGATTTTTGTACATTTGAGATTGTTTATGCCGTCTATAACCTTTGCCTGCGTAACATTGTCAAGCGCGCTCGTCGCCTCGTCAAAAATGAGTATCGAGGGGTTGTTGATAATCGCACGGGCAATAAGCAGTCTTTGTCTCTGTCCGCCGGAAAGAGTGCAGTTGTCTTGACTTACGGGCATGTGCAGACCCATCGGCAGCGCAGCTATATCATCTTTAAGTCCCGCCGTTTCCACGGCTCTGTCCACTTCCTCCATGCTCGCGTTCGGTTTTGTTATCGTGATATTTGAATAAATATCACCCGATATAAGTCCGGAGTTTTGCAGAACAACGCCGATTTTTTGGCGGCAGCTTTTTAAATCCAACTCGCGCAAATCAAATCCGTCTATGTATATGCTGCCCTCGTTCGGGCTTTCAAACCCGAGCAGCAGTCTTATCAGCGTCGATTTCCCGCAGCCGGACACACCGATAATTCCCACGCTTTCACCCGCTTTAATGCTCGCGGACAGTCCTTTTAAAACATATGGGGCGTCCTCGCCGTAGCGGAAATACAAGTCCGTTACAGTTATATCTCCGCGGAGCTTATCGGGTCTTTTTTTGCCCGAACCGTATTCCTCACATTCCGCGGTAAGCATAGGCTTTATAAGCGAGTACGACGAACGGAAACCCGCTGTCATTCGTATAATAACAGACGCGCCCGCACTCGCTGCGGTAAACGCGCCGTAAGCGGCTGAAAACGCGATATAGTTCGGTGCTTTCAGTTCCGCGCCGAACAGGAATATAGCGGCGGTCGCGAATACCCTTATCATCTTGTAAATCACGTCGGCGTATTTCAGCGGGAACGGCTTAATCTCCTTTTGAGAAACGTCGGCATAGCGTTCACTCCATCTCCGCATTACGCGAGTTTCGGCTCCGCTGAGCTTTATTTGCTCGATGCCGGAAAACATTTCGTAGCAAAAGCCCGACATTCCCGACAGCGACCCCGAATAGTTTTTCATCCATTTTGAGTTTAAAATACACTCCGCAGCCATCATGGCGTACTGAATTATAGTCACTGTTATTATCAAGGGAAACAGCGCGGGCGCGTAAATGTAAATCTGTATCAAATAGACAAAAGACAGTATAACGCCTATGCAGGCGCTTATACTCTCAACCGATACTATCTGCGTTACATCCGAAAATTCCATTATCATCCGCGACAGCTCGCCCGATTTTACATTATTAAAAAATTCCGGTTTGAGTGAAAGCATACGCGAGAATACGGCGCTTTGAACGTATGTGGTTGTGCGCAGCATCGTGTTCGTCAAAATCAGCGACCGAACAAGCCCGAGCAAGGCGGAAAGCAACACTGCCGAAAACACGAGCGCGGCGGCTGCCGGCGCGTCGGAAACCGCGCCCGACGGCACTATTACCGAAAATATAAAGCTGTTCGCCCACGGCAGCATCATTCCGGCTGCCGTCGTCAGGGCGGCGGCTGTGAATACGGCAAGCCTGTCGCGTTTGGAGCTGCACTTTGCCATGAACAAAATCAAATCGCGCATCGTGATTTTTCCGCTTTTCATCACCTTATAAAAGTACATCGCGTTATTTGTGAATAAGTCCGCGTTTTTGCGCGTTATGCGTGATTTTTTGCCGTTATCCGTATAATCGCACGTGCCGCCTGCATTCGGCGTTACCGCGACCCAATGACCCCGAACGGTTTTTACCAGCATGGGGATTACGGACGCCGTGTACCAGTCCTTGTCAAGTTCAACGTAACGTATTTTGATGAATAATTTCTCCTCTATGTGCCGGAGTTGTTCCGACATGGGAAGTTCGGTGTTCACGCGTTCCTTTTCGTTCAGAAATTTCAGTATGGCGTTAATTCCGTCGCAGTCGGTCTTTTCGTTTAAAACGGACTCCATGTTTTCATATATTTTTTGCCGCGCCTCGCGATTTTTACGTTGTATGCGCTCGTTTTCTTCCTTTATTTTTGTCGTCATTTAACTCACGCTCCTTACCAGCGAGCTGTATATGCCGTTTGCGGCCATAAGCTCCCCGTGCGTTCCGCGCTCGGCAATTTTACCGTCGTCCATAACGATAATCTCGTCGCTGTCCATGATGGTCGAAAGTCTGTGCGCGACCGTTATTCTTGTTATTCCGAGCGCCTTTATATTATTCATAATCTTTTCCTCGGTGTCCGTGTCGAGCGCGCTTGTCGCCTCGTCCATGATAAGAACGGACGGCTTTTTAACGAGTGCGCGGGCAATTTCTATACGCTGCCTTTGTCCTCCCGAGAAGTTTTTGCCGTTTTCGTACACCCGTTCGCGGTATCCGTCCCTGCGGCTTATTATATCCTCGTGTATACACGCCGCCTTTGCCGCGGCTACCACGTCGTCATAGGGAATACTGTCGTCCCACATCGTTATATTATCGAGCACGGTACCCTCGAACAATCTGATATTCTGGCTCACAACAGCCGTTTTTGAATAAAAATAGAAGTGGTTTATCTCTTCTCTGGGCGTACCGTCAAAGCATACGAGCCCTCCGTCCTCGCGGTAAAGTCCGGCGATAATTTTTGCAACGGTTGATTTTCCGCTGCCGCTGCCGCCCGTAATCGCGACGCTGCCGCCTTTTTTCACGGTCAGATTAAAATCTTTTATAAACGGAGCGTCAAGCGGGTTATAGCCGAAGGTCACATCGCTAAGAGATATGTCTCCGTCAATGCTTTTCGTATGAACCTCGGCGCCGTGAAGAAATTTATCGTCCTCGTTGTAGTGCATAACATCGTTTGTGCGCGCCGTTTCACTTTTAAGCGTCTGCATTTCTATCCCGCCGTCCACGAGATTTCCCAAAGGCTCCAGCATGGCGGCGACAAGCGACTGCATAGCTATAATAATACCGGCGGTCATACTTCCCGATAATATTTTCCATACTCCGGTAATCAGCACAATTCCAGAGCCGAGCGCGTTTAAGAACAAAAACAGGTTGCGCGTGTGCGCTCCCGTTTTGTCAATGCCCGTTTTTGTATTCACCGCACGCGTTCCCGCGGCGGTAAGGCGGACAAACATCGCGTCCTCCGCGCCGCAGGATTTTATTGTTTCAGCCATGTCAATCGTTTGGGAAATATTGCTTTGCAGCGCGCCGAGATCTCGGCTGTGTGTACGCATTTGCGCCTCGTATTTCCTTCCGCTCAGCGTCATCGCGCACACGTTGGCAGCCGCGCAGAATATTCCCACCAGGGCTATATGCACGTCAAAAACGACGATCATTACAAAATATATGACTATCTGCAGCACATACCCGGGAATGGGCGTAAGCATACGGGCAAGATTTGCACCCATCTCCATATTTGTGTTCTGGCGGTTCGCCAAATCGCCTTCGCTGCGCTGCGCGAAAAACTCTATCGGAAGTCTCAGCAAATGCGCCATAAACCCCGAATTGATACGCACGTTAAGCTGTCTGCCGACGCGGTATCTGATGTGTATGTCAAACGCCGTCGCCGTCGCCGTAATCAATCCCGCGCATAAAATTACCTGTAATATAATCCTTAAATTGCTTGTATTGCCGCTTATAAGGATTTTGTCAATGAATACCGAATTTAAAAACAGTACCGCCGCGCTGCCTATAAGAGCGCATATTTCAAGCAGTACAAAATACAGCGTACTCGGCAAAAACATCTTTACGCATGACTTTATATAATTATTTTCGGTTTTATCGTCCTTATCCTTTCTAAAGTCCGCATCGGGCGTAAACTCAATCGCAATTCCCGTAAACGATTTTGAGAACTCCTCCTCGGATACCGTTCTTATACCGTAAGCGGGGTCGGCGAGTACAGCGCCCTTTTTGTTAAATCCGCAAAGCACAAGAAAATGATCCATATTCCAATGTATAACAGCCGGCGTTTTTACCTCCCGCACGCCCTCAATGCTCACGCGCAGCGCTCTCGGGGTCAAATTGTGAAACTTAGCCGCTTTTACAATATTCTTGGCGTTTACGCCGTTGCGCGAAACGCCGCATTCGCGTCTGAGCTCTTCAAGCGTTACGGTTTTGCCGTAATAAGCCAAAATCATTGCCAGCGACGCCGCGCCGCATTCGGTTGTTTCCATCTGCAATATCGGGTTTATTTTCTTTACCTTCTCCATAGCGCCCTCCTAAAACAACCATTCGTAAGGATGGCATTTTTTAATGACTATATCCGCGCCGCACAGCGTTCCCATCGCGACGTCGACGCCGCCGCTTTTCGGGTTTGACCATTTCAGGCGGCTCTTTGACGACGCGTCCGGCACAAGCGTTATTTCGATACGCAAATAGCTGCCCCTTTCGTCGAGCGTCGGTAAAAACAATTCGCTGTTTGTTTCCTTTATACTCTGTCCGGTGACGGGATAAGATGAAATGTCGGAGATGTATGCTTTTATATATCCGTATTTCTCACGAGGCGCAAAATCGGGCATTACCTGCGCCTCCGTGCCGAGCGCGATAAGTCCTCCGTTTTCGGCGGGAATAAACGCGGTAAGCTTTTTGTTGTCGCTGCCGCGGTCATACGGAACAATCGTGGCTACCTTTGACCCTTCCGCGATATACGAGTTTTCGTCCGCGATATATGTAACAAATCCGTCAGTGTTAGAACGAATAACCGAGCGGCGGTCATATTCGTCGTACAGCTTTTGAAGTTCCGCGTCCGTAATCGCGCCCGATTTTCCGCTTTCTATTTTCTTCAGAATATCCGACTGCGGAACAACTGCCAAAATATCGCCTGATTTAACCTCGCTGCCTTCCGATACCGTTATCTTTGATATAATTCCTTCCGATGAGGCGTAAACCGTTCCGCCTGCCTGCGAGGGCCACACTATACCCTCCACCGAAACCGTTTCGTAAATCGTTCCGAAAAACAGCCATACCGAAAACACCGCCGCGCATACAAACAGAACGGCGATAAAAGCAGCCGTGTGTATGGTTACGGCGCGGATGCCCTTATTCATTTCCGAATGTGAAGAAAAGCTGTTAAGAGCCTCTTTCCTGAATAAATTCTTCATCTCTGCCCCCTACTTCTTTATATTAAAGTATTCCGCATATCCCGACTCGTTGATTTTACTGTATTTATATGTCTGCGTTTGCTGTCTGCCTTTTGAGTCAAAGCTGAAATTCTCCATTAAGCCGTCATAGCCGTCTTTATGTAAAATTTCGGAAATCTCCGAGGAATTGACGGTTTTGTTTTTAATTGCCGTATCGGCGATAATCCTCACTGCGTTATAGCCCTGAATATACCATGTGTCAAAATCGTTGCCGGTATTTTCGGTATACTCTCTTACTATTTCGCGCACTAAATCCTTTTCATCGTCGGTCATGTCCGCAAGCATAAATTCTTCGGCAATAATAAATCCGTTCATCGCTCTCATCAGTTCCGCGTCGTTAAATATCAAATCGCTGTTGTCAAACGCGGTGTCGCCGCCGCATATAAGCGCCGGATTTTTCTTTTTGAGCTTTTTTAATATTTCAAACCCCTCGCCGTCTTTCGGGAACATTATTACGCCCTCCACACCGAGAGTTTCCCAGCGGCTGTAAGTTTCGTCAAAATTATTTTCCAGCGATGATATGCTTACACAGTCGACCGTTTGTATCGCGCTGTTCGGACGGCATTGCAGAAAACCCCTTGTCTCCGCCTGTTCAAAGCTGCCGTCCGCGGCGCATACCGCCCAGCGTTCAGCCGTCGTTTCAGCCGCCGCGAACTTTAATAATTCACCGACTGTCCGCGCCGAATTGCACAGAGATAGTACCGTGCCGTAGTTGTTGTTCTCATACACGTCATCATAAAGGAAAAACGGCATAATAAACAGTTTTTCGGCATTGTCAAAAACATAAGCGGCTGTTTTGCTTATGTCCATATCCATTGAACCGATTACCGCATCGACGCTTTTATCGGCGGCTATCGTGTCAACAAACGCCGAACCTTCTTCATAACTTCCGTTATCGTTGTAAAATTCACATTGCACATTATATCCGCTGTCAGCGTATTCCTTATTCAGGTCGCGCTCGGCTCGCTCAATGCCTTCCTTGTATCCCGGATAAAAAGCATCTTCATCACCCATAACGGCGATTTTTACGGTATGCGATTGATTTTCTCCGCAGCCCGTCAGCGCGAGCAACAGTATTGCGGCAATCAGAAATATATGTATTTTTTTCATAATATCCTCCGATTTTAATACAGATATTGCATTTTGGGCTAACATGTAACAAATCGTAATAATCCTCTATCATATATTATATACCGTCGAATATTGTAAGTCAATCGTTTTTGTGTACTTTTAGGGTTTGGAACGCTTTTTTGCGCGGATTAAAAATATACCGATTTGATTAGAAAATGCTTGACTTTTGAAGATGATTGTAGTAAAATAGTAGGGCAGTTGATTTTAGGGGTATAGCTCAGTCGGTAGAGCAGCGGTCTCCAAAACCGCGTGCCGAGGGTTCAAGTCCTTCTGCCCCTGCCATAGCCGCCGCAGACGCGGCGGCTTTA
>CANQXJ010000061.1 GCA_947627795.1 uncultured Clostridia bacterium
GTGAAAATCTGCGCCGGTCTTTTCGCCGCTTTGTCCAGCTTTCTGAGCGCCACCACCTTCGACGCGCTCTTTTTGGAATACTCGTTTACGATTGCCTCCGCATAAATCTTGTCCGTGTTCATTTTTAATAACCTCCGTTTCATTTGATAATTAAATTATAACGGAGAAAATATTAAATCTGAACAACACGATTTCGATTTTGTGTTGAGTTCAGAGGAAATTTTTCAAAATTCATTTAATCCGGTCGAAAACATCTTAATATCACGATAAATCCACTCACGAAGGCGTACAACATCATAAAAACGCGGTCGCACTGCATATGCTCATGCCATCGGCGAGTCATTGCTGCAAAAGCGGGATCGTTCCGCCGCCATTTGCATATTGTAGTAAATTCCGCGCCTATTCATAAGCTCGCCGTGCGTGCCTGTTTCCTCAATTCCATTGGGCGTAAGCACCATGATTTTATCCGCGTTTTGAATTGTCGTGAGCCTGTGCGCGATCGTTATAACCGTTCTGCCCTTTGAAAGCTGTTCGAGCGACTCCTGTATCAGCCGTTCGCTTTCGTTGTCTAGCGCGGAGGTTGCTTCGTCGAGTATCAGTATCGGCGGATTTTTCAGAAATACACGCGCAATGCTTATCCGCTGTTTCTGACCGCCCGACAGCTTAACGCCGCGCTCGCCGATGTACGAATCGTAGCCGTTATCGAGCGCGGAAATAAACTCATGCGCGCCCGCTTTTTTCGCGGCTTTGATTACTTCCTCACGCGTCGCGTCAAGACGACCGTAAACAATGTTCTCGTAGACCGTTCCCGAAAACAGATACACATCCTGCTGAACGATACCGATAATTTTCCGCACCGCGCTTATTTTCAGGTCGCGTATATCGCAGCCGTCAATCAGAACCGCACCGTCCGTAACGTCGTAAAATCGCGGTATCAGGTTAATCAGCGTGGTTTTGCCGCCGCCCGACGGCCCGACAAACGCGACGTTTTCGCCTTTGTTGATTTTAAAGCTAATATTCTTAAGAACATAATCACCGGCGTCCTTGTATTTAAAGGAAACATTCTTAAACTCAATACTGCTCTCATCGCCTGTAAGCGTTTTGGGATTGGGTTTATCTATGATTTCGGGTTTTATGTCCATAAGCTCCACAAAACGCTCTATTCCGGTCATGCCGCGCTGAAATTGCTCGGTAAAATTCACGAGAGTTCCCACGCACTGCCAAAGCGTAGTGATAGACAGCAGGTACGCCGCATAATCACCGGCGAGGATTTTCCCGTTCAGCATAAATATTGCTCCGAGAACCACAACGGAAAGATACACGACTCCGCCGACAGTGCTTGTTGTTGTCCTAAACCCCGCAAGCTGCAAAAAGGTTTTTGATTTTATTTTAAGATATAAATTATTTCTTTCGGCAAATTTGTCCGTTTCCGCCTGCTCGTTCGTAAATGATTTTACAAGTCTTATTCCCGAAAGCGTATCTTCGGCTTGTGAATTTATCTCGCCCACCTGCACGCGCTGCTCCTTCATTGTAACTCTCATACGATGATTGAAGTATTTTGTAACGAAAAACACTATCGGAAGAAATCCGAATACCACCAGCGTCAGCGCAATATTGATTTTAATCAGTATTATAAATGAAATTATTATCGTGCCGACCGCGACAAGCAGCTGCTCCGGCACGATATGAACGAATGATGCGCTGTCGGTCAAATCATTTGTAAGACGCGACATTATTTGTCCGATTGAATTTTCGGAATAAAACGAATACGACAGCTTTTGCAAATGCTTAAACAAATCAAACCTCATGTCCGTTTCAACACGCGCGCCAAACACATTTCCCATATGCGTCATATAGAATTTTGCAAGAGATGTTCCCGCTATGCCCGCGACATAAATCGCGGCGGCGGACATGATAAGCTCCATTGTAAGATTTTCCGCGTTGGTTATGTGTCTTACTATCAGCGGAGCAAACATATTCGATACCGCCATAAACAACGCGCAAAGAATATCAAGTATTATGATTTTTTTGTGCTTTGTAAGGTAGGGCAGTAAGCGTTTTATTATGTATGTCGTTTTCACTGAAAATCATCTCCTTGCTTGTATTGTCATTCGGGATTTTTCACGGCTGCAAATCCGCCCTTTATTACAGCTCGATAACTTCTCCGGCTTCGACTATCAGCGCGCTCGGCGTCACAAATTGCTCTGCTCTCTCGCGGTCAAACAGTTCGCCCGGTGACATATGAATGGGAACGGTGTGTTTCGCGCCGATAAGCTCCGCGCACTCGACCGCTTCGGGTATATCCATGTTAAAATGCCCGTCGATCGGCAGGAATGCGTATTCAATATTCTTGTCATTAAGCTCCGCCATTTGGTCTGTCTTTGATGTGTCACCCGCGAAATACAGCGTTTTGCCGTTCACCGTGACAAGATAGCCGACGCACCACTGCTTTACGTCGTGGTTTTGATTATACGCCTGCACAGGCTCAATATGAACGCCCGTGAAGTCAAGTGTTTTATAGCCGTCGTCCGTTATCGCGTCGCTGTTTTGGAAAATCACGCAGTCGTCCGACTGCGGCACCAGGTCGATTTTGTTATGATCGGGATGCTGATGCGTCACGAGAATTAAATCCGCTTCCTTATCGTAGCCCTCGCCCGCGTACGGGTCGATGTAAATTACTTTACCCTCTCCCGTTGTCAGACGGAAACTCGCGTGTCCCTGATATAAAAGCTCTGCCATATTGTTTCCCTCCTTGTTTTCCGTATTGTTTAAGTTCAAATCAAGACCGTCGAGCCATGAATTTACCTCGTCCTGCGCACTCCTTGCGTTTGTTCCGGCTGTTGAAAATCCGTCAATAAATTCGGCGTCGGGACATAGCGTGTTCAGTTCGCTTTTTGTGCTGCCCCAACCGCTGCCGCCGTGAGTGGAAAACGGTATTACAGTCTTGCCGGACATATCGTATTTTTCAAGGAATGTGTACATAATCATCGGCAGACCGCCGTACCATATCGGATAGCCTAAAAATACCGTGTCGTATTGGTCGAAGTTTTCAATTTCCCCATTAAATTCAGGGCGTTCGTCATTGTCGCGCTCATTCTGAACTCTTGTCAATGTTTCGTTATAGCTTTCGGGATACGGATCAACAGGCGTGATTTCAAATACATCGGCGTCGACTTTCTCGCTGATATAGTCCGCGATAACAGCAGTATTTCCCTTATCCACATAGCCGACCTCCCAATTTTCACCCGCGCGAGAGAAATATGCGATAAGCACGTTGTTTCTGCTGTCTTTGTCGGCAGGCGCGGCTGTGGGAGCAGGCGTTTCAACCGGCTCGTCCGCCGCTTTTGTGATTGTTATAAGCCGCTCATTCTCGCTCCAGTCTACATTGAATTTGAAACTCTCCGCGATAAAACGTATCGGGAGCATAGTTCTCTCGTTTATAATCGTAGACGCGGTATCGAGAGTGTTTGCCTTATCGTTCAAATATGCGGTCATGCTGTCTATTGTCAGACGAATTTCGTCCCCGCCGTATGTAAGAGAGGCGGTTTGTGTATCACCGTTCCATTCAACCGTGCCGCCCATCGCCTCAATAATCGCCCTTATCGGGACAAGCGTCCTGTCGTTTACGATCACCGGCGCAGTCCCTCGTCCGGGATCTATTTCCTGCTGCGTTCCGTTTACGGTCATAACGGGGTTGTCAATTTGCATTGTCATGGTAAAATCCGCAGATGTGTTTTCCGCCGCAAATCCGCATGACGACAGTACGAAAAATATTGATACCGATAAGATAATTGATATTATTTTTTTCATTTATTTTCACTCCTTACTTTATGTTCTGTATATTTTGATTTATCCAAGCCGAAATTTTCCGTTTTTCAGCGCCGCTATCGTACCGCCGTCAACAAGCAGATCCGTTCCCGTAATATAGCTTGCCGCGTCGCTCAGCAGAAACTCGCCCGCCGCGCCCACTTCATCGGGTGAGCCTACGCGTTTCATCGGAGTAGCGTCGATCATTCGCTGATAGCCCTCTCCGTTAGCGTTAAACTCGTCATACGCGAGCGGCGTTACGATAATACCGGGACTTATGGTATTTATTCTCGCGCCGCGTGCGCCCCATTCGTGTGCGGCGGCATACTGCACCTGCAAATGGTTTGCCTTTTTGGCGACAATATACGCCGTGCCAGAATTTGTGATACGCTCGCTTGACAAGCATGGCAGCTCCGCGAGCTTGTCAGCCGGAGTGGTCATTATCTGCATTTCCTCCTCCTGCGACAGCGGCGGGAACATATATCCCGTCTGACTTGAAATCAGAAGTCCCGCGCCGCCCTTTGCGATAACCTTTCCGAACGCGTCCAGCGCGTATGCCGAACCGACAAGGTCAAGCGCGATGATCTTTTCCGGCGACGCCTGATTGGGCGACGCGCCCGCCGTATGAATATAATATTTCACGTTTCCGAGCGACGCCGCTTTTTGTGCAAACGCTTCGATCGACTCCTTACTGTTCGCGTCCACGACCTGCGTTTCCACAGCGTAGCCGTAGCCTTCGTATTCCTTTTTTACCTCCGCAAGCCGCTTTTCGCTTATATCTCCGAAAAGAATGGTCATTCCCGCGCATACCCGGCGAAGTATCGTCGTTCCCATGCTGCCCGCTCCGAGCAGTACGGCTACATCTCTGCTGTCGTTTCTGTCAAAAATCATTTTTATTTCCTCCTTATTTTTATAGGTTTTCGTCGTCTCGTCAATACCCAAACACAACTTCCGCCCTTTGCATATTCTCCCTTATCCTCACGCCGAACGGACAGCGTTTCTCGCACGCGCCGCATTTTACGCAGTCGCCGCCGTGGGCTTTTAATGCGGCGTAATGCTCGCGTACCGTTTCGGGAATTTCATCCTTCGCAAGATTTAAGAATTTCGTCACCGACGCAATATCTATCCCCTTCGGACATGGTGCGCAATGACCGCAGTACATACAATGTCCCTCCCAGCTTATCTGCGGGAACGACGCGAATACCGCCGCATAGTCGCGCTCCTCGTCGGACGCGTATTCATAGTCGATTGAGGTCTGCAAATCTTCAAGTGACCGCGCGCCGTTCATAATCGACGCGACAGCCGGACGCGTCAGCGCGTAATGTATACACTGCGCCGCCGTCATAGCTTTGCCCGCGGGCGAATATTCCTCGCTCAGCAAATCCCCGCCGCCAAACACCTTCATTACGGTTATGCCGACGCCGAGCCTCTGGCACTCGTTATAGAGCTTTTCTCGCATCGGGTCAAGGTTAAACAGCGGCTTTTCATAGCTCTTTTCCGACCATAAATCCTCGCAGTCCTCGCTTGCGGGAAGCAGGTCGTAGCATGGATTTACGCTGAACATCAGCACCTCTACCGCGCCTGTCTTTATCGCCTCGAGCGCGACGATAGGATTGTGCGAGCTCATGCCTATCGCGCGGATCCTGCCCTGCGATTTCAATTCCTTCGCATAGTCAAGAATACCGTTATTCACCACCGCGTTCCACGTTTCGAGCGAATCGACGTAGTGGATCATACCTATGTCGACATAGTCTGTGCCGAGGTTTTTAAGCATCGTTTCAAACGCGGTCTTTACCTCATTCAAATCCCGCGTCGCCCTGTACTGCCCATTATCCCACACAGCGCACAAATGCGCCTGCAACACAAATTCGCTTCTGCGCGGACGTATAGCATTGCCGACGCGCCGCTGCATATCGGGATTGGGGCTGTACAGATCCATGCAGTTTACGCCGTGGCGAAACGCGAGGTCGAACATCTCATTCGTGAACTCATCGCTCTTGTCAAGAAATCCCTCGCAGCCCATACCGATTTCGCTGACCTCTATATCCGTCTTGCCTAATTTTCTGTAATTCATGGCTCACTCTCCTTTTTTATTCCTTTTATCAAACCGACTTTTTCGCCCATGATGCAACGGTTTTTTCGGATTTAGCCGCGTCCGCCCCGTGAACGGCAAGACCTTTCCCGAATGACGCGCCCGCGCATATTTTCTTTAAATCGCGCTCGCAGCTCCCTAAGCCGCTGCCCTCGTGCGTCATAACCGCCATAACCTTTTTGCCGCTCCAGTTGAGCTTTTCAAGCTGCGTAAACACCGCCATCGGGAACGTGCCCCACCAGCACGGACCGCAAACGAAAATATTGTCGTAGCCGTCAATGCTGTCAAGATATTTTTTCAGCTCCGGTCTCACGCCCACGCGCAGTTCTGCCTTCGCGTCGTCGATACATTCGTAATAATCCGCCGAATATTCCTTTACGGTTTCGATTTCAAACAGGTCGCCGCCGACCGCTTTTTGAATAAACTCCGCAACGATTTCCGTGTTGCCCTTCGCAAGGTTTTCAACCCTGCCGTTCACATAATTCTCGCCCTTGCGCGAATAGTAAATAATAAGATTTGCCATTTTTTATTCTCCTTTTCCGTTTTCACTCACAGCAGCGCCGCGCTTACCTTTTCAAGCTCGTCGCGTATTTTGATATGCTGCGGACAAACCTGTTCGCACCTTCCGCATTTGATGCATTTATCCGCGCGCTTCAAGCCGTGTCCGTCCACGAGCCAGTTCATCTGACCTATCGCCGCGTCCTTGCTGTATAACGTGCAGTAATTCATCGCGGTGAACGAGCCGGAAATTCCTATCTTTTCGGGACATACCTTCGCGCAGTAATTGCACGTCGTACACGGTATCAATGGAATTGCCGCGAGCGCCTCGCGCGCCTCTTTAAGCGTTTCCTCCTCCGCTTCACTCAATCCGCTAAAATCTTTCATAACGGCTAAATTATCCGTCATTTGCTCAACACTGCTCATGCCCGACAGCACGGTGATTATGCCTTCGCGATTTGCCGCGAACCGAATTGCCCACGACG
>CANQXJ010000062.1 GCA_947627795.1 uncultured Clostridia bacterium
TGTTAATGCGTTTCTCAATGATGGCGAAATTTTTTAAGGGAATTTTGTAACACATCATTGACAAACCTACAAATTTATTGTAAAATTTTACAAAATTCTATTGACTAATCGCCTCTTTTTGGTATATAATAACTATATATAATAGTGGGTAAAACAATAAAAAAGGAGGAGATTTTATGGATTTCATCAAGGAAAACGCTCAATATGATTTAATCAGCTTCGGCGAGGTTATGCTTCGCCTTTCACCGCCGAATAAGGACAAAATTTCGCAAAGCGAAACGTTTGAGAAAAACTGCGGCGGCTCGGAGTTTAACGTGGCGTCAGGCGCTGCCAACCTCGGCATACGCGCGGCAATCGTTACAAAGCTGCCGAAAAACAAGATGGGCCACTTTATCGCGAGACGTATCCGTTACGGAAATGTTTCCGACCGCTATGTCGTATGGGACACAAGCGACAAGAAGCGCCTGGGAATTTACTACTACGAGAGCGGCGTATATCCGAGAAAGTCGGCTGTCGTGTATGACCGCGCAAACGCGTCGGTATGCTCCTTGAAGCTTTCGGAAATTCCCGACGATATTTACGAAATGCCGAGAGTATTCCATATCAGCTCGATTTCGCTCGCGCTCGATCCTAATTTGAGAGAAACGGCGCTTAGCATGATTAAGCTCATGAAGCGCCACGGGGTTGCAATAAGCTTTGACGTAAACTACCGCGCGACGCTTTGGAGTGAGGAAGAGGCTAGAGCCGTAATAGAGAAAATATTCCCGCTTGTTGACATTCTGTTTGTTTCGGAAGAAACATCGAGAAGGATGCTCCAAAGAACCGGCACTCTTGATGAGATTATGAAGGGATACGCCGATACATACGGCTGCAAAATTGTCGCGACAACCAAGCGCGAGGTTGTAAGCCCGACAAAGCACAACTTCGGTTCGCGTATTTACTATGACGGCAAATTCTACGAAGAGCCGCCTTACGAGAATATCGAGGTAATAGACCGCGTAGGCAGCGGCGACGCGTATGTCGCGGGCGTGCTTTACGGAATTCTCGCGGGAATGGATATCGAGGGCGCTATGGCGTACGGAAACGCGTTAAGCGCTATTAAGAACACCGTTTCGGGCGATATGTCGATAAGCTCCATCGACGAGGTTGAGTCTGTTATAAAGTCGCACAAGGCGACAGGTCACCAGGATGAAATGGTAAGATAAATAAAAAGAATCGTAAAGGTCAGGGACTTCGTCCTTGACCTTTACGCGTCTATCATAAATACCTTTCCGTCAGCGAGTGAAATACGCCATACAGGCTTCAGCTTTGTTTTGTTCTGAGTTGGATCGAGCAGAACATACCCCGGTTCCATTTGAGTTATTTCGGCTTTTCCCGGACATTCCGGATTATTTATAAGCTCTATAAGAGCGGCGGGAACGCTTTTTGCGCCGCGTTTTTTTTCGTCCGATACGAGAAACCATACGCCGTTTATTGAACTGAGACCGTCCGCTGACATAGTGAGCGTCATTGTGTCGTTGAATATCGGCAGACCGTAACATGATTTTGTTATTAAGGCGGTGTATACCCCGTTATCTTCTTCACAGCTTATTATGCTGCCGGATAAGTCGAAGCCGTGGCTCTCCGCAATATCCTTTGCTTTTTTGCCGACGTTGTAAAGGTTAATGCCGCTTAATTCGCTTTTATGCGGAAGCGATTTTGCTAAATATGAAAAGCTTGCCGAGGATATGGTAAGCTTGTCGCTGCCGAATGTAAATTCCGTACCGTCATTGTTCATAGCCGACGTGCCTCCGAAAAACTCCTCCGCAAATAATGACTTGTCGGCAAGAGCACTGCTTGCCGAAGCGTCATAAACCTCAGTATGTCCCAAAGGCAGAGCCTCGTTCGTAATTTCTATTCCGTGCTTCGATAAAAACGACATGAGAAGCTCCGTGCTGTTTTCATTCGCCGACGCAATCGGCAAGGGATGAGCGAGCGCAAAACATATGCCGGCGCAGACAAATATAAAAAATGCTATAACAATCGCTTTAATATAAAAATTTTTCATTATTATCCCTTTCGATTATTTTCCGCTATTCTGACACGGGAATGGATATCGTGACCTCTGTGCCCTTGCCGAATTCGCTTGATATTTTAATTTTGCCGTTAAAAGCGCTTTCCAAAGCCTGCTTTGCTATAGCGAGCCCCAATCCCGTGCCGCCGGTGTCGCGCGAGCGCGCTTTGTCGACGCGGTAGAAACGGTCGAATATATGCGGCAGCTGCTCCTTTTTGATACCGATTCCATTATCGACTACCTTTATAACTATATCCTTATATACCTTGCTTGTATAAACGTCTATTGTTCCGCCGTCGCCTGTGTATTTTATAGCGTTACTGATAATATTGATTATGATACGCTCAAGGCTGTCGCGGTCGCCCGAGATAATAGGCGTGTCATTAATCGGACGGTAAGTAAGCTTTTGATTTTTTTTCTTAGCCGCCATATTCATACGCTCAACTATACTCTCGGTAATCTTGCGTATATCAATAGGTTCGGGTGTTTTGTAGAACGTCTGATTTTCGTCAAGTTCCGACAAAACGAGCAAATCGCTGATAATGCGCGCCATCCTGTCCGCTTCCGACGCGATAACGTCAAGGAAACGCACCTGCAGTTCCCTGTCCGCGTCAGGCATATCGGCAAGCGTTTCGGAATATGATTTTATAGTTGTAAGCGGCGTACGCAGCTCGTGCGAAACGTTTGCCACGAAATCGCGGCGTGATTGCTCCAGCTTTTCCTGGCGCGTTACGTCGTGTATGATTACAATAATTCCGCCGAGCTTATTATCCACGCTGAATGTGGCAAAGTTAAGCAGCAGGAATTGGTTTTTCAGCTTAATTTCACGTTCCATGCTGCCTTCCGGTTTAACATACAGCAAATCTCCAAGCGTTATATTGGCGTTTATTTCCTTAAAAAAACTGTCAAAATGAATATCGTCGAAATATTTTCTGTTGAGAAGCCTCTGCGCCTCCGGGTTATAGTGCGTAAGATTGCCCTTTAAGTCAAACGCGAGAATACCGTCCGTCATGTTTTGGAGAATAGTTTCTACCTTTGTCGTTTCGCCCATAGCCCTGTCAGTAGACTCCTGGCGCGTCTGCGCGAGATGCAGAAGGGAGTTTGTCAGATGCCCCAGCTCGTCGTCCGTCTCAGCGCTTTCAAGCGCGCTCAAATCGCCGTCGGCGAGCTTTTTCGCTTTTACCGTAAGCTGGCGAATCGGAACGGTGACGGAACGGGAAACCATTGTTCCCGTTATGAACGATACGATCAGCGACAGCGCAAGCGAATAAAGAATAATCATAAACATTTTGCCGACTATGCTTCGGTAAATATCAAGGGTATCCTTTATATAAATCACATATTTAACATTGTTTTCCGTTCCGAGCGGCAGAGCGTAATCCATATAGCCTACGTTAATCCTGTTTTCCGAGGCTTCCGCTCCGCTTAATGCCGCAAGAAAAGAAGGAGTCGCGTCAATCGCGGCGGAGCTGTTTGACAAGTACAGCGCGCTGCCGTTCTGACCGTCCGCTATGGCGTAAAATCTGTATTGGTTTATGCCGAGTGTGCCTGCGTAATAACTCATTATTGATTTCAGCTTTTCAACGTTATTCTGCGTCGCTTCCTCAAATACGATATTTGGTTCGCCTTCGGGCTGTTCGGGCACCGTAACCTCGTTTGCCGCGGAATTAAGCTCGGATTTCAGCGAGTCGCTGAATACGGACGAGATCACGTCACCAAATTCCTTATGATAGGAATTCGCCGTTACATAAAGGCTGAACACGCCTATAATAAGCTCCGAAGCGACTACAAGCAGCATGAATAAAATTGTGATTTTCCATCTTATACTTTTAAACATCAAAATATCCTTTCATAATTTACGCGTTATGATTTAAAACATATCTAAAAATCTGACAGAAATAGAAAATCCTGTCAGATTTTTCAGCGTATGTAATTCCGCGTTATTTATTGAAATAGTAACCCACGCCGCGCTTTGTAATAATATATTTAGGCATACTCGGGTCATCCTCTATTTTCTCTCTCAGCCGGCGCACGGTAACGTCTACCGTTCTTACGTCGCCGTAATACTCATAACCCCAAACATTTTCAAGCAGCTTTTCGCGCGAGAAAATTTTGTCGGGCTGCATCGCGAGAAACTTTAAAAGCTCAAACTCACGCAGAGTAATATCTATAACATGGTTGTCTTTTAACACCTCGTAGCGTTCTGTATTTATTGTCAAATCGCCGGAAATTATAATGCTGTTGACATCGTCCTCAACTGCGGCGACAGGAACAGGCTCAATCGCGCTGCGTCTGAGATTGGCTTTTATACGCGCCGTAAGCTCGCGGTTGGAGTAGGGCTTTGTCATATAATCGTCCGCGCCAAGCTCAAGACCGAGCACCTTGTCGACCTCGTCCTCGCGCGCCGTAAGCATTATTATAGGAACGTTGGACTGCTCGCGTATCTTTTTGCATACCTCATATCCGTCAAGTCCCGGAAGCATAACGTCAAGAAGTATTAAATCAGGGTTTTGCGTAAGAGCCATTTCCAGCCCACTGACTCCGTCAAAAGCCGAAATGGTTTTGTATCCATCCTTAGAAAGCTGAAATGAAAGAATATCGTTTATATTCTGCTCATCTTCAATAACAAGTATTTTGCGTTCCATTTCCATTCGTCCTTTCAGAAAATTTCATTATTCTCATATTTATTACAATTTTATTTATAACATTACATATATTTTATCAGATTTTTACAACTTCTGCAAGAGAAATTTTAAAATTTTATTAAATTTTTGATAAAAAATTAATAACGGCTGCAAAAGTCGAGTTTTACAGCCGTTATCAAATCAGAATAATTTCCCCAAAAGCTCGTTGGAGCGCTTTATAAACTTCGTCATTTGCTCTCCCGAGAGCGGGCTGTGGCTTATTTTCGCCAAATCGTATACATGGTCGATAACGAGATTTGCGTCCTCGTCGGAAAGCGTTTCGATTTTTTGGATAATCTCGTTGTTTGAGTTTAAAACGAGCGTGAACTCGTCCTTGAACATATCCGCCATAGCCGCCGCCTGCTGACCGTACGCGCGGTACATCTCCCTCATTCTGCGCGACTGCTCGCCCAAAAGCATAATAGCCGGCACGTCCGCGTTCTTCAGCGCTTGGACCTCGATTTTCAGCGTGTCGTCGTTAAGCTCGTTCTTGAACTTCTCGATAAGCGCGTCGTCCTTTTCCTTTGTTTCGTCCGATTTTTCCGTCTCGTCGGAAATGTCGTTCGCGGCGGAATCGATTCGCTTGAATTTTATTTCCGGCTGCTTCATCTCGATAAATGAGATAAAATGCGTGTCCATCATCGACGGCAGAACGAGTGCGTTTAAGCCCTGCTCCTTAAAGAGATTCACATACTGCGCCTGCTGTAAGGAGTCGGAAACGTAGTAAACGTCCTTTTTCTCCTTGCCCTCGAGATAGTCGTTAAGCGTGATGTATTTATCGTCTATATCCTTGTAAATTATGCTGTCCTTTACCTTATCGTAGAATTTTTCGTCCTGCAGACAGCCGTATTTGATAAAGATATTTATATCGTCCCAGTATTTCTCGTAGCTTTCCCGCTCGTTTTTGAACATTCCCGAAAGCTTATCTGCTACCTTGCGCGTGATATGCGCGGAAATCTTTTTAACGTAGCCGTCGTTCTGCAAAAAGCTTCTCGAAACATTCAGCGGCAAATCGGGGCAGTCGATAACGCCCTTTAACAGCATCAGAAATTCGGGAATTACTTCCTTTACGTTGTCCGCGACAAATACCTGATTGTTGTAAAGCTTTATCTGTCCCTCGATACCCGAAAACTCGTGATTTATTTTCGGGAAGTAGAGTATACCCTTTAAATTGAACGGGTAATCTACGTTTAAGTGGATCCAGAAAAGCGGCTCGTTGAAGTCGAGGAACACGTTTCTGTAAAATTCCTTGTACTCCTCGTCGGTGCACTCCGACGGCTTTTTCATCCATAGCGGGTGCGTGTTGTTTATCGGCTTCGGCTCGTCCTCTTGCTCTTCCTCACGCTCGTGGTCGTGACCGCAGTCACACTCGTCGTCATGGTGGTGCTCATGCTCATGCGGCGTATCTGTTTCAAGATAGATCTCGACCGGCAGGAACGAGCAGTATTTATTGAGTATCTCGCGGATCTTGAATTCCTCGAGAAATTCCTCCGAATCCTCGGCGATATTAAGCGTTATAGTAGTGCCGCGCTCGGTGCGCTCGCCGTCGGTAAGCTCAAACTCCATACTTCCGTCGCAAACCCACTTAGCCGCCTTCGCGCCGTCCTGATACGAGAGAGAATCAATTTCCACGCTGTCCGCGACCATGAACGCGCTGTAAAAACCGAGTCCGAAGTGACCGATAATCTGCGCGCCCTTGTCCTCGCTGTCCTTGTATTTCTCCAAAAAGTCGCTCGCGCCGGAAAAGGCGATTTGGTTGATGTACTTGTCGATTTCATCCGCTGTCATTCCGATACCGTTATCGCTTACAACAAGCTTTTTCGCATTTTTGAAAACGGAAACGGTAATTTTAAAATGCGGCTCGTCCTCGATCGACGCGCCGCCTGTTCCGGCGAGCTTTTGAAGCTTTGTAACCGCGTCGCAGCCGTTTGAAACAAGCTCGCGCAGGAATATATCCTTATCCGAATAAAGCCATTTTTTAATAATAGGGAATAGATTTTCCGAATCAACGGAAATGCTGCCCTTTGCCATGTGAATCATACCCTTTCTTGTGTTTATTACGTAAATTATGATTTAGTGGTATAAGCCTCCCTTGTTAAAGGGAGGGGGACCGCGT
>CANQXJ010000063.1 GCA_947627795.1 uncultured Clostridia bacterium
TTTTGAACCCCAAGAAGAACTCCAAAAAGAAACCTAATTTTGAAACCTAATTTTTATAATTCTATTTTCAACCAATTAAACAATGAACAAATTAAAATTGTAAAAAGGAGTGATACTGAATGTCAAATACAATTGAGACATTGCGGGAAATTTACAAAGATGAAATTGAGGAGTTACACCGCAGATTCGCGGAAATCCGAGAGGAGCAGAGAGAACTCCGCGAGCTCTACGACGAGGATGATCCGGAGCTTTATTACGAGAACGGTCTACTCGAAGATAAGATCAAAGAGATAGAGACAAACCTTAATTACTTGGAGGCGTATATATTCGACCCGCACTATCCTACACCGGACAATGCGCTGTACACGTATCCTGAGGATACGTCAACACTACCCGAGACAGACTGCGACTATGAAAGGGTTGCTCGAGAAGAGAGTGAACGCCTGAAGCGAGAATTCGCTGAAAAACACCCGGAATTAGTACGTGGCGGACGCGATTATATTTATATCGGTTCGTCTCAAGTAAAGGATTGTGATTGCTATGTGATAGGTAACAAAAACGTTTGGATCGAAAGATATAGAGATTGAGTATTCAACATCGGAGGAAATCGCAAAGGCAACGCATAACTTGTTGGTGGAAGGTTTTGACATCATCCACAAATCGAATTGATTTTGCCACCATTTGCGGTATAATAGACATAAGCGGCGCCCCCATTTGGACGCAGCGATCAACCTAATTTTAAGCGGTGCCGTTGGGCGACCGCGATCAACCTAAATTTTATCATTATTTTTCAATAATTCTCAAACAAACAATTGAAACGAGAAATATCCCACATAACCTCAAAAAATCGGAAAAACAATTTTATTGAAAGGGATGATTTCGAATGAACGAAAAAAATGCTAAATTCTTCACGCCACAGGAAGAAGCGGCGCAGGAAATCGCCGAGCGTTTGGCGAATGATTGCAATTTATCAACTGATGAAATCAGAGGCATTATTGCACAAATGACGCCGCAGGAACTGACGGCAGTGTTGACCAGCACCGATATGTATTCGACAGGATATATCTCGATGGGATACCCCGACAGCGCACGCTGCATTCGCGGGTTTCTCGAAAATCGCCTGAGCTATCACCGTTACACAACGAAAGATTTGCAGAATGCGAAGCGGGCGCGTGAATTGGTTGATATGATGCTTAAACTGCTGAACATGGAAGTGGGGATGTCGGCGCCCAAGCGCAAAGATCGGGGACTCCCGCCGATTAAGACGGGCTCAACTGAGACGCTTTTGATCCTCGCGACTCTGATGATTTGCAACGCGACAGACATCGGCGTTATATACTCCGGCGGGCCCCATATCGTCGCGCGCATTTATGAAACACACGGCGACTTTTCCGGAATTTGGCAAGTTTTACCAAATACCACCAAAGCGGGAGACGTTTCGAGCCCGCTGATGTCGATGATTTACAACATCATATATAGCACCCCCAAGGCAAGCCTCGCTCGGGACGTAGAAGCAGCCGTGAAAGCAGAAATTTTCAACAGAGCGAACACCGAAAAATACGCGCGACCGAATGCAATAAATAATGATTTGATTTTTGCAAACAATGGGGTTATTGATTTGTCGGACGGGGCTACATTCACGCCATACAACTCCCCGGAGTATATGGAAAAGTATGACCCGTATTACACGCCGCTCCGCAAAATTGACACGAATTACAACCCCGCGGCAGTACCGCCGCCGTATTTCGACCCGATCGCGTTTATAAATTCTCTGTTCGTAAGAAACACGCCGGCAGAGGTTAAAATTGCGGACGCGTCTGTAAACATCTTATTACGCGCTATGCAGTTCACAATTCGCGGCTTTTCGGGCTTGACCTGCAACGGAATATTTTTGAAAAATACCGCCTCCGCGCTCACAAGTGACGACAGGAGCGGCTTACGCGGTGCAGGTAAAAACGGAAAGAGTACGTTTCTCGAATTGCTGACAAATCTCATTGATCACACTTCGGACGCGTACCTCCGCAATAACTCGCCGGAGTATAACACAGGGGGAACAGGCGGCAACAGAATTATGCGCGTTGACATATCGGCGCTTGATAAGTCCTCGTTTACGCTCAACCCGGACGATTTACGCCTCGCGTATATGATGATGGCGGACGACCCTGACACGCACAAGGCTTGGACAGGTTCGGAGTATCTCAAAAACATACTCCGCGGGCAGCCGGTACGGGCGGAGCGTAAGTTTTGCGATTCGGAAGCGCTACCACTTAGAGGCGTGCTATACGCCGCGACGAACGGCGAGGTAAATTTTTCGAGCAAGGATCAAGCAAGCACGACGCACCAAATTCACATTAATTTTACCCGCCGATTTAACGGCACAGCTTGCGACCCTAAAATCAAGAACACATACATCGCGAAAAAGGAAGTCTTGGAATATCTCTTAAAGATACTTGTTGACTTACCCTATGCTGATGATTTTGCGCCGGAGGACATCGCGGCGCTTGACGGTAACATTAAAATGATGCGCCTCTACAATTCACCGACTCAGGCGTTCTTTGAAGAGATTTTCCAAGAGGTTCCGTATGGCAGAATACCGACAGATTTCATATTTGAGATGTATGGTAATTATTGCGACAAAAACAAGGATAAGCCGCTGGATCGGCGACTGTTTGAGGATGCACTGGCTGCGTGGATCGCGGAACACTCGGACAATTTCGGCTTTGTGCGCAGGCGGGGGCGTTTAAGCAGTTATGAAAAGATATGGCTTGCGTCTCACCCTTGGGAAATTTTGGCAGACTACGGCACGGACAAAAGGGGTGCTATGATTGAGTGCTGCGCGTCACACGCGATACATGATAGTTTTCTTGAACGCAAAACCTTCGCGACGATAACCAAGTCCTCCGCAGATAAACGTTATAATTCATTTGTGATTTGCTACCCTATGCTGGAGCTAATGGAGAAATCAAAAGAAGCGGGACGTATGCCGTGGTACAATAGATTTATTGAAAATATATGGTGCAGAATCTTGACGGACTACTCCGACAAAACCAAGTACACAGACATAACACCTTATGACGAGCGGGATATGTACAGAGCGGCAGATACAGCAACGGGTGAAGATGTAGCGTAAAAATTAAATAAAACAAAGCAAAAAAAGGGTCAGGGGGTGACCTTATGGTTCCCCTCGCCCTTTTTTTGCGTATTGCAAAACAAAAAAAGGAGTGTTATAATACAATGGCAAGAAAGAATAAATCAACCGGCAGAAAAGACAGCAAAGGGCGCGCGTTATCCGCCGGTGAGTATCAGCGCGCCTCTGGATCCTACGAGTACAAATACCGCGAAGAAGGGCGGCAATTGTCCATCAGCGCGCCGACCTTGGACGAATTGCGCGAAAAAGAAAAAGCAATTGAGCGCGACAGGGTGGACGGAATAAAAACGCGAGACGCGCGGGTAAGCCTTAACTCTTATTTTCAAAAATGGAAGCTTGCAAAGCGCGGCTTGAAGTGGAACACGCGATCGAATTACATTTATATGTATAATAAATTCGTAGAGCGCACCATGGGACGAAAGCGTATCGCCGACATCAAATACACAGACATCAAGCGCTTTTTTAATGACCTTGTCAACCGCGGCGTCACTGTGAACACCTGCGGCATAATTCAAAATGTCTTACATCAGATTTTCGACATGGCGGAAAAAGATGACGCAATCAGACGCAACCCGACTGATAACGCCTTGCGGGAGCTACGCCGCGAGTTTCCGCAAGTAAAGAAGAAAGCCCTAACGCCGGAAGAACAGCGGCGGTTTTTGCAGTTTATCCAAGGTACCGAGTGGTATCCCGTTTTCAGCTTTATGATAAAGACGGGGCTAAGAGTCGGCGAGCTCTCGGGCTTGACGTGGGACGACATAGATTACCAAAACAACATTATACGCATACGGCGTAACCTTATCTATTACAAAGACGCGGAAAGCGGAAAAATGCTGCGGCGTATCAATACGACAAAAACAGCCGCGGGATTCCGCGAATTGCCGCTTGCCGATGATGTAAAGGAAGTGTTACAAGAACAGCGCGAGTACGGCAAAATCTGCACAGCGGAAGTTGACGGCGTCAGCGGCTTTATTTTCGGTAACCGCTACGGCGACACTGTCGGGCAAGCGACGCTTAACAGAGCGCTCAAAAGGATAATACGGGCGGCGAATGACGAAGATACGGACGTACTGCTGCCGGATTTCAGTTGTCACTCCTTGCGGCATACATACGCGACAAATCACGCCCGCGCGGGTACTGACATCACGACGCTAATGGGTTTGCTCGGACACAGCGACATGCAGACGACAGTTGAAATCTACACCGAGGCACAGCTTGATATGAAGCAGAACGCGGAAAAGAAGAGACAGGAAAGCGAGGGGCGCATTTAGCCCCTCAGAGCCTCAAAATCGCCCCAAGAGCGAATAAAAAGCGCTAAGTAATAAAAATAAGCCGAGATAAAAAAGCACCTTAAAACGCATTTAAGAGTCTCTCAAGGGCATACCGCAAAAGCTGCATACCACCGGTTTCATCGTTTGACAAAGAAGCACGTCACGGAAAGGCGGTTATAAATTTTGCGAACAAATTTGCGAACACGCGAAGCCTTATATACAAAGGCACGAAACGCGACAAGTGAACAGACCGCCGTAAGTACGCCATTTCTCGGCATTTCGGAGCGGTGGTGATAATCCCGACGATGAAGCCGTTAAGCGAATAAATGGCATAATGGTGCGGATTTCTGAGGTTTCACGAGACTCTGCTATACCATTACTACACCATGTTATGCAGGAATTTATGTTTGAAAAGACAATATGTTAATCATCACAAATGAACCGTAGAATATTCTGCGGTTCATTTTAGTTTGAGGAATTTGGAAAGGAGAATTCACAATGGCTATCCTCACTTTCCCTTGTATGTATCAATATTTACAATCCAAATATTCTGCAAACAACCGCTTATATTCAAAACAATCCTAAGCGCGTTTACGCTCTATCATCCACCGAATAATATCCCTGTCGTGCGCTATATACCAGCCGCCGCCGTGGTAGCTTGCTGTACCTGCGGGAAAATAATCGTCCGGTTTTATGTCGAGGACGAGCAGGTTATCAAGCTCGTCACCTGTTTAAACTAAAACAATTCTTGCATCGCCGGATATATCTCTTTGAATTTTTTATATCTTTCTTCATACTTCGCGGTCAAGTCCTTGTCGGGTAAATACGACTTTCCGCACTTCACGATTTTTTCCGCCGCTTCGTAAACGTCCACGTATTCGCCGCAGCCGACAGCAGCGAGCATCGCGCCGCCTATGGCGGGACCCTGCTCATTTTCGAGCGTAACTATTTCCATGTCCATTACGCTCGCAAGGATTTCACACCACAGCGGACTTTTCGCTCCGCCGCCGCAAACGGTCGAGCGCGTTATTTTAAGTCCTTGTTCCCTCGCGACCTCCACGCTGTCGCGAAGTCCGAACGCGACGCCTTCGAGTACCGCCTGCGTCATATCGGATTGTGTTGTATCCATGCTCATTCCGAAAAATACTCCGCGCGCGTCGGGGTTGTTGTGCGGCGAGCGCTCGCCCATAAGGTACGGCAGGAAGTACACGTCGTTTTCGCCGAGCGTTTTAATGTCCCTCTGCGAGCCGTCGTAGTCGTTCGTTTTCAGTATGTCTTCAAGCCACCACTTGTTGCACGACGCGGCGGACAGCATACATCCCATAAGATGATATTTGCCGTTCGCGTGTGCGAAGGAGTGGAGCGCGTTTTGCGCGTCAACCGAAAATGCGTCCTGCGCGATAAATACCGTTCCCGACGTGCCGAGGGATATGTTGCACTGACCGTTTTTTAGTGTCCCCGTGCCGATCGCTGCGGCGGCGTTGTCGCCCGCTCCGGCGATAACTTTAGTGTCCCCGTTCAGGCCAAGCTGCTCCGCAATTTCAGGTTTTAGTGTCCCCGTTACGTCGTAGCTTTCGTAAAGTCGGGGCATTACGCTTTCATCAATGCCGCAAATAACGAGCATTTCATTTGACCAACATTTGTTTTTTACGTCGAGCAGCAACATTCCGCTTGCGTCGGAGTAATCGGTCGAGTGTACGCCGGTGAGCTTGTACGCGATATAGTCCTTCGGGAGCATTATTTTACGGATTTTATTGAAGTTTTCAGGCTCGTTTTCGCGAATCCATAAAATTTTCGGCGCGGTAAAACCCGCGAACGCGATATTCGCGGTGTACGCGGAAAGGTTAGACTTGCCGATTGCGTTGTTTAGATATTCACACTCTTTCGCGCTGCGTCCGTCGTTCCACAAAATCGCGGGGCGGATCACGTCGTCGTTCTCGTCGAGCATTACAAGCCCGTGCATCTGCCCGCCGAAGGATATTCCCTTTACTTCACTTTCGTGTCCGGCGGTAAGTTCCTTTATGCCGTCGCATACCGCCGCGAACCAGTCTTCGGGATTTTGCTCCGACCAGCCGCTGTGCGGAAAATACAGCGGATATTCGCGCGAGGTCTGCTTTGCGATTTCGCCGCCGCCGTCCATAAGCAGGAGCTTTACGGCGGACGTACCTAAATCAATTCCTATGTAGTATGCCATTTTCTTAACCCCATGGATTCTCGGTCGGATAACGCGCGCCCTTTGGTTGGTTGTAGCCTATCTCCTCAACGGGTACGCCGACATATTTGAATACCTCGTAAAGCGCCTTCGCGTGGTGTCCGAACGCGACCGCGCCGTGGTGCGGGAA
>CANQXJ010000064.1 GCA_947627795.1 uncultured Clostridia bacterium
GAATCCCTCCACCGCTACGCGGTCCCCCTCCCTTTGACAAGGGAGGCTTACAACGCTAAATCATAATTTACCTCAACATAAAAAAGGAGAATACCAAAAATGAAATTTGAAAATACCGAAATCTACGGCTTCAAAAGCGCCCTGCGCGGTATGCGCAATCCGCTGGAATCGTGGGCTAAAAACGATACGACCGAGGAAAACGGAAACGTCACGATCGGGGAAAATGATTTGTCGCTTGCGCGGCGGCTTATTAAATCCGGCTCGGAGCATCGTAAGTTTATGCGCCAGATTTTCGTGTCCGTCGATATAACGGGACCGCTTTATTGGTGGAAGGAGTTCGACACGTACAAGGTCGGCACGGTCGCGAACAGCACCTCGACAATGCATAAGTTAGCGTCCACTCCGATCACGCTCGACTGCTTTGAAATCGACGACTACGACGGCTCGCTTACATACGAGAGCGGCGGGCTGTCGGGAATAATAGACAAGCATATCGAATTTTTGGAGGAAATGCGCTTAAAATACCTCGAAACGAAGGACAAGGCGTACTGGAAGGAGCTTATCCGCTGGCTGCCCTCGTCGTGGCAGCAGACGCGCACGGTTACGATGTCATACGAAAACCTGCTTGCGATGTGTTCGAAGGGGCAGCGGAGAAACCATAAATTGACGGAATGGTCGGTTTCGTTCATAAACTGGGCGCGCACGCTTCCTTACGCGCAGGAGCTTATATTCGGAGACGAGCTTGATGATTGATATGAATTTGATTGCCGCCGTTGACAGTAAAAACGGCATCGGCAGGGATAATAAGCTGCTTTTTCACATACCCGAGGACATGAAACGCTTCCGCTCCCTCACAATGGGCGCGGCTGTCGTGATGGGTGGAAAAACCATGCGGTCATTGCCGAATCAAAAGCCTCTCGATGGACGTGTAAATATAGTCCTGACGCGCGATAAAGACTTTTCCGCCGATGGGTTTATCGTCTGCAATTCCGTAGATGAGCTGTTCGAAGCTTTAAAAACACTGAAAAAACCGATTTTCGTAATAGGCGGCGGAGAAATTTATTCGCTGCTTCTGCCGTATTGCTCGTCTGCGTATATAACTCATATCGACGCGGACGGACGCGCGGATACGTTTTTCCCCGATTTTGGAACGCAATGGCGGCTTACAAGCCAATCGGAACCGCATGAATATAACGGCATAAAATACCGTTTTAGTGAATACAAAAAAATTATTTAAAATCCGTAGGGGCGACTTTTGCTACGGCGTTTGTTGCTGCGCAACACGCCTACCACGCGCAAGCGCGTGGTTCACTTGCGGTCGCCCGTTGTGTAAATTTGCAAATTCGGGCGACCGCAATGGTCGCCCCTACAGTTATTATTTCCCCACACAAAATTCGTGGAATATCGCGTTTACTATATCGTCCGACACGGTTTCGCCCGTGATCTCGCCCAACGCCTGTATTGCTATGTTAATATCAATTGATACGATATCCGAGGGCATTCCCATATCGAGCGCCTCAACCGTTCTCGAAAGCGCTTGTTCAGCCTCGAAAAGCGCGGCTTTGTGGCGCATATTCGTGACCGCCGCGCCGTCTCCTGCTGCCATGCCGAGATTGAACATTTGCTTTACCTTTTCTTTGAATTCGTCAATTCCCTCGCCCGTTTTCGCGCTTATTGCTATTGCTCCCTCGGGCATTTGCGAAGGCTCTTGCAGGTCGGTTTTGTTTACGAGTATAATACGCTTTTTGTCGGCTGTTTCTTCAAGTATTTTTTTGTCCTCGCCGTCGAGCGGCGCGCTTGCGTCAAATACTGCTATTACGAGGTCCGCCGCTTCTATGGACTTTCTCGAACGCTCCACGCCGATTTTTTCAACCGCGTCAGCCGTGTCGCGGATCCCCGCCGTATCCTCGAGTATCAGCGGCACTCCGTCGAGATTTATATATTCCTCTATAACGTCGCGCGTAGTTCCCGCAACGTCGGTTACTATCGCGCGCTCCGCTCCCGCGAGACGGTTGAGAAGCGACGATTTGCCCACGTTCGGCTTGCCCGCTATCGACGCGCGTATTCCCTCTCGTATTATCCTGCCGCTGTCGGCTGTGGCTAAAAGCTTTCGCGCTCTCTCGCGGCACTCGGCGGCGGTGTTTCTTATGTCGCCGACCGTTATATCCTCCAAATCCTCGTCGGGGTAGTCTATCGTAACCTGCATCTGAGCCGCGAGATGAACGAGTTTTTGCCGCATCTCCGTTATTTTTTTTGATAACGAGCCTTCAAGCTGAGACATTGCGCTTCGCCTTGAAAGCTCTGTTTTCGCGTTTATTATGTCGATTACCGCTTCGGCTTGGGACAGGTCAATTCTGCCGTTTAAGAATGCGCGCTTCGTGAATTCGCCCGGCTCCGCCATAACCGCGCCCGCGCGGAGTACTGTTTCAAGCACCGCTCTCGCCGCAGAGCTTCCGCCGTGAGTACTTATTTCAACCACGTCCTCGCGCGTGAACGTCCTCGGCGCGCGCATGAGTGTCACGAGCACCTCGTCGACTCTTTCGCCGTTCGCGTTTTTTATAAATCCGTAATGAACGGTGTGCGTGGGAGAATCGCAAAGCTTGTCCCTGCCGTAAAAAACTTTGTCCGCTATCGTCACCGCGTCCGCGCCGCTTATGCGTATCACGGCAATTCCGCCCGTTCCGGGGGCGGTGGAAATTGCCGCTATGGTTCTGTCAGTCATCGCCTTTTCAATCTCTCCTTCATTCCTTCAAGTATACCGTACGGCGCGCCGAGCGTGCCGCCTATGTCAACGCCGGGGCGGTTGCCGCCGTGGAAGTCGCTGCCGCCGGTCGGGATCAAATCAAGCTCTGCGCATACCTTTAAACATGTTTTTACATATTCCGGCGTGTAATCGCTGTAATAGCATTCCGCGCCGTCAAGACCGTATTCCTTTAATTTACCGAGGAGTTCCCTAAGCTCGTCCTCTGTTTTCGCGATATAGACGGGATGCGCCAGCACCGCAAGCCCGCCCGCATTTTTTATCATCTCTATGCACTCGGCGGGACGGTATGAAAGACGCGGAACATAACATTCCTTCCCCTTGCCGAGATACCTGTCGAACGCCTCTTGAGTATTTTTTACGTATCCCTTTTTCACCATCGCGATAGCCATATGCGCGCGCCCCGTATTTTCGAGAGTGCCGCCGTCCTTTTGGGAGGTCAGATCGTCGTCGGTTATGTCAAATCCGTGTTCGCGCAGCACCTTTGTCATCGCGAGGTTTCTGTCTGTGCGCGAGGTTTGCAGAGCGCGAAGCTTTTTTAAAAAATCCGCGTCGGTATAGTCCATGAAATATCCCAAAATGTGCATTTCCGACGCGTATCTCGCGCTTAACTCCACACCGCTTACGGCTTTTATTTCCTGTTTTTCACATTCGGCGAAAAACTCGTCCAGTCCGTCAACGCTGTCGTGATCGGTGAGAGCCAAGGCGGTTATGCCGAGTTTTTTCGCGTGACGCACAAGCTCCGACGGAGACAGAGTTCCGTCGGAAGCTGTGGAATGCGTATGCAAATCAATTTTACTTCTCATTTATAAGCTCCTGCAATTCGTTCATAAACGTGTGTATGTCGTCAAACCGCTTATACACCGAGGCAAAGCGGACATACGCAACCTCGTCGAGGTTTTTAAGCTTATCCATAACCTTCTCGCCGATCGTGGCGCTGTCTACCTCGCGCTCCATCGCCTGATAGAGCTCGCTTTCGATATCGTCCGCGATCTTCTCCATTTGAGCGAGCGAAACGGGGCGCTTCTCGCACGCTGTTATGATGCCCTTAAGAACCTTTTCGCGGTTATATTGCTGTCTTGACTGATCCTTTTTTATAACGACCAGCGAAATCGATTCCAGCTTTTCGTATGTAGTAAATCTTCTCTGACACTTCAGGCACTCGCGTCTGCGCCTGATGGCGTTGCTTTCGTCCGTGGGACGTGAGTCTATGACCTTGCTTTCAACAAAGCCGCAGTATGGACATTTCATGTATTTTTCCTCCGAAATTACGCAAATGCGCGTTTATTTGTATTATTATATAATATTTTTTTATATAATTCAAGAAAAATTTAGCAGAATATGCAGGAAATTATGTTGACAATGCGCGCGAAAAAACATATAATGAAAAAAATCGACTGTTAAGGATTGATTCCGATGAAAAAATATATTGCGCTATTTTTAACCGCGCTGATAATATTTGCCGCATTGAACGGATTTGCCGCGAATGAAGGCGAAGAATCTGAATTTGAAGAGGATTCCGTTCTTGCGGTACTTAAAACGGAGAACGGGATAAGCTTATTTTCATCCGATCCGTTCGAGGGACTGGGTATAGCGAAAACGGAAAATCTCGACGCTGCGCCCGGCGGGGTTTCGCTGCTTGCCGAAACAGGCGGAGAGGTTACTTTGAAGCTTACTTTGGAGAAACCGGGAAAAGAAAATGTACTTGAAACGGTGGAAAAGCTCCGCCGTATGCCGCAGATTAAATATGCGTCGCCGAATTATATTTACAGGCTTTCCGATTATCCGAATGATCCGTACTTCGTATCAGGAGATCAGTACGCACTTGATAAGGCGCGGGCGGCAGAGGCTTGGAATATGGGATTTGACTGTTCTGATGTCACGGTTGCCGTGGTAGATTCCGGAACGCTTATAACTCATCCCGACTTGCAGGACAATATTTGGACAAACTCCGGGGAAATTCCCGGTGACGAAAAAGACAATGACAACAACGGATTAAAAGATGATGTTCACGGCTGGGATTTCGCGGAGGACGACAACGACACGGATGACGGCGTAGGCCACGGCACGCACGTATCAGGCATAGTGAGCGCTGTGACAAACAACGGAATCGGAGTGGCTTCCGCGGCACGCAACGCTAAGATTGTGCCGATAAAAGCGTTTAGTGACAGCGGCTCAACCACTGATGATATGGTTTACCGGGCTATACGATATATTCAGAATATGGGCTTTGACGTGGCGAACTGCAGCTTCGGCGGCACGGGCTTAGACTATATAATACACGATGCAATCGCGGATTGCACAAGTACTGTATTTGTATGTTCTGCGGGAAATAACGGCAGGAATAATGACGATAAAAAAATATATCCCGCGTCATATGATTTGCCCAATATAATTTCGGTAGCAAACACAGATATAAACGACAAGCTCGCTTCCACGTCAAACTACGGCGTGAAGGATGTCGACATCGCCGCGCCCGGGATGAATATTATAAGCACATACAAGAATTTTGAATATCATACATTAAGCGGAACGTCTATGGCTTGTCCGATGGTTTCAAGCGCAGCTGCGGCTGTGAAGTCGCTTAGCCCCGATATGACACCGGAAAACGTTATAATGAATTTGGAAATATCCGCCGATCCTGTACCCGATCTTGACGGAAAAATAAAGACAGGCGCGCGCCTTAATATATATAACGCGCTGCAAACGGCAGCGGAATCACTGCCTACGGCAACACCAACGCCTACGGCAACACCAACGCCTACGGAAACGCCGATACCTACAGCAACGCCGACGCCTACGGCAACACCGACGCCTACGGCAACACCGACGCCTACGGCAACGCCGACGCCTACGGCAACGCCGACGCCTACGGCAACGCCGATACCTACGGCAACGCCGATATCTACGGCAACGCCGACGCCTACGGCAACGCCGACGCCTACGGCAACGCCGATACCTACGGCAACGCCGATACCTACGGCAACGCCGACGCCTACGGCAACGCCGATACCTACGGCAACACCGATGCCTATGGAAGAGCCAACTCCAACGGCAGCGCCTCAGCCCGAGGCAACAGGAAAACCGACAGAAATTCCGGATGAAAAACCGATTGACAAAATGCCGGTAACGGTCAGATACGACGAATGCGAAAAAAGGCTTAGTCTTATGTCTGATGATTCCGAAATAATCACGGCGTCGGTTATAAAAGCCGAATATGACGGGTACGGGAGCCTTGCGGGATTGGAAATTATAAGCGTAGGCTTTACCGAAGGCGTAAGCGTTTTAGAGGGAATTGAAATAACGGAAAACGATAAAATACTTGTATGGAGCGTCGAACCGCGCAGTTTATCGTTTAATATGCGCCCGTTGGCGGAGCCGTTCGAATTGAAGAATATGCAGCAATCAAAAAACAGCCGGATTCGATGGCATGACATAAGACAGTATAATCAATAATTTTATGACAGGCTGTCGGACAGGGTGCAAGAAAAGGCATATCGCAATTCATTCAAGCGATATGCCTTTTTGATACATATATATGTCCACATTTAT
>CANQXJ010000065.1 GCA_947627795.1 uncultured Clostridia bacterium
GCGTGTGCGCCTTTTTCTCAACGGCGTAAAGTCTGCCGTCAAGAGCCGAGTCAGCCTTTTTTCTTTCGGAAGCCTCGCTGTCAACACGCTCGCCGAGCGCCGTATCCGCTCGGGAACGCATATCGGCTTCGCTTTCAATGCTTTGCCGCAATGCGCCGTCCGCGCTCTCCCGCGCGCTTACTTCGTTGGAGATCTGCTTTTGCAAATCCTTCTTTGCGGTATTGAATTCGCTCACATGCGTATTAAATTCCGACTGTATCGCCTGAAAATTATCGCGCACGATCGTCCACCATTTTGACAGCAGTGTTTTCGCGTTGAAATTAAAATTTAAATTCATATTTTCCCTTCTTTCGCAATTAATTGGGATTTTACTAAAAAGCCGCCCTAAGGCGGTATTCCTCTGTTCATATAATCACCCCTATAAATCGACCTGCGTCCCGTTTATATTGACATTTCCGACAAGGTCGATATAATCCGCCCTGAGTATCATTTTATGGTCCACGACCTCGATACTGCCTTCCGAGCTGTTGATCATACCCGCGAAATCAATTCTTCCGGAGCTCGTGTTCTCGCCGACAACAAGGTTAGACCCGACTATAGTCTCATCATGCGTTTTAATCCTGCCCGCAACTACTATATTTCCGTCCTCATCCATGTAAATAGCAGGATTTCCTCTGCGGTCATAAATAGCGAACGCGTATGCGCCGCCGTGGTCGCCGAGTTTTATTCGGAGGTTTTCGTCCTCATCGTAAATGCTCAGAATAAACTGCCCTCCGTCATTACCGAGCTTCAACCTTGCGCGCCCGTTTTCGTTGTAAATCGCAAGTAAATCACCGATTATCCATAAATCGTGATACTTTCTGTAATCGAGCTTCCACGCGTCCGCCTTTTGGTTTGTGTCCGGATTGAACACGCGGATTTTGTCGGTCTTGGAAACCGCGATCGCCGTGTCGCGCGCCTGAATGATCCAGTTAATAGCCTTCGCGCTCTCGTCCGCCTTAAAGCCGCCCTTCGTCTGATCGGGTTCGCCGGAGGTCTTGCCATCGTAGAATACAAATTTTGTCTGCATTCTCGCCGACGGCACTTTCATAATCGGCACACCGTCGAGCGTACGTACTTTTGTGCTGATGTCGCCGCGCTTGAAGTCGCCGGTATCAAGAACCTTCGCGATTTCCTTTGAACCCTCAAGGATAGCCGCCACCTGCATGGACATCGAGATTACAAGCGGAATTTCGCCCGCTACATCGTAAATCTTATAAATATCCTCACGCAGCTTCGTAAGAATGTCCGACGCGTCCGGTGTATAGCTCTCTGTCGCCTTACCCTTGTCGATCGCCTGTGTCGCGATTGACGAATAACGATAAGCGTCGATTTCGGGAATAACCCGCGTGCGCTGGAACTCGCCCATAACGCTTGCCGCCGTAGCAACGAATGCGGTCTCGTCAACGTCCATTGCGTCAAGCTGGAACGTGCGTCCTCTGTCCTGCGTAAGCTTTTTCGTTTCCCATTCGAGCGTTACCGAACCCTGCACGAAACCGTTGTCGCGGTCATAGTTACCAAGACCGTCCATTGATAATTTCGGTATTTTTACCTCGTTGCCGCCGCTGTACTTCACTCTGGACGAATTAAGCTCCATCCAGCCGGAGGTCGCCTCGGCGACAACCTGCTTGTCAAGCTGGGTCTGCGTAATTCTCGCAAACTCCAATGTGTTGATAGGCATTGATTTTCACCTGTCCTTTCTTAAAATCCCTGTGTGATACTGTTTTTGATTACGTCCGCCATAGACGCGCCCGGCGCGCCGCCGCCCGGCATAGGCGGAGGTGAACCCTTTAATCTTTCGTTGATCCCCGACTGTATCGCGTCGCTCCACTCCTTAGCGAAGCCGTCGATATTGGACTTCGTTTCATCCGCGTCCTTGCCTATGACGCGTTCCGCAAACATTTCCGGCACGCCCTTCTCGCGCAGCTGCTTTGCCGCCTCATGCACAAGCAATTCGCGGTCGAGCTTCGCGCGGTCGGCGTCGAGCTTTTCGCGGTCAAGCCTAAACTGCTCCTTCTCGCGCTCGTCCTTGCTGAGTTTCGCAAGCCGCTCCGCTTCGGAACGCTCCTTATCCCAGCCCTCTTTAGCCGCCTTGACCGCCGCCTCTACCGCCTTGTCAATGTCGCTCTGCGTAAATGACGGCTGCGGGTCGGCAGGCGGTCCTTTCGGCTCCGGTGGTGTCGGCTCTGTCGTTGTCGGTCCTGTCGGTGCCGGCTCTGTTGTTGTCGGTTCAATGATAGGTTCTGCCATTTCTACCCCTCCTTGAAATAAAATTTAGCCTGTTTAACGACTACTGCTCAAAGTCAATTATTTACCTCCACCTCCCTTCGCTTTCCCAATCTATTGGGATTTCGGCATACAAAAAGCACACCGTCTCCGATGTGCTTTATAAGCTGTATTTGGTTTTTTCGTCTTTTAATTCCAGTCAATAGCCGAATGACTTACGGTTTCCCCATTTATATATTCCTCCCGCGCAACTTGAATTGCCGCCAAATCGTCAGCGGTTGCCACGTCATCGGATATGAACCTTTTCGCTATTTCCAGCAATAACCTTTGCTCGTCTTCCGGCAGAATGTCAATAACATCTACCAACTGATTTTTTATAGGTGACATCTTTATACCCCCTTATATACTCCGCCGCGCGGCGCGATTTTTTCTATCAGTATTATATTCTCGCCTTGATAAGAGAATAATATACGCCAATCGCCCACACGCAGACGTAAACTATCCTTGCTACCTCTTAGCGGCTTTATATCGCCATGCGGTATATTTTCTATTGCCTCTTTTATTCTTTGTTTTGCAGAGCGGTCAAGCCCTTTTATGGTCTTTACGGCTTGTTTAGAATATTCTATATCCATTTTCTCACCCCTCATATCCATTATACCACTTTCAGCGTTTTTGTCAACAGCCGCTTTCAATTTATCAACGTAATGCTTTCCCATACAAAAAGCACGTCCGCTTGAACGTGCTTTTATAAGCTGTATTTGGTTTTATTTATTCAAGTTATCTTGAACAACCGCCTCAATCTCATCCACATATTTAACAGCGTATTCTTCACAAATCTTCAGCGTTTCTTCAAGCAATTTATTTCTCTCATCAGCTCTGACGGCTTTTTTTATTTTTTCGTAAAGAGTCCGCTCTCGCTCGTTCATATCCTCGACAATTTCCCAACGTCCGCCCGGACTGCTTCCGTCAAGCGGTCGCGGATTGTCTTGAAAATACATATAGTCCTCGCCGCTATCGTCAAATACTCTGTAATAGCCTATATCGCTGACAGTAGCGATATATGTCTGTCCGTCGGTCAATGACGCAGCTCCGAAACTCTCTCCTATATATTTTAATTTCATTCTTTGTCACCTCTGTAACTTAACTTCACTTCATACTGTTTTTTGTCAAGCTCGTACCAATGCACATCAAAAAAATATTTCTCGCTGTCAACTCTTCCGACACGTTTTTTCCATTGATTTTCTGTACCACCATAGCACTTAACTAATCGCGGAGCATCTCTTAATTCTTTTTTACTTCCCGCGCCGGCTATTGTCTTTGTATATGTCATAACCGCCCCGGTCGGAATAAAATTCTTTTCTCCGTTTACCCAAATATAATCAAGCCGTTCTTGTAAAGAATTGCGTTTTTCCTTGTAGTCGAGCTTTAACTTCTCATATTCCGCCCCATCGCCATTATACTTCAATTCCTGAAATTTGTCAAATGAACTCGGCACATTTTTCCGTCCGAGCGCATCCTGATACCGCTTATACTGCAGCTTATCCGCACTCTTGCGGCTATCCTTCCGCTTCGCCAGATCCAGCGCCTCCCGCTGCTCCGGCGTAAGGCTCTCCTTCCACGTCTTATAATCCAAATCGCCGTCAACATAAACGCTCTTTCCGGTAACAGGATCACGTGCGCTGCGCTTTATATAAGGCTTGTTCATCGTCGTGGTACATCTGCATCTCGGATGCATACTCGGATAATTCACGCCCTCGCGCGCCTCCGACAGCTTGAACACCTTCCCGTCAAGCGCGCCGCACGTTTCGCACGTCCTGTCGTCGAGTGTAGCGAGGTATTTATATTCGGTAATACCCAAATCCTCATACGCCTTTTTGTCCGCTACGGCGTGAATATGCGATGTTTCCGTGCGTACCAGCGTGACCGCGTGGAACTTATCAACGCCAAACCTATCCGCTAATTTCTGCGCTGTTTTCGCATAGCTCTCGCCGGATATGATCGCCTTCGCGATAAGCTCCTGCGCCTCTTCGGCGAGCCTGTCCGTATTGCCCCATATGCGTTCGGAGAACCGCTTCCCGTGCCATTTCGCATTGACCGCCTCGTCGATCGCTCTGTCATTCAGCACCGCGAAGCTTATTCCCACGTCCATACCCTTTGCCGTATCGTCGATCATTCCGTAATAGCTCTCTTTATAAGCGCGGTTTAACAGCGCACCCACGAGCGCCGTTTCCTTTACAGCCATGTTTTTGATTTTCGTATAAATTACGCTTTTCAGCTGTTCATACCGTTCTATCCGAGCCGAGTACGCCCGCACCGATAAACCGTCGCGGTGTATGTATTCGAGTATATCCCGCCGCGCCTGCTCGTTCGGCGCGTCCTCCAGCAGCTTTATAAGCGAGCGCAGATTATCCTCTTCCATAGCGCGGCTGATATGATATTCCGCCGTGACCTCGTCTATACCGTAACGCTTTCCGAAGTTATATTTAATTTTCTTGATCTCGCCCTGAATATCGTCAAGCGCGCCATCGTAAAGCCGAAGGACCTCCGCCGCCGTATACGTCGCTCCCTCTTGTACCGCGATCTCGCGTAACAGAGCCGCCCGCTCCCAGTAAGCCGCACTTCTCATCCGCTTATCGCCGCCGCGATCAATCCGATTATTGTCTGTTCGTTACCCTTAAGCGCAGGCACAAGATACGGATGCGCCGCCATTATAACACCGCGCCCTCATTGTTTTCCAAACACGGTAAATTTTTGTTTGGCTTTTACCGTGAGTGCGGTTATTATAACCATTGATACGACCACTTATTGCGCGTTTCTCTCGTGCTATACATCCGCATGATGTTGTTGTACCTGACTGTAAATTATTACTTGCCACTAATTTTTCATTCCCGCAGTCACACATACATTTCCAATAACTTCTATACCCTTCTGTCGGAACAAATTCCAATACCGTCAGCCTACCAAATCGTTGGCCGCGAAGGTCGTTTTTGAATGACTTGCTCACACCTTCACCGCCTTTTTAGTTTTACGGCATCCTTTTTCAAAGCCGTACTTGTATGCGAGATATATCATGCGGTATGGATCAGTGGAACAATTATAAATGGTATTTGCATCTTTTGACGACAAATCATAATTTCCAACATCTACCTTGCTAACGTACTTTCTTATACGTTCATACTCTTTTTTCAAATCCATTATAAAATCCTCCTAAAAATTCTTGATTTCCCTCGGCGGATAATCACCGTAGAAAGTGAGGTGATTATAATGGCTACATGTCCCTTTATGAATCTTAATAAAAGCCCTAATGTAGTAGCTCCTTCGCATTGTCGCAATGACTGCGCCCTAAATATTTACGGTCAATGTGCTTTTAGCATAATCGCAATAGATTTAATAAAAAATCAACACAAGTCTAATTCTTCTGAGAAAGAATAAAACTGCAAAGGTTTATCATTGTGTTTGTAAGATTACATAATTCATCATCAGTCATGCAACAGCACCGAGACCTCTCTGCCAATAGTTGCAGCTGTTGGCAGAGGATTTCTTTTATGTCCAATTCCGGCATTTCCCTCACTCCTTCTCTCACGCCGAGGTCATTTACTCGTTCCGGCTTAATCGCTAATTATATCTTCGTAGATTTCCCACTTGTCAGATAATATGTCGCACGCACGAGGATTCCAGCGGGGACAAGCTCGACCTTCAGTAGCAGAAAAGCCTATAGGTGTTAACAAGAAGCAATCAGTAGTGTTGGTTGGCAAAAGGTAGTATGATTTAGGAT
>CANQXJ010000066.1 GCA_947627795.1 uncultured Clostridia bacterium
GGCATCGAGAAGAATTTTATCAGGCTCTTGCCGCGGTCGTCCTTGCGCTGTTCCAGACCGAGCGCCGCCGCGACATTCGCCAGTCCGGGCGGCAAGCCCAGCTCAAGCGCATGTACAGAGCTGCACCGCCACTGTGACGCGGGCATGGTAATACCGTAGAATTTGCTTATACACGTCCGCTCGAAATTTGCGTTATACGCGGTCTTGATAATGGTCGGGTTAGATAAAGCGCTGTAAACTCTCGCTGGCAGTTCTTCACCTGCAGCAACGTCGATAATCTCTACCGGCTCATCGTCGAAAGCGTAAGCAAATAACAAAATCTCGAAGTCGGGAGCGTCCGCATACGCGTACACTCCCGCTTTCGTCAAGTCCACGCTTGAATAGGTTTCCAGGTCGATACTAAGGTACCCCTTCAGCTTATGGTGTTTCATCAGCCCAAGAAGTCTTCGTCATCGTCGTCGTCAGTGTCAATGTAATCGGCAAAATCGTCCTCTGCCTTGCTGCGTCCGCCGAGCGGCTCACCGTCGCGTGTTTTCATCAGGTTATTAAGACCGCACGCGATTCCGCGGTTTCCGCTCGTGTTGAACGCGTAAAACGTAACCGACGCCCTGCCGTAGCAACCGCTGTAAAGCTCTGTGCTGTCGATAATGCGCTGACCGTTCTTGTACACTAAGCCCGGCTGCGTTTTGCACGTCGCATTGATAAAATAATGACCGGCGTAAATTGGGTCGTCCTCGCGGTCTTCGTCGCCGTCGCGGAGCGGCAGCTTCAATTTCGCCGGAATTTTACCGCCGAATTTTGTGATACCGTTCTGTTTTGCGGCTTCAACCGCTTTGTTTATAGCCTTGATTGTCGCTGTGTCTGACTTCGGAATGAGCAGGCTGACCGAATATTTCGGCTCGCTGTCGTCGTCAATTTTCTTTGGCTCCCAGACGTTGAGGTAGCTGAAACGTACCTCGCCTGTTATTACTTTTGTTTCCTGGTTTGTCATGATAATTACTCCTTTTCAATAAATTTTTTGAAGTCCTGCACCGCCGAATCCCATTCGGGGCGCTTGTCCTCTGTCGGAACAAGCGTAGGCTTGCCCGGCGGTTTTACTATGTACGGGCCCAAAAGCTCGTTAAACCTTTTCTTACTTAAGAGCTTTTCCATCTTGCTGATACCCAAAAGCTCTTTGGTATAAATATCGTCTTCGCTGAATCCTGCATCGGTCAGAACCGCCGCTATATCCGCCTCAGATGCGCCGTAAGCGCGGTTACTGCGTCCCTCGACTACTTTAAAGCCGGGATACTTCACGCCGTCTCTGAGCGCCGTATCGAGCGCGTAGTCCTTGACGAGCTTCGACCATGACGCAAGCCTTTCGGACAAGTCAATAATCTCTGCAATCTCGTCCGGTGTAAGTTCTGCCGGCGGTCTGAACTCATACGCGGCAGCTCGGCTCTTTTCCTCGGCGTATGCGCGGCAGATTGCGCGCGCCTTACAAAATCCGCTGTCGCACCATTCTCCGGCGGCACATTCACCCGTTCCGCTGTCGGCAAGAGCCGCTTTCTCCTTGACCGTCAGACCCCATTTGATTAACGCTTCCAAGCATATAATTTCCTCGGATATGTTAGATACCCGCGGCTGGAAAATAACGGTTTTAACGTCCTTTACTCTGAATAAGTACCCAAATTCCGCAAGTGCGCCGAGAGCGTAAAGTCTCAGCTGAGGGTTGTTGCTCGCGTCCACCTTCACGCCCTGACCGTATTTGAGGTCGACAACGACTATCTCATCATCGCCTATGATAACCGCATCGCCTGTGCCGAAACCGCCCGGCACCCAGGACGAGAAGTCAAGTCGGCGTTCTATGTATATCTGCGCTCCCGGCGTGTTTGCCCGAACGCGGTTGTATTCCTCGATTACAAAGTCGCGGTATGCGTCGGTGTATTCTTCCATGTCCTCTGTGATTTCGAGGTCGCGGGCGATTTTGTGGTACTGCACGCGTGATATGCGGTTAAGCGCCAGCAATAGCTTTATTTCGGCCAATGCGTGAGCCGTTGTTCCTTCCGCCGCATATGCGCTTGATGTGTCCGGAAAATCCGCTTCCATTGTAACGGACGCAGGGCAGTTGAGCCACTTCTTCGCGCCGGATGCCGATAGTTTTGCGTGTTCTCCAGGCATTTACTTCACCGCCTCAATGCGTGCCATAGCCTCGGCGTACTTGTCTTTCGGCAAATCCGGTACACGCGCAACGCCTAAATCGGCTAAGATGCCCTTCGCCGCTTCCTTGCCCTTCGACTTCGACAGCGCCGAAAACGCGGTACGAACCTGCTCTATCGTATACGCTACATTTTCATCGGCCGCCGATACAGGCTCCGTATCCTGGGAAACGTCTTCTGACGCTTCGGTATCGTCTTCCGGCTCCCGTATCACGCCCGCCGACTTTTCAACCGACTCTTTCGACAGGTGTGCGCTTTCGTCCTTTCTGGGGTTTAATGCCCCGCATAATGCGTACATCCGGTCAAAGACCTCTTTGTTGCCTTCAAAATCTCTTTGTTCTAACTTGATTACTATGTTCATTATGTATCAACTTCCTTTCTCTCTTTTTTATAATTTGCGAGTGATGCTTCCAACTTGTTTATTTCTATCGCAGTCATATCCTCAACTTTCGGATAGGTTTGCATTAGACGTTCAAGCGACATTTTCGGATTATGCAGGAGGTCTAACACTGCATAGGCAATTTTTAAACCTATAGCTTGACCTATTTCGCGGCTTTCAAAACAGAGCGTAGTATACATCTCCGTTATTGCCTTAAACCCCGATTGCAGTTCAAGAGGTAAGCATTCACAAAACTTATTTGATGAATCTTCTAAGAGGCTTTCAAGCTTTTTATAATGCGAGGTTTCCAGGTCTTCTACATACTCATCGCTTTCAAGCAAACTGCGTAAGATTTCTGATTTTAATTCAGACATGCCTGACACCCCCCTTTCTATCGCCGTTTCGGCTTTTAGTGCAATCCATTCACTGGAGGATTTAACGACCCCGGTTTTGAGAGCGCGTACAAACGCGAGTAAGTCGCGTAGATCTTCCGCCGAGAAGTCCTTAATAGCCTCGGCAAGTTTTTCTTTAAAATCCATTTGACAAAAACCCCTTTCTGTGTTATAGTAAGGGTACAGACCGTTTGAAAATCTGTACCGATTGACCGTTCGAGCTGCCATCTCTGCGGTCTTTTTCTTTAGCCCGAATAATTCTAACACCGCTATTTGTGCAGTCGTCAAGCTGTTTTCTCTCGTGCATTATCGCCCCTCCTTTCTATTGCGGTTTTCAGCGGCTCCATCATCGCCGGATGTTTGACATAAATAATGCCGCGCCTCTCGGCTATACGCTGTTTTTCTTCCGCGCTGAATTTCTCAACGGACATCTGCCAGATTTGGAAATTTGCCCGACGCAGTCGAGCGCGATAGTGCGTGACTATATTGCGTTTGATTTGGCGCCGTCGCTTCCGGCAGTATTCCGCAAACGCAATTCGGTATCCGACCGCAGCTGTGATAAGCATAATTATGCCTAAAATTTTCGCAAACGTCATAAACTCGCCTCCTCTTTTCCGGTAATCGGGCTATTATGCAACGACGTCAAGCCCGAGAAACCGTTTGACTTTGGTTGTGTTGAACTTACGGCTCGCGCCGTTCATTATGTACAGGTCCCGATACTCGCCGCGCTTGAGCTGCTTTGAAAGCTGTCCGTCTGATATGTCCATAACGGTCGCGAACTCCTTCTGTGTCAACCATTGTAGCATAAGCAATTTTTTTACTTCTTCAGCCGTTACCCGTTCCTTCTTTACCACGTTGATCACCTCCTTATGACTTGAAATATCCTTTTTCCTATGCTATAATTCCCATGAGGTGGTAATTATGGCAAACAAATTTGGTACCGAAATCAACATAACTCCGGATCAGCTTGAAACGTTAAAATCAATACGTAGACATAAACCGTTTCCGCAAGATGATAAAATACTGCTTGATTTAATATCGAAAGGTCTGCTATTCGCGGAAACCTATATAGACTATGACGGCACTGTAAGAGTCGATTATCCCCGCTGTGATATAACGCAAGACGGTATCGACTACATCAAATATGACCGATGGGATAAAGCCTATAAAATATATCCGTATGTAATTTCAACTTTGGCTTTGATTGTAGCTATTGCCAGTATTGTTATCTCACTAATAACGAGATTACAAGTGCGATAATAGAAAGTACCAAACATATTGTCTGATAAATCGGCGAAAACTTTTCAAGCCAAATCCACGGAGTTCTCTGGTCTCCGTAATGGCGCCAATACAGGTACCGCTCTCTTAACTGCTTTATCTTTTTCATCTAATCACCCCTCCCCTTACGCCGCATCTGTCGCGTTTTTACTGTAGCCATACAATTCATTCGGGGATATATCCAACGCCTCACAAATTGGCAATATGTCCGAGCTTTTTATAGCTCTGCGCCCATGTAGTAGCTCTGAAAACTGTTGCGGGGATAATCCAATCCGATTTGCTACAGCTTGCTTTTTTAACCCCTTCTCAAAGATAACTCTTTCTATAACGTCTATCGGGTTCATTTTCCTCACTCCTTTCTCTAATTTAATTCGAGTATAACATAATTAAATTTGGTTGTCAATATTTTTCCTCAAATTTATTTAGATTTTTCTAATTAAATTTCAAGATTTTTATTGACATTTTAATATTTTTCTATTATAATTACGATTAGAAAGGGGATGCTTGTATGAGTTTTGGAAGCAGATTAAGACAATCCAGAGAAAATAAAGGCTTGTCACAACAGGAATTGGCGAATATGATAGGTACGACCGACGGCTCAATTCACACATACGAAAAAGGTATTGCGTTTCCCCGATGGGATAAAATAATTCGTTTATGTGACATTTTGGGTGTAGACCCCAATTACTTATTTTGGGATGATTTATCGGATAAAATTAGAGCAAAAATATTTAGGTCCCAATCGGATAACAGCGAGTATAAAGAACTGATAGACGCATATAAAGATAATCCCGATATGCAACCGGCTATAAATAAAATGTTGGATATATATCCTACCTCAACCGGCGGTATTGCCGATGACATAATCAAAGAATTAAAGAAAGATACCCAGATACCTACAAATTCAAAGTAAGTTTTATATTCCCCGCAGACGGGATTATAAATAGGTTTATTATTTATTACACATAAGAGAGGATGAAAATTATGAAAAACATAGGACTAATTATATTACTAACGCTTTCGCTCCTGATAGCAACCGGTTGTTCAGAAAGCGCATCTGAACCTTCACCGACACCGTCGCCAACTCCTTCTAAAGTAACATATACCACGAAAAATATTTATGATTCAGACGAAAGCGTTGTTACATTGATGGACAAAGCAATAAACGCAGATACAAAAGAAGAGCGCATAGAATATGCTGAAAAAGCTTGCATACGGGAAGGAATTGAGCCTAAAGCTCTTACGGATAAAGAGTTGTCCGATTTGGAGTCAAGACAAGACGAAATAGATATTATGGTTGAATCTTTACGTAACGATTTTGATGACAAAGAATCAAAACAAAAAGCCATAGCTTTAAACGAAGAAAAAATGGACAATGTTGTACTGATTTTTTATAATCAAGTTCTTAGATTGGATCAATAAAAAAAATTCCCCCGACCGCTACCAACAGCCGAGGGAAGAAATATGGGGTGTTTTGTGATACACCATAGAACAATTATATTGTATCACA
>CANQXJ010000067.1 GCA_947627795.1 uncultured Clostridia bacterium
ATGATGAAATACGCGATGACCGCCGACGGTAAAATCGCCTCGCGCACCGGCGACAGCAGATGGATCTCAAATGAAAAATCGCGCCGTATCACGCACGAGGACAGGAACAGATACGCGGCGATAATGATCGGTATCGGCACGGTTTTGGCGGACGATCCGAGCCTTACCTGCCGTATCGAAAACGGAAACGACCCGATAAGAATAATCTGCGACAGCAAAATGCGTCTGCCTATGGACAGTGAAATCGTAAAAACCGCAAGGGATGTGCGAACCGTAGTTGCCGCTGCCGTAAAGGACGCGGAAAAAGAAAAAGCGTTAAACGAAAAGGGAATAGAGGTAATGTATGTTCCCGACACAAACGGACGCGTCGATTTGGCGGCGCTGATGCGAAAGCTCGGCGAAATGCAAATAGACAGCGTTATTCTCGAAGGCGGCGGAGAATTGAATTTTGCGGCACTGCAAAGCGGTATAGTAAATAAAGTAAAGGTATTCACCGCGCCGAAAATAATCGGAGGAACCGGCGCAAAATCGCCTGTCGGCGGCGCGGGAATTGAGCTTATGAAAAACGCCGTCAAGCTGAAATTAAGAGCCGTATCGCCTGTTGACGGCGACATAATGGCTGAATATGACGTTGTAAAGGAGTGATGTGCATGTTTACGGGTTTAATCGAAGATGTTGGAACGGTGACGGCGATAAACAAACAGCGCGGAACTGTGACAATAAGATGCGGCATTACCGACGGTATTAAAATCGGCGACAGTGTTGCGGTAAACGGTGCTTGCCTGACCGCGGTTGAGGTCGGGAACGGCATTTTCACCGCGGACGTAATGAATGAAACGTTCAGCCGTACCGCGCTCGGCACGCTTTCGGTCGGCAGCCGCGTGAATCTGGAGTGCGCCATGAAAGCCGACGGACGTTTCGGCGGGCATATAGTGTCGGGGCATATTGACGGCACGGGGACGGTAACAAATATGCGAAACGACGGCAACGCGGTATGGGTAACCGTCGTGGCTGACAGGGAAATTCTGCGGTATATCGTCGAAAAAGGGTCGATTGCGATTGACGGCATAAGCCTGACGGTCGCGTACGTTGACAATAAATGCTTTAGGGTTTCGATAATTCCGCATACAGGCGGCGAAACGACGCTTTTGGAAAAACGCGTCGGCGACGCGGTAAATCTCGAATGTGATATAATCGCGAAGTATGTGGAAAAGCTGATGCAGCCGTCGGAAAACATTCAAAAAAGCGGCATAACGTATGAGTTTTTGGCAGAAAACGGATTTTAAGGAGGTTGACATAAAATGCAGTTTAACACAATCCCCGAGGCGATAGAGGATTTAAAACAGGGTAAAATGATAATGGTGGTTGACGACGAGAACCGAGAAAATGAGGGCGATTTAATCGCCGCGTGCGAGTTTGCCACGGGTGAAATGCTCAACTTTATGGCAAGCTATGCGAAGGGGCTTATCTGTATGCCGATGTCGGGCGAATGGGCGGCGAGACTGCACCTTCTGCCTATGGTCGCCGACAACACAGACAACCACGAAACGGCGTTCACCGTGTCGGTCGATGCGGTCGGCACGACTACGGGCATATCCGCGTACGAACGCGCCGACACGGCTCGCAAAATTGCCGACGAAAACGCGCTGCCGTCGGATTTCCGCCGCCCCGGACACATGTTTCCGCTTATCGCGAAAAACGGCGGAGTGTTCGAGCGTAAAGGTCACACCGAGGCAACGGTGGATTTGCTCAAATACGCGGGGCTTAAACCGTGCGGGCTATGCTGTGAAATTATGGCTGACGACGGTCACATGATGCGCCTGCCGCAGCTTACGGAGTTCGCTCAAAAACACGGATTTACGCTTATATCGGTCGCGGATTTGGAAAAGTACCGCCGCGAGCATGAGGTGATAGTCGAGTGTGTGGCGAAGGCAAAATTCCCGACGCGTTACGGTAAATTCACAATTCACGGTTTTGTGAACAAGCTTAACGGCGAGCATCACGTCGCGCTCACGATGGGCGAAATGAACCCCGACGAGCCGATTTTATGCCGCGTACATTCGGAGTGCCTCACCGGCGACGCGTTAGGCAGCGCACGCTGCGACTGCGGTCAGCAGTACGACGCGGCGATGAAACGAATTGCGAAAGAGGGCAGGGGAGTGCTGCTCTATTTAAGACAGGAGGGACGCGGAATAGGTCTTATAAACAAAATCCGCGCATACGCTTTGCAGGACGAGGGTATGGACACGGTGGAGGCAAACCTCGCGCTCGGTTTCCCCGAGGATATGCGCGATTACAGCGTCGGCGCACAGATACTCGCGGAGCTCGGCGTGGGCAAAATGCGGCTCATGACGAACAACCCGCTGAAAATTGACGGATTGGAAAAATTCGGGCTTGAAATTGTCGAGCGCGTGCCGATACAAATAGAAGCGGGCGCGGATGATGAGTTTTATTTGCTGACAAAACAGCACAAAATGGGACATTATTTGAATTATGATAAGGAATAAATTATGATTTAGGCGTGGGCGTAGGGGCGATGACCCGCCGACCGCAAAACCCCCTCTCCGAGGGGGTCATACATGACGGTCGCCCGCATTTACACCGTCAAATCATAATTTACCATAAAAAAGGAGGAATAACAATGAAAATCTTGGAAGGAAAATTAGTAGCGAAAGACGTCAAAATTGGCATTATCGCGTCGCGTTTTAACGAGTTCATCGTATCAAAGCTCATAAGCGGCGCGGAGGACGGACTTTTGCGTCACGACGTAAGCGGCGACAACATCACGCTTGCGTGGGTACCCGGCGCGTTCGAGATACCGCTTATGGCTAAAAAAATGGCTGAAAGCGGCAAATACGACGCGGTGATTTGTCTCGGCGCGGTAATACGCGGCGCGACCTCGCATTACGATTACGTCTGCAACGAGGTGTCGAAGGGCATAGCGCAGGTATCGCTCGCCACGGGCGTACCCGTAATGTTCGGCATACTTACGACCGACAACATCGAGCAGGCTATAGAGCGTGCCGGAACTAAGGCGGGCAATAAGGGCTACGACTGCGCTCTCGGCGCGATTGAAATGATCAATCTCGCAAAACAGATATAAAAATTCCTATAACCTTCAACATTTTCGCCTTTTTAAACGTTATATAAATGAACGCGGATGAAGGGGACGGTGAGGTATATGACGATTGATGAGCTGTACGGCGAGTTTTTCGATGAGCTCGTTTCGTGGTGCGCGGGTATGTGCGGCGATGAAACGACGGCGGAGGACATGGTTCAGGAGGCATTTGCGCGCGCACTGATCAAATCCGAAACGCTTGAAAAGCTCCACCCCATGCAGTCACGCGCGTGGCTGTATACCACGATAAAAAACATATATCTCGACCGTGTGCGTCATTCCGCTTTCGAGAGCGTTTCTGACGACTTGCCCGACACTGCCGCGGACAGTGACGATTACGCCGACGCGGAAACGGATGAGCTTATAAACACACTTCCGTACCCCGACGGGTTAATGTTCCGTATGCGGTACTTCGAGGGTTACAACTCGAATGAAATCGGCGAAATGTTTAATATGCCGTCCGGCACGGTGCGGTCAAGGCTGAGTGAAACGCGAAGGAAACTGCGTAAAATGCTGAAGGAGGAATAATCATGGAAAAGAAAAGGCTGGAAATAAACTGTGCCACATGCGACGCAAGGAACATCAACGAGGAATCATACGCGAAGTATGACAAGATCGAAATCAATACGGCGGTAATGCTTATCGACGACCGCAGCCGCGAGGTACTGAGCCGTCTGGGCGCGGAAATCCATGCGGCGAAAACACTGTCAACAAAAGACGATGTGCCGGTTGTCGAGATAAACGGTCCTCATAAAATAACAGCCGCGGCGCTGCCGAAAAAGGGTACTGTTCTTACCGTAAACGGCGGAGTGGAGATCGAAAAGGGTGCGAACAGGACGGTTGAAATGTATTCGTACATTGACGTAAACGGCAATCTGGAATGTCCCGAAAGCATTGTAAGCTCGCTTGCAAACGTAAATGTAAACGGCTGCATAGGCACATACCCCGACGACTATACAAAACTCCATTCAAAGCTCACGATTGACGATATGTTTATCGCCCGCGCTGCGCGTGACGGCAAATATTACGTCGGCGGCACGGTCAGTCTCACTGACAGGACGGTTGACGTTTCGAGGCTCACCCAAAAGAAGGTCAAATTCAAAACAAAGCGGTTTATCACGCATGAGGACAGAGTGGATGAGTGTCTTTCGATGTTCGATTATGACACGGAAATTATTCCCGCGCCGTCCGACTGCGCGATTGCGAACGGCAGTGCAAATCTGAACGTGGATCTCTTGGACGAATACGGAACAAGGCTGTTTGTTTTCGGCAACCTCGACGCGCGCGGCAATATCGCGGATGTTATTTCACGGCTCGAAAAGCTTGTTGTGACCGGGAAAATCACCGTGACGCACGAAAACGCCGCCGCAATAAGAAGCTTGGGCGCAAAATATAAAAAGCTTGAAATCGTAAGAGAAATGACATTTACAAATGTCGGAAACGTCCGCGTGACGAATGAAATGCTCCACGCGTCAGACGGCGTTGCCGTGCAGAATTGCGCTGTTTTAACGATTGACGAGGACGTTAATGCGGAGGACATAAAAAATCTGCTTGAAGGCACAAATGTGGGATATATCGTCGGTTCAAAAGAGCAGACGGCTGTCGCTCAAAGCGTCTGCAAAAACATCGGCGCGGTTATGACGCCGGAGGAATACGCGGAATATAAAAATTCAAAGAAGGACGACAACACTGTTGAAATCGACACGGCGGAATACGTAATGTGAAGAAAATCCGCAAAATCCCCTTGACAAAACAGCTCCGTCGTGTGTATAATACAATAAAGCGATGAAAAAGACAGTAACCCGTGGCAAAAACCACAAGAGAGAGAACCTCGCGGCTGGAAGGGTTCTTTGGCGGGTCATGGGCGAACACCACTTTGGAGCAGTACAGCGAACTGTACCGTAAGTCTGCGATAAAGACCTAACCGAGTGACAGCCCGAAAGGGTTGTAATTAGGGTGGAACCGTGTAATTTTTTGCACCCCTAAGGCTATAATAGCTTTAGGGGTCTTTTTATTTAAGAAAGGATGTATAAACATGGAACTTAACGAACTTCAAACACTCCGCCACAGCGCGTCGCACGTGCTTGCGCAGGCGGTGAAAAGACTTTTCCCCGACACAAAGCTTGCGATTGGCCCTGCTATCGACACAGGCTTTTACTACGACTTCGATACGGAGCACGCGTTTACTCCGGAGGATTTGGAAACTCTCGAAAAGGAAATGAAGAAAATCGCAAAGGAGAACCTTAAAATCGAAAGGTTTGAACTCCCCAGAGCCGAGGCGCTGGAGCTAATGAAGGACGAGCCGTACAAGGTCGAACTTATAAACGACCTGCCCGAGGACGCGACAATATCGTTCTACAAGCAGGGCGATTTTACCGACCTCTGCGCGGGACCCCACGTAAACTACACGTCGAAGGTAAAGGCGTTTAAGCTGCTTTCGGCGACAGGCGCGTACTGGCGCGGCGACGAGCATAATAAGATGCTGCAGCGTATTTACGGTACGGCATTCACGAACAAGGCTGACCT
>CANQXJ010000068.1 GCA_947627795.1 uncultured Clostridia bacterium
TATTTTTCACTTTATCGATGCTCGTCGTATCATCGATAACGCGCATCATTTTAAACGGCTGGCGCGACGTGCCGAGTATAGTGCCGCCGACGGTGAGAATACCCGAAAAATCGGCTTTGGTCATCTTCTTGAAATCGCCGTGAATAAGACCGCCGTAGCCGTTTTGGATACCGTAGATTTCCACATCGTCGTTAAACTCGTCATAAATCGCCTTAGCGACTCCGCGGATAGCGGCGTTAAGTCCCTGGCAGTCGCCGCCGCTTGTTAAAATTCCGATTCTTTTCATATTTTTTCTCCTTTTTGCAAATTATGATTTAGCGGTATAAGCCTCCCTTGTTAAAGGGAGGGGGACCGCGTAGCGGTGGAGGGATTCTTTTTTTAAAATTAGCGAAGAAATCCCCCAGTCAGCTACGCTGACAGCCCCCCTTTGACAAGGGGGCCTTTCGCAGATAAATCATAATTTATTTCACAATCAAATTCCTCTTGATTTTCTTCGACGACGTTTTCTCAAATTCCGTATCTCTCCAAACAACGCCGTGTATCTGCTTCGCCGCGGGCAGGGTGTCGTTTACGCGGTCGATTTCTGCCTGTATTTCCGCCTTGATATCCGGCGACTCATAATCGGGATCGGGATATATCTGCGCCGTGATTACGCCGTCCTTGTCATATACGACGAGCTCTTTTATCGGCTCGAATGTCGCGAACATATTCTCAAGCTCCTCCGGCGATACGTTCTCGCCGTTGTCGAGAATTATCAGGTTCTTCTTGCGTCCGGATATAAACACGTATCCGTCATTAACATACCCCAAATCGCCCGTCATTAACCAGCCGTCATCGGTAAGCGCCTTCGCGGTTTCCTCGGGATTTTTATAGTATCCCTTCATGATCGACGGGCTTCTCGCCCATATCTCGCCGTCCACGATTTTAACCTCGCAGCCCGCAACAATGCGTCCCACGGACTCGGGATACGGACAATTTTTAACGCCCGTGCTGATACGCGAGGTCGTCTCCGTCATGCCGTAGCCCTGCGCGAGCTCGATGCCGAACTCCGCGTAGCCTTTTATGATTTCGGGGCTCAAATACGCGCCGCCCGCGAACAGAACATCAAAATCCTCGCCGAACATTGCTTTGCCGACAGCCTTCTTATCGGGATTTTTCTTCGCTTCCTGACGCATTTTGTTGAGTATCGACGCGGCGATCATCGGAACGAATGTCGTTTCATGCGGCTTATACGCCTGCAAATTCTTCGGTATACGCATAAGCGAGTCGTTCACGCATACCGTTCTGCCGTACCAAAGCGCGGCAAGGATGTCGCAGGTGAAGCAGAATATGTGATGGATCGGCAGTATCGAAAGTCTGCGGTGACCGTGATAGCCCCTGTCGGGTTCGCATGTCGCGTTATCCGCAAAGTTCGAGTGCGTAAGCATTACGCCTTTGCTCTGACCGGTAGTGCCCGATGTGAATATGATTGCTGCGAGCATTTCCGGAGTGATTGCCGTTTTCGGTTTGCACCCCGCGTATTTTGCTAAAATATCAGATATCGCGGTCGTGCCCGGGTAATCCGAGTGCATATGTACAACCGTCTTGACCTGAGGACAGAGCTTTTTAAGCTCCTCTACGCAGTCCTCGCGCTTTTCGTCGATGAATATAACCTCCGAATCCGAGCGGTTGATCTCGTCCGCGAGAGCCTCGACGCTGTTTCCCACAGCGAGAGGAACGGACACATTGCCGCTGAGAGCCGCGCCGAACCAGCCGACAATAAACTCATAGCTCGTCGCGCCGAATATAGCCGAATGAACCTCGCGCCCGAACTCGTCCTCAAACCACGCCGCGACGGCGTTCGCGTCATGTCTGAACTCGTTAAAGCTTTTGTCGATAAATTCCTTTTTAACGCGCGTCCTGAAAAACGGCTCGTCACCGAATCGCTCCGCGGCGGTGTTGACAAGATCGCGCAGCGTTTTTATATTGTCACGGGAAAATGCCATTACTTCTGCGCCTCCAAATACTCGATCAATTCCGCGACCGTCTTGCATTTGCCCGCGTCGTTTTCGTCTATCTCAACATCAAATTCGTCCTCCGCGTCGCCGAGCATACACATGAAATCGTATGAATTAAATCCCAAATCCTCCGAAAAACGCGCCTCAGGCACAATTTCATTTTCGTCGACTTCAACGTAATTCAATATAAGCTCCTTTAACTGTTCCAGCATTTAAATTCCTCCTTCATTAATTAAACCATATCCATTATTTCCTGTACCGTCGCGTTCGGGTTCTCTATGCTTCTGAACAGAACGCGTCCGAGATAATAATACAAAAATTCAATCTCCTTCGGCGTAGCGACGTCGCTCTGATAGCCGAAGTGGAACGTAAGTCCTCCGTCGCTCGGGCGGTGCATCGCGGTCAGGTAGAACGCCTGCGGCTGCTTGCCGCTCGAGTACCAAAAGCTTTTGTACGGTATATCCCTGAGATACGGCACTATGCTCTTGAGCGTCGCGGGCTGATATGTAAAGCCGATGCTCTCATAGCCGCCTCTCGGAGCGTAGCCGTACGTTTCACGCTGCCGTCTGTAGAACGTCATAGGTCCGTACTCCGCATGCTTGAACAGCTCGTTCTGCGCCTTATCGATTTTCGCCATAGATTCGAGCACCGTGTCGGTCGGCTCAACTATGGTCCTCAGCGTCATGCAGTGCATACGCACTCCGCCGCACTTCTTCGCGAGCACCGTCGAGCGCCGCGCCACGAAGTCCTTTATACATACATCCTTTTCGTTGTTGTTAAATTTTGACAAAACAGTTCTGAGTCCGTGCAAAAGCAGTACGCTTACCGGGAATCCGTTTTCCTCGCAGAAGTCCACAAGCTTCTTCGTCGAGTCCGCGTCAAGGTCATATGTCACCGTGCTTCCCGCTGCGTCACGCGAAATGAGAGCCGCCGCGCGCTGCTTGGGATTTTTGCTTTCAAGCCGCTGCGCGTACAGTCTGCCGGGGCCCGTGAAGTCCGTGTAGATAGGCTCGTCGCGCGCAAGCTGTTCGGACCAGTATTTCTCGTCCGCATCCTTTTTCTTGCCACCCGCCAAATACTCCATGTCCTTCTTGACCGACTCGATATACGAGGTCATGGGCTTAGGGTAAGGCAGGTCATATCGCAGGCTGCAGTAAATGTCCATAACATCGCGGCTGAATGTGATGATCGAAGCCGCGTCCATAGTAGCGTGATGCACGTTCATATAAAATCCGTTCCAGCCGTTCGGCATCGATACGAGCACTATACGCGAAAGCGGACCGCCGAACGTGTCAAACGGCTGGCTTGTCCATCCGTCAAGAATGGACTTCACCTTTTCATCGGTCAGATCCGAAAAATCATAATATTCAAAATACTGATTTTCATACGGCATAACATACTGCCATATTTGTCCCGTTTCAGGCTCCTTCCACAGTCTCAGCCTCATTGTTTCACAGCGCGATACAGCGCGGTTGAGCGCCTCGCGAAGAATAGACATATTAATATCCATTTTAAGGTACCGTCCCGTACCGAGGTTTACTATCTCCTGGGTCGGGCTGAACGTCATCGTGTACAGATGCAGCATTTCCGCCTCTGTTATAGGGTAACATTCTCGTTTGATTCCTCCGATTATTTTTTCCATAATATAATCCCTCCTTGCCGTTTTACCTTTAGCCACAAGCAAAATAGCAAACCCACAGCTCCCAAGCCATTTTCCTCATAACTTTTTTCACTTTATCACTCGTTTTGCATATTGCTAAAATCTTATATATAATATTATCACATTTTTCCTTTTTTGTCCATAACATTTCGTGCCTCCAAGAGCACATTTTACGCCTACAGCGGTTTTACCTTAATTACCCTTACTTACGCTTTTAGTTTATCACATATATCCCGGGATGTCAATTAAATCACAGCACTATTCACAATTTTTTCGTAAAAACACTTGACTTATTTGGTTGTATATGATATTATACGTATAAATAAAAACCGTTAAGACGGAAAAAAATCGGATACGGCTTTTTGAGCGAGCGGATTACGGTGTGAGTTCCGCATTGCCGTCCGAATAATATGGACCGTTTCGCGAAAGCATATAAATGCGTTTGCATCGGGCGGCGTTAAATGCGCCGACGCACAGGCTCGCGTCAGAAGCCGGGGATATGCAGGTATCCCGCAGAGGAGCCTTATACGGCTTAAAACAAGGTGGCACCGCGGATAGTATTCGCCCTTGATTCGTATTTTTATGCGGATTGAGGGCTTTTTTAAACCCTCAATCAGAAAAAAATTATATGAAAGGAGACATGAAAAATGTCAAAAATTCCGTACAAAATTTATCTTACAGAAGATGAGATGCCAAAGGCATGGTACAATCTGCGCGCGGATATGAAGAACAAGCCCGCGCCGCTTTTAAACCCGGGCACGCATGAGCCGATGAAAGCTGAGGAACTGGGCGGAGTTTTCTGCGAGGAGCTTGTAAAGCAGGAGCTTGACAATACAACTCCCTACTTTGATATCCCTGAGGAAATACTCGGCTTCTACAAAATGTACCGTCCGTCGCCCTTGGTAAGAGCGTACTGCCTTGAGGAAAAGCTTGGTACTCCGGCGAAGATCTACTACAAGTTCGAGGGCAACAACACGAGCGGCAGCCACAAATTAAACTCCGCTATCGCTCAGGCGTACTACGCGAAGAAGCAGGGCTTAAAGGGCGTTACCACGGAAACGGGAGCAGGTCAGTGGGGCACGGCTCTTTCGATGGCTTGCGCTTATCTCGATCTCGACTGCAAGGTTTACATGGTTAAGGTTTCGTACGAGCAGAAGCCCTTCCGCCGCGAGGTTATGCGTACCTACGGTGCGTCGGTAACTCCGTCGCCGTCTATGGAAACCGAGGTCGGCAAGAAGATTTTGGCTGAGCATCCGGGCACAACCGGAAGTTTGGGCTGCGCTATCTCCGAGGCTGTTGAGGTAGCGACGACAACAGAGGGCTACCGCTATGTTTTGGGAAGCGTTCTCAATCAGGTACTTCTTCATCAGTCGATAATCGGTCTTGAAACGAAAGCCGCGCTTGACAAGTACGGCGTTAAGCCCGATATAATCATCGGCTGTGCGGGCGGCGGCTCGAACCTCGGCGGACTTATCGCTCCGTTTATGGGCGAGAAGCTTCGCGGCGAGGCTGATTACAGAATAATCGCGGTAGAGCCGGCGTCATGTCCGAGCCTTACGCGCGGCAAATATGCTTACGACTTCTGCGACACGGGTATGGTTTGCCCGCTCGCGAAGATGTACACGCTCGGCAGCGGCTTCATTCCCGCTCCGAACCACGCCGGAGGACTTCGCTATCACGGCATGAGCTCCGTTCTTTCGCAGCTCTACGATGACGGTCTTATGGA
>CANQXJ010000069.1 GCA_947627795.1 uncultured Clostridia bacterium
TTGCACATCGGGCAGCCCTTGCCGCCGCACTTGAAGCACGATATGTCAAGCTCCGCCGACGGCTCGGTGAACGGGAAATGATGCGGTCTGAAGCGCACCCTTGTTTCGTCGCCGTACAGGCGGTGAATGAACATTTCGAGCGTGCCTTTAAGGTCAGCCATGGTAACGCCCTTGTCAACGACAAGTCCCTCTATCTGGTGGAACACGGGCGAGTGCGTAGCGTCAACCGCGTCGCTTCTGTAAACCTTGCCCGGAGCGATTATGCGTATCGGCGGCTTCTGCTTTTCCATTACGCGCACCTGCATACCCGACGTCTGCGTTCTTAAAACGATGTTGTCGGAAATGTAGAACGTGTCCTGCTCGTCGCGCGCGGGGTGGTTCTTCGGGATATTGAGCGCCTCGAAGTTGTAGTAATCGTACTCGACTTCCGGACCGTCCGCGATCTGAAAGCCCATACCGATAAACGTGCTTTTGATGTTTTCAAGCACCTTCGTAAGCGGATGAAGCTCGCCCGTAGCCTGTCTTTTCCCGGGCATGGTAACGTCGAGCGTTTCGAGCTTGAGCTTTTCCTCCTCGAGCTTCGCGGAAATCTCCGCCTTTTTGCTTTCGATCTCGCCCTCGATTTTAGAGCGGATCTCATTTGCGAGCGCGCCGATTACGGGACGCTCGTCGGGCGAGAGCTTGCCCATACCCTTCAAAACGGCTGTAAGCTCGCCCTTTTTGCCGAGATACTTTATTCTCAGCTGCTCCAGCGCGTCAAGATTAAGCGCGTCCGAAAGCGCTTCCTTAGCCGACGCTCTGATTTCTTCAAGTTTTTGTTTCATCATATTTCTCCTTCCGATTAAAATCAAAAAGTGCCTCGTCCTATAAGGGACGAAGCACACCTATACTCCGCGGTACCACCCGACTTCCGGCAAAAAACCGGCGCTCTTTAAAGCGTTAACGCCGCTCATACGTCACGGACTACCCACGAAAACCGCTTCATCCGCGCAGCTCCGGAATGAAATTTCACGCCGCGCTCTTACCGCGCAAACTCCCAGCTCACCAATCCACGCTCTCTCTGTGGCGAAACGCGCACTACTTTGTTCCATCATTGCCTTTGATATTTGATTTGTTGGTATTATAACATATGTTTATGCGAAATGCAAGTGTTTTTCGGGAAATTGTGGGGGAATATTTCAATAAAAATACAAAACAATTACTCGCATTGACACAATGCGACAATTTTTGTATAATACATTTGTCGGCTTCTTCCGATAGGAAGGGGGTGTGAAATATCATGGCAATAATACTTTCCTTGATTATATCTGTCGCAGCAGGTATAATATCGCATTATATCTGCAAGTGGCTTGACAGATATGCCGACAAGTAAGCACAAAGAAATCCCGAAGATATCGCAGATCTTCGGGATTTCGCTTTTTGGTGTGAACTATAGACATATTACTTTCCCTGATATGTCATTTATATTATACTGCTTAATTTAATGATTGTCAATACATCAATTATCACTTTTTTGAATTTCTGCAATTTCCCGTTCCGTTTCAAGCGATTTCTTTATAACCTCGGGATTGCTTAAGTTCCCTTCATTCTTTTCTATAAATCTGTCCAATTCCGCACGAAGCTCTTGTATCTTTTTTTCCTTTTTCATTTTTCTTTCCTCCGTTTATTAATAATTATTACTATATAAATAATATTTATTGTAATTATATAATATAACATTAATTTTGTCAATACTTTATAATAATTTACGAGGTGGATATTTTATGAAAGAGGAATTTAGAGATTATTATATAAAAATCGGTTTAAAGGTATCGTATTACAGAAAGCTGCGCTCAATGACGCAAGAGCAGTTTGCGGAACGGCTCGGCTGTGACACGTCTTTTATCGGGCAGATAGAAGCGCCAAATATATATAAGCCTATTTCGCTTGACACACTTTTTAGGATCGCAAAAGAGCTTAATATTCCGCCTTATAAATTTCTTGATTTTGAAGATGATATATAACACCGAAAAGAAAAGCCCTGAAGAAGTCGCATCTCTTTGGGGTTTATTTTTTGTATAAACCATGAAATCAATCACGCGCATTGACACAATGCGACAATTTTTGTATAATAGATTTGTCGGCTTCTTCCGATAGGAAGGAGGTGTTAAACTATGAATATATTGGTATCTTTATTAACATCTGTCATAGCAGGCATAATATCGCATTATATATGCAAATGGCTTTACAGGTAAGCCGACAAGAAAAACCCCGAAGAGATTGCGGCTCTTCGGGGTTTGTTTTTGGTGTGAACCATGAACATATTATTGGTATCTTTATATGTCATTTATATTATATCCTAACCTTTGCAAAATGTCAATAGTTTTGCTTTTATTTCCGGCGATATTTCCGACATTATTTTATAACCACTTTACACCACCGCATTCCCGAGAAGATTTTTCAGCGTCCATACGCCCTTGTCATGATGCTCTTTTCCGTTTGCGGAATAACAGTAATCCGTTAAAACTCTGAAATCGTAGCCCTTGTCAAACAAATCAAGCGCCACCTTCAATACGCACGCGCCGGTGTTGTAGCCCACTATATCGTAGTGCGCGTCCTTATCGAGCACCGAATAATCGTCGAAGCCGTAGCCGACCTTTTCATATTTGCGGTCATACTCAAATTCGAGCGGGCGCGCGCCGTCCATTAGATCCGTCCAATTCACGTATTTCACCCACGCGCTGTCCGGACTGTTTACGCATTGAGTAGCCACGATCTCATCATATTCGCTGTTTTTTATAAAATTCAGAATACGCGGATAATTCCCGTCCTTATCCGCGAATTCCGGCTGCACATCTATCGCGAGCAATATATTTTTCATGTGTTGTCTCCCCTACTCCATTATTCACGCGTTATTCCATTATTCCCACTTCGCCGTTTCCGTAATACTGCGGAACAGTTCCCGCGATTATTTCATCCAAAACTACCGCGTCGGTGTTTATCGTTTCCGTTTCGTTCAGAATATATCCGCGGTAAGCCATTTTTACGTCAACGTTGACCTTCATTGAATGACGCACCTGATTTATTCCCGCCGCGTCAAATTCCTCGTCAAAATTTGTATTGACTATAGCGGACGGCGAAATTTTGACCGGAATTTTCGGTCCTGCTCCCGAGAGCAAATATAACCCCGACGCGCTTCCGAGCGGAATATACAGCGTATCCGAGCAGCGCGCGGCTATATCGTCCTGAATTTTTGTTGTGATTTTCGATTTCAGCCGATTTATATCGGAAACATTCGCCTCAACAGTCGTAACGCTTCCGCTTTCCGAAACATTAGAAGCGGTGTAATCATACTCCGACAACACCGCGTCGACCGATTCCTCTATAACGTCAGTGACCATGGTGTTCGCAAACGAATGCGCTTGAGTCACAAACGCCGGTTCAAGCCGCTTCGCCGTTACCACAACTCCCGACGCGACCGCAAACGCAATCAAAATCGTAATAACCTTGCCGCCTATCCTGCGCCTCATTCCGAGCCTCATATAATCACCTCCGGCATAATATAACGTATACTATGCCGAAGGCTGATTTTTTGTGAATTATAACTTTTTGGTGTCGATTTCCTCTTTCGCCATTTTGATAAAATCGTCTATTGACATAGCGCCCATGTCGCCGTTTTTGCGCGAACGCACGGAAATAACGTTGTTCTCGATATCCTTATCGCCCGCGACGAGCATATACGGAATTTTTTCAAGCTGCGCCTCGCGGAGCTTGTAGCCGAGCTTTTCACTTCTGTCGTCAACCTCGACGCGGATTATGCCGCTTGCTTCGAGCTTTTTCTTAATTTCATACATATAATCGAGATGTCTGTCCGCGATCGGTAACAGTCTTATCTGCACCGGAGCGAGCCAAAGCGGGAAAGCGCCCGCGTATTTCTCAATCAGCAGCGCCAGCGTTCTCTCATAGCAGCCGATTGACGTTCTGTGAATTATATACGGATTTTTCTTAGTGCCGTCCTTATCGACGTACTCCATGCCGAACTTCTCCGCAAGCATCTGATCTATCTGAATCGTTATGAGCGTATCCTCCTTGCCGTGAACGTTCTTTATCTGAACGTCGAGCTTAGGTCCGTAGAACGCCGCCTCGCCTATGCCTATCTTGTAGTCGATGCCGAGGTCGTCAAGAATTTGCTTCATAACGCCCTGCGCCTCGTCCCACTGCTCGGGAGTGCCGATATACTTTTCCCTGTCGTTCGGATCCCACTGAGAGAAGCGGTAGGAAACGTCCTCGTAAAGTCCGAGCGTCGTAAGCATATACTTCATCAGCTCAACGCAGCCGCGGAACTCGTCGGCAAGCTGCTCCGGCGTACACATGAGGTGTCCCTCGGAGATCGTAAACTGACGCACGCGGATAAGGCCGTGCATTTCGCCCGAAGCCTCGTTTCTAAACAGCGTCGATGTCTCATTAAGTCTCATCGGCAAATCGCGGTACGAGCGTCCTCTGTTCAAAAACGCCTGATACTGGAACGGGCAAGTCATAGGACGCAGCGCGTATACCTCCTTGTCGTTTTCGGGATCGCCCAAAACGAACATTCCGTCCTTATAGTGATCCCAGTGACCGGAAATTTTATATAAGTCGCTCTTTGCCATAAACGGCGTTTTCGTAAGCTGCCAGCCGCGTTTTTGTTCTTCGTCCTCAACCCAGCGCTGGAGAAGCTGAATTATTCTCGCGCCCTTCGGCAGCATAATCGGAAGTCCCTGACCGATATAGTCAACCGTAGTAAATAACTCCAGCTCGCGTCCGAGCTTGTTGTGGTCGCGTTTTTTCGCTTCCTCGAGCTGCGCTAAATGCTCCTCAAGCTCCGGCTTTGTCATAAACGCCGTACCGTAAATTCTCTGAAGCATCTTGTTGTGCTCGTCGCCGCGCCAGTACGCGCCGGTTGCCGAAAGCAGCTTATACGCCTTTACCTTCGACGTGTAGTTTACGTGCGGGCCGGCGCAAAGGTCGGTAAACTCGCCCTGCTTGTAGAACGAGATGACCGCGTCGTCGGGCAGCTCGTTGATAAGCTCCACCTTGTACGGTTCGTCCTTCATAAGCTCCAGCGCCTCGGCTCTCGGGAGCTCAAAGCGCTCGATTTTCAAATTTTCCTTCGCTATTTTCTTCATTTCCTTTTCGAGAGCTTCCAGATCCTCCGGAGTAAAAGCGTGCTCCGTATCGAAGTCGTAATAGAAGCCCGTGTCAATCGCCGGACCTATCGCGAGTTTCGTGTCCGGAAACAGTCTTTTCACCGCCTGCGCCAGCACATGCGAAGCGCTGTGGCGAAGCGTTTGCAGCTCGTTCATTTCTGTGATT
>CANQXJ010000070.1 GCA_947627795.1 uncultured Clostridia bacterium
CGTAAAGCGCCTTCGCGTGGTGTCCGAACGCGACCGCGCCGTGGTGCGGGAAGTTCTTTTCAATCAGCACGTGACGATAGAAACGTCCCATTTCGGGTATCGCGAACACGCCTATCGAACCGAACGAGCGCGTCGCGACGGGCAGTACCTCGCCGTTCGCGATATATCCGCGAAGCTTCGCGTCCGCTGTCGATTGCAGACGGAAGAATGTTATGTCGCCCGGAGCTATATCGCCCTCGAGAGTGCCGTTTGTTACCTCTACCGGCAGCGAACGAGCCATGATTTTCTGATATTTCATCGAGCACGCCGCGAGCTTTGTCGAGCAGGTATTACCACAGTGGAAGCCCATGAATGTGTCGTGGTGCGTATAGTCATACTTGCCCGCGATGTCCGCGTCGAACATCTCTTTCGGGACGGTGTTGTTTATATCGAGCAGCGTCACCGCGTCCTCGGAAACGCACGTGCCTATATATTCGCTGAGCGCGCCGTAAATATCGACCTCGCACGATACGGGAATGCCGCGTCCCGTGAGACGGCTGTTCACATAGCACGGAACAAATCCAAACTGCGTCTGGAATGCGGGCCAGCATTTACCTGCGATCGCGACGTACTTCTTTGAGCCTTTGTGCGCGTCGATCCAGTCTGTGAGCGTCAACTCGTACTGCGCAAGCTTTGATAAAATTTCCGGTTTCTTGTTGCCTGCGCCGAGCTCTTTTTCCATGTCGGCAACAACATCGGGTATACGTCCGTCGCCCGCGTGATTATTAAAGCTCTCAAACAAATCAAGCTCCGAATTTTCCTCTATCTCCACGCCTAACTGATAAAGCTGATAAATCGGCGCGTTGCACGCGAGGAAGTTCAAGGGGCGCGGGCCGAATGAGATTATCTTCAAATCCGACAGACCGATTACCGCTCTCGCTATCGGCAGAAATTCATGAATCATATCCGCGCACTCGTCCGCGTCGCCGACGGGGTATTCGGGAATGTACGCCTTTACGCCGCGTAATTTGAGATTGTAGCTTGCGTTGAGCATACCGCAGTACGCGTCGCCTCTGTCGTCGGACAGCACGCCGATATTTTCCTCAGCTGCCGCGACAAACATCTTAGGTCCGTCAAACTGCTGCGCGAGCATCGTTTCGGAAATCTCCGGTCCGAAGTTGCCAAGATAAACGCAAAGCGCGTTGCAGCCCGCCGCTTTTATATCGGCAAGCGCCTGTTTCATATGTATTTCGCTCTCGACGATGCACACAGGGCACTCGTAAATGTCGTCCGCGCCGTACTTTTGCGTGTACGCCGCGACGAGCGCCTTTCTCCTGTTCACCGAAAGACTTTCGGGGAAACAGTCGCGGCTCACCGCAACTATGCCCACTTTTACTTTTGGAATGTTGTTCATTTTATCCTCCTTGTATGAAATTATGTTTTTTATGCAAATAAAATTATACTGCTTTTTATTTGTTCTGTCAACATTCGGTATTTCCTGTATTTCATCATCCAAAAGCCGTTCTCCTTATGCAATCAAATTCACCACAAATCCGCTCACGAGCGCATAGAGCATCACGAACGCGAAGTACATTGCGAAATGCTTTATGCCGAGCACGATTTTAAGCGCGCTGAGGTTGGTAATTTTCGTCGCGGGACCGGTTATCATAAACGCGGTCGCGCTGCCCATGCTCATGCCGTCGACGAGCCATTGCTGCAAAAGCGGAATTGTTCCGCCGCCGCAGGCGTAGAGCGGCACGCCGATCGTCGCCGCCATAAGCAAGCCGAAGCCTCTGTTGTTTACAAACAGGCTCGCAAACGCGTCCTGCGGAACGTATCTTTGGAATAACGCGCTCAATAATATGCCGAGCAGAAAATACGGTCCTGTCGCTTTGATGTTGCGTCCGATATTTTTCAAAAGCCGCATAAGCGGATTTGGATCGGTGTCATGGCTCGCGCGTTCGGAAAAGCCGTTGAAGTTGAAAAAATGCTTGTCCTTGAAACAGAACCGTACAACCAATCCCGCCGCAATTCCGCACAGGAAGCATGAAATAAATCTCACGCACAGAGCGAAATTACCGAGCGCGGCACTGTAAATTAAAAGCTGTGGATTTAGTAAAATACTGCTCATCATAAACGCCGCGAGGTAATCGTCGCGCATACCCTTTTGCGAAAACGACGCGGCAATCGGGATTGTGCCGTACATACATAATGGCGACGCGATACCGATAAGGCTTGCCGGAATTATGCCGAACGCGCCGAGATGTTTATCTTGAATTACGGTCATAAGCGAGTGTATCTTCTGCTTGCCGAACACGGATATTACCGAGCCTATGACGATACCGAGCGCCCAGTAAAATACTATTTGCCGCAGCTGTACCTCGAAATAGTACCATATGTAAACAAATTCACGATGAAGTATATCAAACATTTTTATCGCTCCTTTACTTGAAACGGCTCCGCGCTCTTGCGAAGCCGTTTCAAAAATCTTAGGATTGGGAGTTATCTTTGTAATTCTGCCGGGCGTTTTGCAATTGAATTGGTAACCGCGACAATTCCCGCCCATACCGCGGTGACTGCAACAGCCATAGTAACACCCGTCGTCGCTATCTCACGAACTGCCGACAGTCCGTTTGTCAAAAACGGCGCCCACGGCACGATTTCACCGTGCCAAACGTGCTCGAACGCAAGAAGCGCACTGCCGCCCCAAAGCATACGGAATATCCTTTCCGAGGGATTGCAGCGCCTCGTCCGCCGCGTCGAGCGCGCCCGCGGCACGGGTGTAGCCGCAGTATGCCGCGCTGTGATATATCGCTTCCTTAATTTCAACCGCCGTAAGTCCGTCGTCAAGAGCGGCTTTCACCTCGTCGGCGATTTCGTCGTAAAGCATATCGGCGCTTAACGTTGCGAGCGTTGACAAATGCTGCATTTTTACATCAAGATTTTCATTTACAAACTCCGCTTTTTCCGCGTCGCTCATGCTCGTAAGCGCCGACGCATCGGTCTCGTCCGCCGCAAACACCGCCGTCATGCCCGTAAACGTAACCGCGAGCGCGGTAATTATCGCTAATACTCTTCTCATCTTAACTCTCCTGTTCGCCGTCGATAGGTTTATTTAACATTCTCTCTTGCCCATGATGCAACGGTTTTTTCGGATTTAGCCGCTTCCGCGCCGTGAACAGCAAGACCTTTTCCGAATGACGCGCCAGCGCATATTTTCCTTAAATCGCGCTCGCAGCTTCCCAAGCCGCTGCCCTCGTGCGTCATAACCGCCATCACCTTTTTTCCGCTCCAGCCGAGCTTTTCAAGCTGCGTGAACATCGCCATCGGGAACGTGCCCCACCAGCACGGACCGCAAACGAAAATATTGTCGTAGCTGTCAATGCCGTCAAGATATTTTTTCAGCTCCGGTCTCGCACCAGCGCGCAGCTCCGCCTTCGCGTCATCGATACATTCGTAATAATCCGCCGAATATTCCTTTACGGTTTCAATTTCAAACAAGTCGCCGCCTACCGCTTTTTGAATAAACTCCGCAACGATTTCCGTGTTGCCCTTCGCAAGATTTTTAATGCTGCCGTTCACATAATTCTCGCCCTTGCGCGAATAGTAAATAATAAGATTTGCCATTTTTATCCTCCTTAATAACACTCATGTAAAATATCCAAAATTTCCTCGTGCGTAAGCTGCTTGTAGCTTCCCGCCGAAATATTGCACGACCGCGCGATTTCGGGCAATATGCTCTTGTCCCCGATACCCAATTCACGCAGGGTTTTCGGCAGCCCTATCTCATTTATAAAGTCCTCAAGAGCCTTGATTCCCGCAAGAGCAAGCTCCTCATCCGTTTTGCCGTCCGCGCTTATTTCCCAAACATTACGCGCAAATCTTACAAACTTGTCCAGACCGCTTTTATAAATGTGTCTGTAATACGTCGGGTGAATAACCGCCAGTCCGTAGCCGTGGTTGCAGTCGGTGTACGCGCCGAGCTGATGCTCGATTTGATGCGCCTCGAAATCCGTTTTCTTGCCGAGCTTTATGACTCTGTTTTCCGCCATAGTCGAAGCCCACATCAAATTGCTGCGTGCCGTATAGTCCGCAGGATTTTCAAGCGCAATCGGGAGATTATGAATTACGCTTTTCATAAGGGCTTCGGCTATGTCGTCGGAAACATTGTTTTCGTCCGGCTCGCTGAAATATATTTCCATTATGTGACTCAGCGTGTCAAAGCCGCCGGAGGCTGTCTGTAATTTCGGCACGCTGAAGGTGTATTCGGGATCCATCAGTGCGAAGCGCGGATTGCAGGCGGGATAATCGCGTCCAGTTTTGATTTTCGTTTCCTCATTCGTGATAACCGCGCCGCTGTTCATCTCGCTGCCGGTGCCGCTCACGGTCACCACCACTCCGAGCGGCAGAGGTTCGAAGGCGATACAGCCGTGGTTTTGCCAGAAATCTCTCCAAATGTCGCCGTCATATACCGCCGCCATAGAAATCGCCTTGCAGCAATCCATAACCGAGCCGCCGCCGACACCCAAAATCACGTCAACATTATTTTCACGAGCCATTCCCGCGCCCGCCAAAACCTTAGAATATGTCGGATTTGACGGAATACCGCCAAACTCCACTACGGTCTTGTTTTCCTTTTCGAGAATCGTCATGATCTCGTCATAAATGCCGTTCCTTTTAATCGAACCGCCTCCGTAGGCGAGCATTACGGTCCGGTAATTTTTCAGCTTGCACGCGAGGTATTCCTTGACACAGCCCTTACCGAAATATACCTTCGTGCTGTTTTCAAAAATAAAGTTATTCATACCTGATCCTCCGCTCTGTTTTGTTTGTTAATTCTATTGTAACGCACATTTACCAAAATGAGAAGTTCCATTTAGTTCATCAGTTATAACTAAAAGTTATAACTGCTTCGCAGTTGCAATTGTTCGCAAGCTTTGCTTTAAGCAAGCTTAGCAAAGCATTGCTCCGATTTAAACTGATTTTGAGTAACAAAAAAGCCGCCGCTTTTCGCGGCAGCCGTTTGTCGGATATAAGATAAATATTAAACAGGAAATCACACACCAAACCCCGCAGATGCGGGAACCTTTCATTAGTCCCAATTTATAGCGTCATGGGTAAACACTTCACCGCGCTTTATTTCCGCGTCGGCCTCATCAAGCGCCTCACGCTCCGACGGCGTTACCTTTGTAAAATCCGGATCCCACGCGAGAACCATTCTTTTTATAAATTCATACACAAGATTCTGCTCTGAATCGGGCAGCATGTCAATCATTTTTGAAATTTCAACAGCTTTTGCAGACATTGTTATCCACTCCTTTACTTATAAATATCACCGCGGCTGTCAAC
>CANQXJ010000071.1 GCA_947627795.1 uncultured Clostridia bacterium
ATTCCCGCCGCTTTAAGGCTCGAAAGCGTGCGCCGTATCACGACGGGATTTACGTTGACGCTCGACGCGATTAAATCCGACGTCATTTTGTATTCCCTTCCGAGAACGCAAATCGCAAGCAGCGTGTGAACCGCCACGGTAAATCTTGATGTAATTTTCATCTCTAACACCCCTCGGCAATATTGTACATTATTTTTGTTGTAATGTCAACGGTTACATTAAAACAAAATCCGCCGCGCCGTGGCGGATTTTATTTAGTTTACTTTGTCGTATTCCTCGTCGCTTACAGGTTCAAGCCATTCATTTGACGCGTTCTCGCCCGGTACTTCAACGGCGAGATGTGAGAACCAGCTGTCTTTCGCAGCACCGTGCCAGTGCTTTACTCCGACGGGAATATTCACACAGTCGCCCGGATTCATCTCGACCGCGTCCTTGCCCCATTCCTGATAGTAACCGCGTCCGCCGACGCATATAAGTATCTGACCGCCGCCCTTGTCGGCATGATGAATGTGCCAGTTGTTGCGGCATTTCGGCTCAAACGTGACGTTAAAAATTCCGACCTGCTCCGACGATACGGGTGCGAGGTAGCTCTGTCCCGTGAAATACCGCGCGAAGCCGTCATTCGGTGCGCCTATCGGGAATAATATCGTGTTCTGATACTTATCCCTTTCGCTCACTCCCCCGCCCTTCCATACATCCGTCGCGAGACGGAACACAGCCCACGCCTTGGGCCAGCCCGCGTAAAAAGCGACGTGCGTAATAATCGCCGCGATTTCCGCTCGCGTCACGCCGTGCGCCTTCGCATTTTCGAGATGATACGTCAGCGACGAGTCGGTAATTCCCGACGCCATCAGCGCAACCACCGTGATAATGCAGCGTGTTTTCAAGTCAATATCCTCGTTGTTCCAGTTTTCACCAAATAAAACATCGTCGTTGAAGTGCGCAAAATCCGGCGCAAATTCGCCGAGACTGTCCCTGCCCGCCGTTTGTACTATTTTCTTGCTCATTGTAATTACCTCCGAAATACACATTATGACGTTGTGTCATTAACTTCATTATATCATTGTCCTGACGTTATGTCAATATGTTTCCAAAAAAATCTATCGATAAATCATAATTTTTATTAAAGTATAGGCTGTAAGCATGTTTAGGGTGTGTCAGACGCCCCCGAAGGCCGTACACACATTCGCCTCTTTTCGCGAGTTGTTCCTTCCTCTCACACGCGTCGTCCACATCGCCGCGGACTTTTAATTATTTTCAGTTTTATTAATATCCCCTCATATCTTTTCACAATTCCCGTAATCACTGCAGCTTATCCTCAGGCTTCTCTCAGCGCACGACTGCCTTTACACAGTACGCTGCACCCAATTTATGAAGTATCTCAACCTTTGAAAATATGAGTTGAAAAAATTTTCTTTTTGTGGTAAAATAAAATCTTGAAAAGAGGAAGAGAGGGAAAGTAAAGTGAAAAATCAAAATGAGAAATTCAAACCATACATTCCTGCGGATAAGGTCGTGCCCGAGTTTACAGCTATATCTGTTATCCTTGGCATAATCCTCGCTGTGGTATTCGGCGCGGCAACCGCGTATTTAGGGCTGCGAGTCGGCATGACCGTTTCGGCGTCGATACCGGCGGCGGTAATATCTATGGGCGTTATACGCATGATTTTACGACGGAAATCAATCCTCGAAAACAACATGGTGCAGACAATCGGTTCGGCGGGCGAGTCGCTCGCAACGGGCGCGGTATTCACGCTTCCGGCTCTGTTCATGTGGGCAGCGCAGGACGGAGGTGAAGCGCCGTCATTTATGATGATTACGATTATAGCGATTGGCGGAGGCATACTCGGTGTGCTGTTTATGATACCTCTGCGTACCGCGCTAATCGTCGAGGAGCACGGAGTGCTGCCGTTCCCCGAGGGACAGGCTTGCTCCGAGGTGCTGCTTGCCGGAGAAGAGGGCGGCGACAAGTCGAAGCTCGTATTTTCCGGCTTGGGTATAGCGGCTGTTTACAAGTTTATCGCCGACGGATTGTGTTTGTTCCCGAGCGAAATAGACTGGTCGATAAAAGCGTACCCCGGCTCCGGCATAGGAGCGGACGTGCTTCCGGCGCTCTTGGGCGTCGGCTACATATGCGGAGCAAAGGTATCATCGTATCTTTTGAGCGGAGCGGTGTTCGGCTGGTTCGTAATTATGCCGTTGCTTGTGCTTATAGGCGGCGACGCTGTTATGTACCCCGCGACACAGGCGTTCAACACGTTAAGCACATGGGATTTATGGGGTAATTTTATTCGTTATATAGGCGCGGGAGCCGTTGCGGCCGGAGGTATTTTGAGCCTTATTAAATCATCTCCGCTTATAGCAAAGACTTTTTCAAAGGCGATGAAAGGCTTCGGACATAAAGGCGAGGCGGCTGTGCGTACGGAAAGAAGTATTTCCCTGCCCGTTTCACTGATAGGCGCTGTTATTATAGCGATATTGCTGTGGCTTATGCCCGGCGTGCCGATAGGATTTCTTGCAGCGCTGATTATAGTTGTGTTCGGATTTTTCTTCGCGACTGTTTCGGCGCGTATGGTCGGACTTGTCGGCTCGTCTAACTCCCCTGTATCAGGTATGGCTATCACAACGCTTCTTATTGCCACAATCATCCTTAAAGCGACCGGTAACGTCGGCGTTGCCGGAATGACTACGGCTATATGTATCGGAACGGTTGTATGTATCATCGCGGCAATGGCGGGCGACACATCGCAGGATTTAAAAACAGGCTATATCGTCGGAGCGACGCCGATATATCAGCAATACGGCGAGCTAATCGGCGCTGTAGCGGCGGGGCTTGCAATAGCGGGTGTGCTGTACCTGTTAAACGCAGCATGGCCCTATGGTTCACAAGAGCTTCCCGCGCCTCAGGCGACGCTTATGAAAATGGTGGTCGAGGGCGTTATGGGCGGCAATCTGCCTTGGGGACTCGTATTCATCGGAGTATTTATCGCAATAGTAGTTGAAATTATCGGAGCGCCGGTACTGCCGTTCGCGCTCGGTCTGTATCTGCCTATACATTTGTCCATGCCGATAATGGCGGGCGGACTTATCAGACTTTGGGTGGAAAGGCGTAAATTCAAGTCGGAGGCGAGACGTAAAGAGGTTATTGACAACGGCGTGCTGTACTCGTCGGGAATGATAGCCGGAGAAGGAATTGTCGGCATTATTTTGGCGTTATGCACCGTATTCGGCGTTAAGATGAGCCTCGGCAAAATTTTGGGCAACTGGGGCGGTCTTGTGTTTTTCGCGGCGCTGATTGCGGTTATGCTGCTGTTCATATTCAGCGGAAAGAAGAGTAAGAAATAATGACAGGAAAGAGAAAAATACCTGCAAATTACATGGATCAAATCCCCGTGCGTGACTATAAACACCCGTGGCGAATAACCGATGACGGCATGGTGGAAGTGGATATGGAGCATAATGGTTTTTACCACAGTATCGCGCAGAAAATATTCAAAAAGCCGCGCGTAAGCCATATCGCGCTCGATAAGTACGGCACTGTCGTATGGAAAAGCATGGACGGTGAAAATACAGTCGCGGATATTGTGCGGATTATGGAAGAAACATTCCCCGACGAAACGGACCGAATGCTTGACAGAGTTGTAACTTTTACCGCTGTGCTGCAGCATAACGGGTTTATCACAATGTCGAACCCGTCATAAGCGGTTTGCGGATATAGCAGAAAAAGCAAAAAAAGTCTCTGTCATTGCTTGTTGCGGCTGCAGCGTGGGGTGAGACTAACGGCAGTTTTCATATTGACCGTGCGGCGCGAGCATGGTCACCGCCTCGAAACAGCTTGCCGCTCCGTTGCCGTGTTATATAAATTATAGTTTTTAAAGTGCAATTTTGCAGCAGTATTTGTAAAAAGTGGTCTGTTTTAATAATAAAAATGGGCAAAAAGAAGTATTTTTGCGCGAATTTTTTGGGATATTTTTTACATTTACAAATCCGCCGCTGCGGAGTATAATATATTTTAAGAACAATGGGGTTCCGAATACTCTCTCGGAGGTGTGGGGAATGCTCATTAACGAACTCAATGATTTAATATTTTTCAATAATTTAATTTATAAAATCTATTCCGTTGACGATCTCGACGATATGCGCCGCTGATTTCTCGAACAGCTTCATTTGACGCTCGATTTTGACGCGTCCGACTTTTATCTCGCGGATAAAAACAATTCAACCGGACTTGCGGAACCTATCTTCTATAATTACAGCGGCGCGGGCGCGGGTGAATATGACGAGCTTGATTATTCGCGCGGCATTCTCTACAGCGGTAAGTGCATTGTTTACCGCGAGTCCGATATTATTTCGGAGGACGCGCGCGTGCGTACCGATTACTATAAAAAGGTATACGAGAAAAACGGCTGGCACTACGCCGTGCAGATGATACTTGCGCGCAGCAAGAGATTTCTCGGCGTTATTACTTTTTACAGAAATAAGGGCAAGCCCGATTTTTCCAACGATGAGGTCATGATGCTCGATATGCTCAAGGACCATATGGCGTTCAGACTGTACAGAGAGCTTACTCCGCACGACAAGCGTCCCGTGCGCGATATTGCCGAATTTGCCGAGCTCCATTCGCTTACAAAACGCGAGATCACCGTTCTTGAGCTTGTAATGGAAGGGCTTTCCAACCAAGAGATAAGCGACAAGCTCATAATAAGCGTACATACTCTTAAGAAACACATACTCAACATTTACAGAAAGGCGGACGTGAATAACAGAATACAGCTTCGCAATAAGGTTGCGGGGCTGAAAAACGACGATTTTGAATATTGATATACTACTTTTGGAGTATAAAAATAAATATTTGTGCTACTTGAAAACCCGAACCGCGAGTGCTAATATATTTTTAAAGCAAGGATAACGGAAAAGGCAATGGGGCTCAAAAGGTCCCGGTGCCTTTTCCGTTTTTTGCTTAATAAATTTTAAGGGGATGTTTACCATGAAGGAGCTTGTTATTATCATTCGCCCCGAAAAGCTGGAGAAGGTCAAGGAAATTCTTGATTTGATGCACTGCGGCGGCATGACCATTTCAAGCGTTATGGGCTGCGGCACGCAGAAGGGC
>CANQXJ010000072.1 GCA_947627795.1 uncultured Clostridia bacterium
AGGGATTCATTTTTTTAAGTTGGCGAAAGAATCCCCCAGTCAGCTACGCTGACAGCCCCCTTTGACAAGGGGGCCTCCCGTAGGGGCGACCTTTGCGGTCGCCCGCATTTGCGACACATTGCGATACGCCGATAAATCATAATTTACAAAACCGTAATATCTTCATCCGACGCGATTTTGTCGGTGATGCGGAATGCTTTTATTACGGGTTTGGTTTTTAAAGATATTATTAAATAACAGATTTCCTCGTCATACGCAAGCCGCAGATCCTCTGCGGAGGGCTTCGCTTCGCTTTTCGGGTGCGAGTGAAAACAGGCTATCGGCGATATGCCTTTTTCGCGCATATCCCTTATTGCGGCAAATTGCTCTGCGGGATTCATTGAAAAACGCGCTGCGGAATGCGCCGCGTTTTCGAGAAAATAAATCTCTCGCGCTTCTTTGGCACCGTCCGCCTTCGTGCCTCCGATAAGCCCGCAAACCTCCTCCGGCGCGCCATTTTCCGCGTATTCGATAAGTCTTTGGTATATTTGCTCCGGAATTTTTATCATGATTTGTTTTTGTTATAAATTATCATTAAACCCTTCATCAGCAAATCGTCGTCGTAAATAATATCGCGCCCGCAAAGCGGCAGGACCGTTCCCGATAATCCGCCTGTCGCGACCGCCGTTACGTTTTTCCCAAGCTCGCGCTCGATTTTGCCGATTATTCCGTCAATGCCCGACGCGGTGGCGTGAAGTATTCCGCTTTGCATACATTCCACCGTGTCAGTGCCGATAAGCTTTTTCGGCGCTTCAAGCCGAATTTGCGGAAGCTGCGAGGTTTTGCCCGCAAGAGTGTCGAGCGAAATTCTTAATCCGGGCATGATCATTCCGCCGAGGTAGTTTTTATTCTCGTCGATAACCGAAACGGTAGTAGCCGTGCCGAGATCGAAAATCACGAGCGGCAGGGGATACTCGTTTATGCCCGCGACCGCGCCCACAACGAGATCGCTTCCGAGCTGCGCGGGATTATCGGTCAGAATGTTGAGACCGGTTTTAATGCCCGGACCCACAATAACGGAATCCGTGCCGGTAATTTTTTTCACAGCCGCGCGCACTGTATCGGTAATTGACGGAACGACCGACGAGATAACAGAGCCCTCCACGTCCTTCGGATTTATCGAGTACATCTCGAGCACATTTTTAAAAACAATGGCGTATTCAAGCTCGGTGCCGGTTTTATCCGTGGTAAGGCGTTCTCCGAAAAGAATTTTGCCGTCCCGGCAGCAGCCTATTACGATGTTTGTGTTTCCTATATCTATTGCAAGAATCATCTTTCATCCCTCCACGCATATTTTACCACATTATCGGGAAGTTTTCAATGCTTTTTCATAAGATACTCCGCGTAGCTTAGCAGTTCGCCGAGCTTGTCTTTTGGGAATCCCTCCGGAAGCTCGAGATACTGCGAGCCTTCCTTAAACGTTTTTTCACAGTCGGTCAGTCCGAGAAGATAATCAACCGAAACGCCGAAAAATTTAGCCATCTTTATTTTAATTTCATCCGGCGGGTCGTTAATTCCGCGCTCATACGCGGAAACGGTATGCTTTGACAGCGAAAGGATCTCGCCTAAATCGGCTTGCTTCAAGCCTTTATTTTTTCTGAGTTCGGATAATCTGTCACCAATCATATTAAAAATCTCCTTTTTGTAAAATTATAATATGATTTATCTACTCAAAAGAAATAATCGCATAAATTATATGATTATATATTGACAATCATATTAATTCTATGTATAATAAATATGGAAATTTTCTTTTTAATATTTTATTATGTTAATTGAAAAATTCCCCTTCGGGTCAGCCGTCCGCAGATGCGGCTGACCTTTTTTGTCCGTTATTAAAATCACAAAAACCAAAAATCCCACTTGCATATACTTTAACCAAGTGTTATAATAATACAAACAATAACAGAACAGGAGAATTTTTATGGATTTTAAGCAGCATATTACAGATAAGCTGGCGGAGCTGACGGGGCTTGAAAAAAGCGTTATAGAAAACAGCGTCGAAACCCCGCCCGATGAAAAGCTCGGCGATTTGGCGTTCCCGTGCTTTCCGCTCGCGCGCGTAATGCGAAAAGCGCCGCCGCTGATTGCGAAGGAGATAGCGGAAAAATTCGGACAGGACGAAGCTCTCGACCGCGTAGAAGCGGTAGGCGGCTATCTGAATTTCTTCTTCAACCGCGCCCTTTTCGCACAGACCGCGATCGACGCGATAGCCGAAGCGGACGATAAATGGGGAAGCTCGGATAAGGGCGGCGGAAAAACCGTCTTGGTCGAGTATTCGTCCCCGAATATCGCGAAGCCGTTCCACATCGGGCACCTGTTCTCAACCGCAATCGGCAATTCGCTCGCGAGAATCTACAAGCACCTCGGCTACAGCGTGCAGTCCTTAAACCATCTCGGCGACTGGGGCACGCAGTTCGGCAAGCTCATTTCCGCGTACAAGCGCTGGGGCGACAAAGATGTGATAGACAAGGATCCGATAAACGAGCTTCTGAAAATCTACGTAAAATTCCACGAGGAAGCCGAAAAGCACCCCGAATTGGAGGACGAAGCGCGCGATTATTTCAAAAAGCTGGAGGACGGCGACGAGGAAACAACTGCTTTATGGAAGCATTTCCGCGACATAAGCCTCGCGGAGTTCAACCGCGTATATGATATGCTCGGCATAAGCTTCGATTCCTACAACGGCGAAGCGTTCTATTCCGACAAAATGGACGAAGTCGTGGAGATCCTAAGCGAAAAAGGACTGCTCACCGAAAGCGACGGAGCGCAGGTGGTAGACTTGTCGGATTTAAACATTCCCCCGTGCATAATACTCAAATCCGACGGCGCGACGATCTACGCCACACGCGACATAGCGGCGGCACTTTACCGTTACCGCACCTACGATTTTTATAAAAACATCTACGTTGTCGGCATACCGCAGTCGCTGCATTTCAAGCAGATTTTCGAGGTAATGAAGCGCGCCGGCTGGGAGTGGAGCGAGGGCTGCGAGTTCGTAGGCTTCGGGCTCGTAAAATTCCCGGGCAAAGCGATGTCTACGCGCCACGGCGACGTGGTTTTCCTCGAGGACGTGCTCAACGAAGCCGTTGAAAAAACGCGCGCGATAGTCGAGCAAAACGCCAACGTAAAGGACGACAAAGACGCGGTCGCGAAAAAAATCGGCATAGGCGCGGTGCTCTACACATTCCTGAAAAACTCGCGCGAAAAGGACATAATCTTCTCATGGGACGCGATGCTCGATTTCGAGGGCGAATCCGGACCATACTGTCAGTACGGCTACGCGCGCGGACGCAGCATTTTACGCCGCGCGTCCGATATAGACTACTCAAACGCGGATATGTCAAAAGCGATGACAGACGAGGAATACGCGCTGATAAAGCAGCTTTACGCTTTCGGCAACGCGGTAGAGGGCGCGGCGGAGAAGAACGAACCGTTTTATGTAAACCGCTATGTGACAAATCTCGTAAAATCGTTCAACAAATTCTACAGCGTATGCCCGATCCTGCGCGACGATGTAGACCTTGAAACGAAAAAAGCGCGTCTGGCGATAGTGGACGCAACGACGCGCGTTATAAAAACGGCGCTGTACCTTTTGGGAATCGACACCGTAGAGAGTATGTAATTTTTGAAAGGACTGATAAAGATGAAAAAGACGAAAAAACTAATCACGCTTATCTTAGCGTCGCTAATGGCGGCGTCGCTTTTCGCGGGCTGCTCGAAGAATGAGGAAACCCCCGAGCCGTCGCCGACAGGCGAAAACGTTGTTGAAAACGAGCAGACGGCATACAAGGACATGATAAATTATCTGCAAACCAATTACAGCGACGACTATTTCACCAACGGTAACACACCCCCTTCGGACGTGCTCACCTACGGTGAAAGCCAAATAACGGGCATAACGGCGATGGAGGATTTCATGCTCGCGGTTGAAAACGGCGATCCGGCTGACATAGTGATTGCGGCTGTAACGGGTGACAAAGATCCGATTTTCACGATGATTCGCTACGACGGAGACGAATACCACTGCGTCATAGACAGAACGCGCGACAGACGCGGCGCGGACTACCAAAAGCCGGAAAACATAAAAGGAATCAGCTTTAAATATCTGAGACGCTTCGATTATGAAGTCCCCGAGCGCGGCGAGCGTTCATCATTTATCCTGCTCGACGACGACGAAGCGGCAAAGGACGAGGAAATAACGTACGAAGCATTCACGGAGGAGCACGAAGCGGAAGAAGGCGTAACGTGGCTCCAGGTTTGCAGCTACTAACGCAAAAGCCGCCGCGGAATTGGCGTAAATTATGATTTAGCGTTGTAAGCCTCCCTTGTCAAAGGGAGGGGGACCGCGT
>CANQXJ010000073.1 GCA_947627795.1 uncultured Clostridia bacterium
TCTTTTTGATTACGGCTTTATTATACGGCGCGATTGTGTGGGGAATATGTTCGGTATGTGGAATGTATGTGGAATTTACGGCGCCCCATTTTTGTTGAATTCTATGTAAAGACTTTTCCGCTGCGCTTTTGCCAACGCCGTACCTACGGCGGAGGGAGCAATAGAAATAGCAATATCCGAAACGCCGATAACGATACACGGGAGCAAATGTCTTGTAATGGGCTACGGCAAGATAGGAAAAATTTTATCGAAGGATTTGTTCGGCATGGGCGCGCAGACCTACGCTATGGCGCGGAAACACGCGGATCTCGCGATGATTGAAAGCCACGGCTACGAGCCGCTGCCGTTTGCGTCGCTTAAGGAACGCGTGGGCGATTTTGATATTATATTCAACACCGTTCCCGCCATGGTTATGGACGGCGATATCCTCGCCCGCGTCAGAAAGGACGCGCTCGTGATTGACCTCGCGTCAAAACCCGGCGGGGTGGATTTTGAAGAGGCGAAAGAATGCGGCGTGCGCGTAATATGGGCGTTGTCGCTGCCGGGAAAAATAGCGCCGATAACCTCCGGAGCAATTATTAAAGACACGATCATGAATATCATAAGCGAATTGGGGGTGTAAAACGTGGATTGGGAAAACAAGACAATAGGCTTTGCCATGTGCGGCTCGTTTTGTACCTTCAAAAAAGCCGTTTCGGCAATGGAGAAATTAAAGGCGACCGGCGCGGACGTCGTTCCGATAATGAGCGACGTTTCGTATTCGACCGACACTCGTTTCGGCAAAGCGGAGGATTTTATAAATCAAATAAAACAAATCACCGGACGGGATATTATACATACAATAAAAGAGGCGGAACCGATAGGACCCAAAAAACTCTTAGATATGCTTATAGTGTTGCCCTGCACCGGCAACACGCTCGCAAAGCTTGCGGCGGGTATCGCCGACACGTCGGTGACAATGGCGGTAAAGGCGCACCTTCGGAACCAACGCCCCGTGCTTATAGCCGTTTCAACCAACGACGGACTCGGCGGCGCGGCAAAAAATATAGGCAGCCTTTTAAACAGTAAAAACGTGTATTTTATACCTTTTGCGCAGGACGACTGCATACATAAACCCACGTCGCTCGTGGCGGATTTTGACAAGGTTACGGATACAGCCGAGATGGCGTTTGAGGGCAAACAAATCCAGCCCATTCTCGGCTGACAGCAAATAAAATCAGCGGCATGCACCGCTGATTTTTGCCGTGTAATTGTCATTCGGGCTTTGATTTTATGCTCACAAAGCATATTTTTGTATTCAATATAAGCATTTGACATTTAAAATACGCGGATATATAATTAAACCAAAAAATAATGCGAAAGGGCGGTAATAAAAATGGAGTTTAAGCTAACAACCGAATGGGATAAAACCTTCCCGAAAAGCGAAAAGGTAAACCACGAAAAGGTGACGTTTCACAACCGCTACGGAATAACGCTCGCGGCAGATATGTACACGCCGAAGGACGCAGCGGGAAAAATGGCGGCAATCGCGGTGTGCGGGCCGTTCGGCGCGGTAAAGGAGCAAGCGTCGGGCTTGTACGCCCAGACAATGGCGGAGCGCGGATTTTTGACGATAGCATTCGACCCGTCGTTTACAGGCGAGAGTGGGGGAGAGCCGCGTTACATGGCGTCGCCCGACATTAACACCGAGGATTTTCAGGCGGCTGTCGATTTTCTGTCCACGCGTGACAATGTTGACAGCGACAAAATAGGCATAATCGGTATCTGCGGCTGGGGCGGCATGGCTCTTAACGCCGCCGCGCTCGACACGAGAATAAAGGCGACCGTCGCGTCAACGATGTACGATATGACGCGCGTCAACGCGAAGGGCTACTTTGACGCGGACGACAGCGAGGAAAAGCGTTACGAGATGAAAAAAGCCCTTAACGCGCAGAGAATAACCGATTACAAAAACGGCAACTACGCCCTCGGCGGCGGTGTTGTAGACCCGCTGCCCGACGACGCGCCTTTCTTTGTAAAGGACTACTACGACTACTACAAAACACCGCGCGGCTACCATGCGCGCTCGCTTAACTCAAACGGCGGCTGGAACGTCACAGGCTGTATGTCGTTTATAAATCAGCCCATTCTTCGGTACTCGAACGAAATCAGGAGCGCGGTACTCGTCATGCACGGCGAAAAGGCGCACTCGTGCTACTTCAGCCGCGACGCGTACGCGGATATGATAAACGGCAATAAGTACGCAGACAACAAGGAACTTATGATTATACCCGACGCGGTACACACCGACCTCTACGACGGCGGCGGCAAGAACGCGATACCGTTCGATAAGCTTGAAACGTTTTTCAAAGACAACCTAAAATAACGGGGACACTAAAATTAAGGGGACAGTAAAAACGGGGACACTAAAGTTTTAGTGTCCCCGTTTTCGGTTTGCATTAACAAAATCAATCCATTTTCGGCAGCTTGTCGAACGACGCCTGCAATTCCTCATCGGTGGGAATGTAGTCCGTCATCTGACCGTCGTGGAACTTCTCATACGCTACCATATCGAAGTAGCCCGTTCCCGTCAAGCCGAATACGATTGTCTTTTCCTCGCCCGTTTCCTTGCACTTTAACGCCTTGTCGATTGCGACCTTTATAGCGTGCGAGCTTTCGGGAGCAGGGAGAATACCCTCAACTCTCGCGAACGTCTCGGCAGCCTCAAATACGTCCGTTTGCTTAACCGACGTAGCCTCCATAAGACCGTCATCGTAAAGCTGCGAAAGAACGGAACTCATGCCGTGATAGCGAAGTCCGCCCGCGTGGTTCGGAGCAGGGATAAAGCCGCAGCCCAGAGTGTACATCTTTGCAAGCGGGCAAACCATACCCGTGTCGCAGAAGTCGTAAGCATACTTTCCGCGGGTAAGGCTCGGGCATGACGCGGGTTCAACCGCGATTATTCTGTAATCAGCCTCGCCGCGCAGCTTTTCACCCATGAACGGAGCGATAAGACCGCCCAAATTCGAGCCGCCGCCCGCGCAGCCTATAATCATATCGGGCTTAATGCCGTACTTGTCAAGCGCGGCTTTCGTTTCAAGACCGATTATCGACTGGTGTAAAAGTACCTGACTTAAAACGCTGCCCAAAACGTAGCGGTATCCCTCGGTCGTTGTCGCGACCTCAACCGCCTCGGAGATAGCGCAGCCGAGACTTCCCGTTGTTCCCGGATGCTCAGCCAAAATTTTCTTGCCGACTTCCGTTTCCATTGACGGCGACGGAGTTACCGACGCGCCGTAGGTACGCATAACCTCGCGGCGGAACGGCTTTTGCTCATACGAAACCTTAACCATGTAAACCTTGCAGTCAAGACCGAGATACGCGCAAGCCATCGAAAGAGCCGTGCCCCACTGACCCGCGCCCGTTTCGGTCGTAACGCCCTTTAAGCCCTGCTTTTTGGCGTAGTACGCCTGCGCGATAGCGGAGTTAAGCTTGTGGCTGCCGCTTGTGTTGTTACCCTCGAACTTGTAGTAGATTTTCGCCGGCGTGCCGAGTTTCTTTTCGAGACAGTACGCTCTTACCAGCGGCGACGGACGGTACATCTTGTAGAAACCGAGAATTTCCTCGGGAATGTCGAAGTAGGGAGTGGTGTTGTCAAGCTCCTGCTTAACAAGCTCCTCGCAGAACACGCCCGCAAGCTCCTCCGGTTTCATCGGCTCGTGCGTGCCGGGATTTAAAAGCGGCGCGGGTTTGTTCTTCATATCCGCGCGCAGATTGTACCATGCCTTCGGCATTTCCTCTTCTGTCAGATAAATTTTGTACGGAATTTGTGACATTTTGCATGTCTCCTTTCATTAAAATTTTTTCGGTTTGATTGAGGGCTGAAAAAAGCCCTCAATCCGCATAAAAAGTATGCGAATCAAGGGCGAATATTATCCGCGGTGCCACCTTGTTTTAAGCCTTTTAAGACTCCTCTGCGGGATACCTGTATATCCCCGGCTGCTGACGCGAGCCTGTGCGTCGACGCATTTGACGCCGCCCCGGCGAATAACACATTTACGCGTTTTCACGAAAGCGGTCCATATTATTCGGACGGCAGTACGGAACTCGCACCGTAATCCGTTCGCTCAAAAAGCCGTATCCGATTTTTCTCCGCTTTATCGGGTTTGTTTTGATTATATGTATAATATCACACGCGCCGCGCCGTGTCAAGAGTTTTTTGCGCAGATATGCTTTTACCGTCAAAATTCCGCCCCGACGCACTTGACACCTTGACGTTTTTCTTATATAATATTACGATAGTGATTTATACCAAAAAACAAAGGAGCAAAAACGATATGAGACCAATGGGC
>CANQXJ010000074.1 GCA_947627795.1 uncultured Clostridia bacterium
CACGCACCCGTTCTCGACCACTCCGCAGTGACCGTGAGATGTGTACTCGCAAAGACAAATATCCGCGATTACTATTAGATTCGGATGCGTTTTCTTTATCATACGGATCGCGCGCTGAACAACTCCGTTATCGTCGTACGCGCCGCTTCCGAGTTCGTCCTTATGCGCGGGTATGCCGAACAGCAGTACCGCGTTTACGCCCGCCGACACGACCTCGTCAACGGCGGTCGGGAAATCGCCGAGCGAATACCGCTTCACTCCCGGCATCGACGCTATTTCCTCCGTTTCACCCTCGGTCACGAACATCGGGTACACCAAGTCGGTGCGGTCTATCGACGTTTCATGAACGAGGTCGCGGATCGCTGCGCTCACTCTGTTTCTTCTCGGTCTTTTAATCATGCTCAGTCCTCCAAAATGCAATTTATTATGCTTTCCGCCGTCGGTTTTTCGGCGGTTTTGTAAATTTTTATTCCGTATTTTTCCGCGGCTTCCGTTGTTTTCGCGCCGATCGAAATGAATTTCGCGCCCGTTTCGATTTCCATATCGCAGAAAGCCTTCGCCGCCGAGCCGCTCGATAAAATTATATAGTCCGTCTCAGCCGCGAAAACGGCGAGAGCCTCCTTTTTGGAAAAGTCCGTTTCCGTTTTATACAGCGCGAGATCCGTATACGGCACATTTTTCGTTTCGAGCATATCCGTAAGAGCAGCCGACGCTCCCTCCGCGCGAAGAAGTAGAACGCTGTCTTTTTCCGTCAGCCGCTTTTCAAGCATCGCCGCCAGAGATTCGCTGTTTGCCGTATCGGGAACGCAGTCGGCGTATATGCCGCGTTTTTCGAGCGCCGCCGCCGTCCTTTCGCCGACGACCGCGAATTTCACAGCCGCAAGCGAGCGTATGTCCGCACGCGTGTTTGAGAGATAATCGAAAAAAATATCAACTCCGTTCGCGCTTGAAAAAACTATGTACGTGTAATCGGATAAATTGATTTCCGCAAATTTTTCATAATTTATCGGCGTTGTTTTTATAACGCTCAGCTCCGTAATTTCCGCGTTTCTGTCCCTCGCCGCTTTTCTCAGATCGTTTAAAACCGTTCCCGTTCCGGTCGCAAGGATTTTTTTACCCGACGGTTTAAACCAACCGATTTTGCCGCATAAATCAACAACGTCCCCGACGACGATCACCGCCGGCATAGCGCAGTTTTCCGCCTTTTCCGCAATATCGCCGAGCGTACCGAAAACACCCGCCTGATTAGGTAGCGTTCCGTTTGAAATCACCGCCGCCGGAGTGCTTTTCGGTTTTCCGTTTTCGATAAGTTTTTCGGCTATCTCCTTGATTTTAGCCGCGCCCATCAGAAATACGAGAGTGCCGCCGAGCTTCGCGAGCGCGCCGTAATCGACGCTGTTTTTGCCTTTTTTCTCATGCGCGGTCACAACATGGAACGACGACGCGAAATCGCGGTGCGTGACCGGTATTCCGGCGTAAGCGGGAACGGAATAGCACGACGAAACGCCGGGAATCACCTCAAATTCAATTCCCTCCTTCGCAAGCGCCTCCGCCTCCTCGCCGCCGCGCCCGAACACAAACGGATCGCCGCCCTTGAGCCGTACCACGGTTTTATTTTGTTTTGCTTTTTCAATAATAAGCGCGGTGATTTCCTCCTGCTTTAAATGGTGATTGCCGGAAATCTTACCCGCGTAAATCAGCTCGCAGTCGGATTTCGCGCAGTTTAAAAGCGTTCCGTTTACGAGATGGTCAAAAATTATAACATCGGCTGATTTTACGCGTTCAATCCCCTTGACGGATATCAACCCCCCGTCCCCGGGTCCCGCGCCGATTAGGTATACCATAGGAATTTTTCCTTTCTGTGGGTTATGCGGTAAATTATGATTTAGCGGTATAAGCCTCCCTTGTCAAAGGGAGGGGGACCGCGTAGCGGTGGAGGGATTCATTTTTTAAGTTAGCGAAAGAATCCCCCAGTCAGCTACGCTGACAGCCCCCTTTGACAAGGGGGCCTCTCGTAGGGGCGGTCATTGGCCGCCCGCCGCGCTGCATTGGGAACGGGCGGCCGATGACCGCCCCTACGCCTACGCCGCCGATACGTACATAAATCATAATTTACCCATATTCAATATTTTCGTCCCCCGTATTATTTCTCCGTCCTTCACAATCAACGTTTCCAACAAAATCCTCCCGTCAACAACTGCCGCGTGCGCTCCTATGGGTGAATGGCAGCCGCCGCCGGATCGCTCTAAAAATCCGCGCTCCGCTTTTAACGCCGTCGCCGTGTCTTTGTCGTTAATCGCGTCCGTGTATTTTTTCAAATCGCCCAAACGCGTCTCAACCGCGATTATGCCTTGCCCCGCTGCGCATACGAAATCGAGCGGAGTAATTATCAGATCCGCGCCCAAACCAAGCCTGTCAAGCGCGGCTTTCGCGACTATCAGCGCGTCGTATTCGCCGTTTTTCAGCTTGTTTATCCGCGTTCCGATATTGCCGCGTACGGGCTTTATCCGAGCGTCGGGATACAGCTCTTTTATCTGGACTTCCCGTCGCGCGCTGCCCGTGCCTATCACGTTCGGAGCTTTGCATGACAGCGAAATCATAACGTCCTCATGCGCTCCGCGCGGCAATACCGCGCCGATTTCCAACCCGTCGGGAAGCTCCGTGGGCATATCCTTCGCGCTGTGAACAGCCATGTCGATCCTGCCGTCGAGCAGCGCGGCTTCAAGCTCCTTTATAAACACGCCCTTGCCGCCGAAGCTTTGAAGCGATTTGTCGAGCTTTTTATCGCCCTCGGTCGAAATGCCGACTATTTCAAATTCGTCCTCCGGAAAGGCTTTTTTCAGAGCGTCCGCCGCGATTTCGGTCTGCTTTACCGCCAGCGGACTTTTCCGCGTTCCGATTCTGATTTTCATTTTGCGTCCCTCAATCCGTCTATAAATGCGCGGAATTCCTCATACGAGCATTCCGACTTCTTTTCGTAAATCATTTTCATAAATTCGTCCCGCTCATTCTCCGCGAGACCGTTTTTCCGCGCTTCGATCACGTTTCTGTTTTCGTAGAAAATCTGCCAAACGAGAAACTCGTTAACGTATTTTCCCAAAATTCCCCGCGCCGTTTCGGCTTCGGCTTGCTTTTTCGCGTTGTTTTCCTCCGAAAGACCGCGTAAATCGTCGATGTTTATATAAATGTTCAAATCCGAATTTTCAATATCCATATCGCGCGGTAGCGCGAGGTCGATAAACGCGCGTTTTTTGCGCGTTTTTATTGCTTTTTCGCACTCGGACTGCGCGATCGTCAGATGCGGGCTTGAGGTCGCGCTTATTACCGCGTCTATGCCGTCAAGAAAATTATAGCGCGAGTAATAGTCTATAACCTCCGCGCCCGAAAAATCTTCAAAAAGCGCCGCTTCCTTGGTGCGGCTTGTCACAAACAGCTCAGCCGTTCCGATTGAAGCCAAATCCTTGTACACTATATTCCCGATTTTGCCCGTCGCACCGATAATCATGATACTTTTGCCGTCAAGACCGCCGAGAATTTCCCCGCATTTTTTTATTGCGAGAGTGGCTGTCGAAACGGGAGTTTTCGAAAGCAACGTATCGGTTTTAACGCGCTTTGCGCCGGTTACGACAAGACGAAAAAGAGTGTTCATATAAATTCCGGCTGTTCCCGCTTCAGCCGCGAGCGTGTGCGCATCCTTTACCTGACCGAGAATTTGATCCTCGCCGATTATCATCGAGTCGAGCCCCGCCGCGGTTTCGGCAAGATGCCGTACGGCTTTTTCGTCCGCGCGGGATATGATGTACGGGCGCATATCAATTCCCGTTATCCCGTTAAAATACGCCGAAAAACTCTCTCGTATATCATTCTCCGCCGCAAGATAAAACTCGCATCTGTTGCACGTGGAAAGCAGCGCGCACTCGTCGGCGATATTCTGTTTTATGTACCGCAGAATTTCCGCCTGCCGCCGTTTGGTAAACGCCGCTTTCTGCCGCATTTCCACCGGCGCGGATGCGTGAGTTACGCCTATCGCAAATACGCGCATTGTTGGATGTCCTTTCTTTGGGTGAATTGTGGGGTAAATTATGATTTAGCGTTGTAAGCCTCCCTTGTCAAAGGGAGGGGGACCGCGTAGCGGTGGAGGGATTCATTTTTT
>CANQXJ010000075.1 GCA_947627795.1 uncultured Clostridia bacterium
AGATCCGACAACGGACTCGCGTTCCTGCCGCAGTATATAAACTCGTTCATGTCACTGAAGGTGGAGCAGTATATCGACCTCGACACGCACGGAATGTTCATCTGCTCGATAACGGAATCGCGCGTGATTTCGCCGGTTGAAACGATGACATACACGTATTATCAGAACAATGTAAAGCCGAAGCCGCAGACGGAGGGCAAGAAGGGCTTTGTCTGCAAGGTATGCGGCTACGTATACGAGGGCGACGAGCTGCCCGACGATTTCATCTGTCCGCTCTGCAAGCACGGCGCGGCGGATTTTGAGCCGATTGCATAAGGCAAAAAGGAATAAAAGGGCTGGAAAAAGTCCGGCAAAAATCGAGGGAGTTTTTCCTCGATTTTTGCTTACGTAAAAAAAGAAATACGCCGCCCGATGAAAGAACCTTGACGGAAAAGGCGGCAAGATTTTCCTGTTATAAATTATTACGTTTTCAAGCGCGCGTTTTAAAATTAATTTGCTTGATTTCCCGGCAATACTGTGGTATAATTTTAGAAATTACTGAATCGGAGGAATTATTTTCACTATGGATAAACGGCAATATATCAGGGAAAATTTTAATATATCAAACGATGTTTTAAATCTCGTCGACGAGGCGGAAAAATCGCTTGCGGAAAGCTTTAGGCGCATTGACGAAATCGCGGAGATAAACCAGCTTAAGGTGATGAAAGCGTTTTCGGACAACCGCGTTTCGGAAACGCATTTTGTGCCTACCACCGGCTACGGCTACGACGATTTGGGACGCGATACGCTCGATAAGGTGTACGCCGAGGTTTTCGGCGCGGAGGACGCGCTTGTGCGTCATAATTTTATTTCGGGCACGCATACGCTCTCTACTATGCTTTTCGCGGTGCTGCGTCCGGGAGACACGCTGCTGTCCGTCACAGGCAAGCCGTATGATACTTTGGAGGAAGTTATAGGCATTTCCGGCGAGGACGGGAACGGCTCTTTGAAGGATTTCGGCGTTAACTATATCGAGGTTGAATTAAAGCCCGACGGTCAGCCGGATTTTAAGGAAATCGAGCGCGTTCTGAAAAACACGAAAATAAAGGCGGTAACTATTCAGCGCTCGAAGGGCTACGGCTGGAGACCTACATACAGTGCGGAGGAAATCGGTTCAATCATACGGTTTATAAAGAAAATTTCGCCCGATACGATCTGCATGGTTGACAATTGCTACGGCGAGTTTGTTGACGCTCTCGAGCCTACCGCGTACGGCGCGGATTTAGCCGCCGGCTCGCTTATCAAAAACGCGGGCGGCGGACTCGCTCCTACGGGCGGCTATATCGTCGGCAAAGCGAAATACGTGGAACTGTGCGCTTACAGGCTCACATCGGTGGGAATAGGGAAGGAGTGCGGAGCGTCTTTGGGATTTAACCGTCAGCTTTATCAAGGGCTGTTTATAGCTCCGCATACGGTCGCGCAGGCGCTGAAGTCGGCGGCTCTGTGCGCGGCGGTGTTTGAGAAGCTCGGATTTGAGGTAGACCCGAAACCGAACGCGGTACGGCACGATATAATTCAATCGGTAAAATGCGGCTCGCCCGAGAAGCTTATCGCGTTTTGTCAAGGAATTCAAAAGGGCGCGCCGGTTGACAGCTTCGTAAATCCCGAACCGTGGGATATGCCGGGCTATCAGGACCAAGTTATAATGGCTGCGGGAGCGTTCGTGCAGGGTGCGTCGATAGAGTTGTCGGCGGACGGACCGATCAAGCCGCCGTACACGGCGTATATGCAGGGCGGACTTACTTACGAATCCGCAAAATTAGGTATAATGCAGGCAGCGGAGGGAATATTAAGACTATGAGCGTGAATTCAAAACAAAACGTAAAATGTCCCAATTGCGGACAGCTAAGCGATGTAACGGTGTGGAACGCGATTACCGTTAAGGACAGTCCCGATTTAAAGGCGGATCTGCTCGCGGGAAAAATAAATATGTTCCGCTGCGGCTCGTGCGGTCATACCGCGCTTATGCCGACACATTTGCTGTACCACGACGAGGATAAAAGGCTTTTGATTTCGTTTACTCCGTGCGAGGAAAAGCTGCGCAGGCGGCTCTACGACAATGTGATTGAAACATCTAAGGAGTCGGGAGCGCTTGAAAAATTCAACGGATACAATCTGCGGTTTGTGACGGAATACAACGAGCTTCTCGAAAAGCTTTTAATATTTGACGCGGGACTTAGCGATAAAGCTGTCGAGGTTATAAAGCTTATGATTTTGTCGCAGGATCTGGAAAAGGCGGAGCAGCGCGTATGCCGATTCGGAAAGCTTGAAAACGGCTCGCTGGAATTTATGATACACGACAGGAAGGAAAATCAGGTATACACATCGTCCGTTCCGAAGGATTCGTATGACACGATTTACAGCCGTTTAAGAGAGTCGGGAATGAAGCCGTACAGCTTCGGCTGGGAGATGGTTGACGCTGCTTATGCGACGAGGCTTCTTAACGGGTTTAATAATTGATTGGTCAAATATGATTAAAAATACGCAGTAATCCGAAAAAATGCCTGTTTTTTATATAAAAAATACTGTTTTATCGGCGAATTATACAATTGACAATATATAGAATGAGGAGTATAATTTATTTTAAGAATTATTAATACTTTTTTAATAATTCTGTGAACAAAAGGTAATGAAATGTTATTTTTTGTACTCTACGAAAGGAGGAAATTGCAAGATGACATTTGAAAAGGCTTTTGAAAGCATTAAGAAAAAATTTGACGGCGCGGACGCGAGTAAGGTGGGTGATTTAGCAATCCAAATAACCTTCTCGGACGAGGATTGCGGCGGAACATTTTACGCTGAGATAAAGAACGGCGCGCTTGCAGTAGAGCCGTATGACTACCACGACAACAACGCGGCTCTCACAATATCCAAATCAGCGCTTTTGGGCTACCTTGGAAGGAGATCAAGCCTTGACAAAGCAATCGCGGAGAGCAACGGCTCGGTATACGGCGACGCGGCTAAGATCGATGATTTGAGATCGGTTATTCCGAAGGCGGATAAGAAGGCGCCGGTTGCAAAGAAGGCTACGGCTGAAAAAGCTGCGTCTGCCGCTAAGAAGGCTACGGCTGAAAAAGCTGCGCCTGCGGCGAAGAAAGCTTCGGCTGAAAAAGCCGCGCCTGCGGAGAAGAAAGCTCCGGCGGCTAAAAAGAGAACGACGAAGAAAACAACAAAATAATTACATGACAGTTTGAAAAGCACGGCGTTTTTGCGCCGCGTTTTTCATTTGCAGGAAATTTTTATGCGGATATATATACGAAAATAATGAGTTCGGCGCAGCGCCGAACTCATTATTGTTTAATTATCACGGATCAAGATGATGTATATCCCTCGGGAACATACTCGCCTCGCGTATGTTCGCAAGCCCCAGGAGCTTCATTACAAGCCTTTCCAAGCCGATACCCAAGCCTCCGTGAGGCGGCATTCCGTATTTGTGAATGTCGAGATACACCGCCAGCTCCTCCGGCTCTATTCCATATCGCTTCAGCTTCGCGACCTGCTCGTCGTAGTCGTGTATACGCTGTCCGCCGGTCGTGATTTCAAGCCCTCGGAACAGCAGATCAAAGCTCTCCGCAAGCTTCGGATCATCCTTCGAGTCCATGGCGTAGAACGGACGCTTTAAGCCGGGGAATTTTGTAACGAATATAAAATCGCTGTTGTACTTTTCCTTTGAATACTCGCACAGACGCGTTTCGTCGGTAGGATCGAGATCGAATTGATTGTGCGATTTCCCGAGTATATCGAGCGCCTCGAAGAACGTCACAGCCGGAATATCTCCGACAACCGGCAATTCGGCGTCAAGCAGCTCCAATTCATGCTGATAATTATTTTTCAAAAACTCCACAACGTATCTGAGCATCGCCGTTTCCATCTGCATAACGTCGGTCATATCGCTGATGTAGCCCATCTCGAAATCAAGACCGATATACTCGTTCAAATGGCGCGTCGAGTTGTGCTTTTCCGCTCTGTAAACGGGCGCTATCTCGAAAACCCTGTCATAGAACGCGACGCACGTCTGCTTGTAAAACTGCGGGCTCTGCGCCAAAAACGCGTCCTGACCGAAATATTT
>CANQXJ010000076.1 GCA_947627795.1 uncultured Clostridia bacterium
TCCTGAGCCGCCTTCTTCGCCCACTGACCCGTTATGATGTAGTCAGCCTTGCCCGACTTCGTGCCGAGGTTCATCGGAATCGCCGCGAACTGTGACGACGCGCCGCCCTGCAAAAACAGTACCGTGTAATTGTCGGGCACGTGCATAAGCTCTCTTACGAGTGCCTCCGCGTTATCTATGATTGCCTGATATTCCTTCGACCGGTGGCTCATCTCCATAACCGACTGACCCGTTGAGCCGTACTCCGTCATTTCGGCTGCCGCCTTTTCAAGTACCTCAAGCGGGAGCATCGAGGGACCCGCCGAAAAATTATAAACTCTGCTCATTTTTATAGCCTCCGTTTGCTTTAAATTTTTCAAATCGGTTACAATTATATCTCAAATCGGCGTAATAGTCAACAATTTTTAAATAAAGAGTGTTAGAAATTTGACAAGATTAGTCTTATTTTTTTCATCATTTTGTATAGTTTTCGACCGCCTCGGCTATCGCCCACGCAATTTTTGACCTGTATTGCTCGTCGTTGAGTTTCTTTTCCTCATCGGGGTTCGACAAAAAACCGCACTCGGCAAGTATCGCGGGAACGGGCGGATTTTTCATCAAAAACAGGCTCGCGTCGGCAGTTTTGACGGCGTGCGTTTCCGCGCCCGTGACGGAGCCTATTTTCTTTTGTATCGCGTCGGCAAGCTCCTCCGCATCGGGGTGGCTTTTGTCGTAAAAAATGTGCAGACCGCTTACCTTCGGGTCGCCGAAGGAGTTCATGTGTATGCTCAAAAATAAGTCCGCGTCGCTTTTTTCAATGATTTCGCGCCGTTTTTTCATGTCTGAGATTTTCATTTTGCGTATCGTGTCCGCGCTCTCATCCTGTAAGCCGCTGTCGCCCTCGCGCGTCATTATGACGGCGTAGCCCTTGCTTTCCAGCACCTCGCGCAGTTTTTCCGTAATCGCGAGGTTCACGTCCTTTTCCTCCGTTCCGCTTGCGCCCACAGCCCCGCCATCGGGTGAGCCGTGTCCTGCGTCAAGTATTACCGTAAACGGGTCTGCGGAAAAGGTTTGCCTTATATGCGCGCTGTCGCGTATGCAGCACACCACGGCAAACGCGAACACAAGCGCAACCGCCGCGATCGTTACTCTTTTTCTCTTAAACATAGCTGTCCCCTCCCGTATATTTCTATGCGGGAGGGGACGTGATAATGCGCTTTACAAGCCGATAAATATAATTTTATCCATTAAATTTTAGGTTGACTTTATCCTAAAAACATATTATAATAAATATATTAAACATGATTGGAGTGTGTATTTATGAACATCGACACAAACACAATGGTTTCCATTTCCGAGGCAAACCAGAATTTCTCAAAAGTCGCTCATCTCGTTGACCAATACGGCAGCGCTGTTATTCTCAAAAACAATACGCCGCGCTATCTGATTTTGGAGTTTAATCGAGCTGACGAACAGCTGTCGGCTTCCACTGACGATGTGCTTGCGGCTTCGGAAAAGCTTATAGCGCGCAATAAAGCCGTATATGAGGAGCTTGCGAAATGAAATTCCTGACAAAACAGCAAATATTGCTTTTGCATGACCGATTGATAAAAAACTTCGGCGGTTCAGATTTAATTCGTGATGAGGGACTGCTTGATTCGGCAGTAAATGCGCCGTTTCAAACCTTCGGCGGAGCCGAATTATATCCGTCGCTGCTCAATAAAGCTGCCCGCCTATGCTTCGAGCTTGTTAAAAATCACCCGTTTGCAGACGGAAACAAGCGTGTAGGCGCTCATGCCATGCTTGTATTTTTATCAATTAACGGTGTTGAATTGGAGTATAGGGATAATGAATTGATTGAACTGATATTGTCCGTCGCGTCAAGTGAGAGTGACGACAAACATATACTCCGGTGGCTTCAGCAGCATATTATTTAAGAGCAGCGGTGTGATTTATTTCCCTATCGTTTCGTTCATGCTGCCGGTTCTGTAGCCGCCCAAATCGAGCGACACATATGTAAAGCCGAGCGATTTAAGGCGGTCGTGAACCTGCTCGTAAACGTCAAGCATTTTCGGAAAGTCGTCCTTCAAAATTTCAATGCGAGCCATCATTCCGTGAATACGCACGCGCGACTGCAAAAATCCCATACCGCGCAGGAACCGTTCCGCCTCGCCGACCATGCCGAGCTTATCCTCGGTTATCGTCTCGCCGTACACGAACCGTGACGCAAGGCAGGCGTACGACGGTTTGTTCCACGTGTCAAGCCCTATTTGCTCCGACAGGGCGCGGATCTCGCTTTTTGTGAGATTGGCGCGGCGCAGCGGGCTTTTTATACCGAGTTCCTCAACAGCCGCAAGCCCCGGGCGGTAGTCGCCCGTATCGTCAACGTTGGAGCCTTCGGCGATATGTTCTGTGCCGAGTTTTGCCGCCTCGGCGCGTATTTTCGTAAACAGCGCCGTTTTGCAGAGATAGCAGCGGTTTTCGGGGTTGTCCGCGAACCCTTCCACGCCGAACGGCTCAAAGTCAACCGTAATCTGACGTATGCCCTCCTTTTTGCAGAACTCCGCCGCCTCGTCCGTTTCGCTTTGCGGGAACAGGCACGACCGCGCCGTCACCGCGACACAGCCGTCACCCAAAACGTCATGCGCCGCCTTTAAAAGAAACGTCGAGTCCACGCCGCCCGAAAACGCGACGGCAAGGCTGCCGAACGATTTTATATACTCGGTCAGCGCGTTGTACTTTTCATTCATGGAATACACTTCCTCACAATCAATAATTTCAATTTTTTACGTTCCGACGCGGCGGTGCGCCGTTTAGGTATTATCGGTCAATTCAAAGCTGTTTTTGATAACATCGACCTGCCCGAACATTTCTTCATATTCCGCCGCGATTGCAATGTCCTCATCGTCATGGTCTGCCCATACGGGGTATTGCACATCTGTTGGAATTTCATAAATATAAGCGTAATTTTCATCGCTGTACAGCAACTCGCTTCCGCCGAGCATATTTAGCAGTTCGTCCGCCACCTCCGGCGATACACGTTCCACTATGCATAAGGTTCCCGTTCCGTATTTATCATAGGTCGCTTTTTGAATGAAGCTGTAGCTTGTTCCATCGTCGGACTTTTCCGTGTTAACCATATATTTACCGCTCCAGCTGTCGGGAATTTCAACCGAAAATCCTTCGCCGATAAACTGCTGCGTGCCGTAAACTTCATCGTATGTGTTGGTAATTATCTCGTTCATTCCATCGCCGGACTCGTTCGTCGGGAACGTCACCCAATCCGCTGCCGTAATTACCGCGAAAAACGTTTCGTCGGTTCCTGTGGGATTTATCTCCCACTCGTCGGGACGAATACATCTCTCACCGCGGAAATTTTGTATATAGTTTACGCCCTCAAATATCCTCGTAAAATTTTCAATGTTGCGCCAGGAGTTTGTAAACAGCTTGTGCTTTGTTTCCAATTCCTGATTTTGCACGGGAACAACAAGAATGACCTTACCGTTGTTGCCCGTAACGATGCGCTTTACCTTTTTACCGGGATTGTCGTTTGTATATTTATCCTGCTCCGCCGCCGTGCCGATTACGACCTCTTCGCCTTTCGCGTAATAGCTTTCGGGGTCGGTCGGCTTTATAACGTTCAGCCTGAAATCCGCGAACGATGAATAATACTGCATAATTGCCATAAAGCTTTCTATCGGCGCGTACATCACGCCGTCCACGATTACGGGACGGTTATT
>CANQXJ010000077.1 GCA_947627795.1 uncultured Clostridia bacterium
ATCGTAAAGCCGATAAACGATCTCGATTTGGAAAATCCCGAAAACAACGAAACATACGAGGAATTAACGCCGCTTTTGAAAAAAATATCCGACCAGAAGCGCACTATCTCAAAGCAGATCGATGAGCTTTCCAAGCGCGACGAAACGCGCCGCGAGTTTACCGCGAACGTGTCGCACGAACTGAAAACGCCGCTAACCTCGATTTCCGGCTTCGCGGAGCTTATGAAAAACGGAGACGTCCCGCAGGAAGTCGCAGCGGATTTTTCAAAGTCGATATATGACGAAACACAGCGGCTCATTTCGCTTGTGAACGACATTATAGAGCTTTCGGAGCTTGACGAAAAAAATATTCCGCTCGAAAAGGAAACCGTTGATTTGTATGAGCTGTCCGGCGAAATTATCGACCGCCTTAAAAGCGAAGCGGCGAAGAAAACCGTGAGCCTGAATTTAATAGGCGGCAGCGCAAAAGTGTGCGGCGTGCGGAAAATTCTCGACGAGATGATTTATAATCTCTGCGACAATGCGATAAAGTATAACAAGGAAAACGGAACGGTCGACGTTATCGTAAACGACGCGGATAAAAAGGCGTACCTCACCGTCCGCGACACCGGCATCGGCATCGGTGCCGAGCACAGACCGCGCGTCTTTGAGCGTTTCTACCGCGTGGATAAAAGCCGTTCAAAGCAGGTCGGCGGTACTGGACTGGGACTTGCGATAGTAAAGCACGGCGCGATTTATCATAACGCCGAAATTACATTGGAGAGCGCCGAAGGCAAGGGCACGAGCGTTACGGTGACGTTTGATAAGGATTGATGAGTAAAAAAATTCGCTGCTCCGATATACGGCTACAGCGAATTTTTTTTGAATTTTATATCTCTCTTGTCGGAACAATTTTTACCTTTATCGCATTATCCTCTGATTTATCTGATCGTTCACCTACCGCCAATCTCGAATAATACGCGAGCGTCTTATCCTTCCAATCTGCGTACTGCTCCTTTGAATAATTCTCCCTTGCGTCTGCCCAGTCCTCAAGGAACAGGCACATATCGGCGTTAAGGTCGGTTTTTGCTTTGCCATCAAATTTTATGGAACATTCCCACTTATCATCTCGCGGCGGGCGTTTTACGTCAATTTCAAATTTCAATCCCGATATTTTTTCAAGTTCAAACAGCGTTGCTGCTACGTCCGCAAACGTGGTTATCTGCGGTTTCACCGTTTCGGTTTTGTAGCCGAGCAGATGCGTTGTGGTGGTGTCAAGAACCCTTGCAAGCTCATTCAGCATACTGATTGAAATTTCAATCTCGCCGTTTTCGTATTTTTGGATTGTACGCAGCGATTTACCTAGCACGTTCGCCAGTTCCGTCTGGTTATATCCCTTATCTTTCCGTGCCTTTCTGACGCGCTGACCGATTGTTGTTTCTTCATTATTCATCTTTGTTTCACCTCACATACAGTATAGCATATTTATTTATGAATTTCAAGTGCATAAATAAAATTTTTTAAAATACTATTGACATATTATTAGTTCGCTGATACAATAAATATGTACTATCAATACAGATATTCTCTGAAAGCAGGTAAGATCAAGAAAATAACGTATTTACAGTGCTAATAATAGGTGGAAACTTATTTAGTAATAATAGGTGGAAACTTATTTAGCAAGCATAACACTGTGGTACTCGTCGTGTTGTCAAGGGTAAATGAAATATTTTTTGAAATTTTTTCAGTCATAACAGAGAATTTATGGAATAAAACAGCAATTCGGGATTTATGAATAATAAACGGGGGAATGGTTCGATAAGAACATTCCCCCGTTAAGCGTTGTCCGTATGTTAAGAAAGAGAAAGAGAAAAAACGAGGCAACGCGCGAATAATATTTATGATATTTTCTCAATCAATTCAGCCGCCGCTTTTGTCAGGTCGGGCAGAATGTAGTTTGAGAAATCGACGTAGTAATGGTTATAGTCCTTCCACCACGCAATCATTTCCGCCGCTTTAGCGTTCGCCGCCGCGCGTTTCGCGGTCTCATCGCCGTCTGTGCCGTTATACGCGGCTTTAACGTCGGCTGTCATTTTATCGTCTGCAAATTGCCCAATGTCGAGGAAGCCCAAAACCTTCGGATTTGTCTTGTTTTCATCGTATAATTCACGTATCGCAAGCTCATATGCGTTAGTGCGCTTTCCTTTGAACGTCATAGTGTCCGAGTCGTAGACCTTGCCCTCTGTCGCGCCGTAATTGCCGGACGGGGTATACGAGCCTAAAATCACATATCCGCCCATATCGAGTATCGCGTTCATGTACATCTCGTCATACGCCTTGAACTGCGCCTGTGTGCTTGACGAATCGTTTGTGCCCATGCCGCTTATCGAAACTGCGTCGCCCGGATTCATTCCGCACAGAACCGCGTTTAAAAGCCCCTCGTTATAGTAGCTCAAATGCTGCCGTCCCGCGCGCCCGCTGTTATGGAACACGCTTATTACCGCCGCAAGCTCGGGATATTTCGATAATGACGAGGTTTTGTCAGCGCCGCCCGTTATCGTATACGCCCATGAGCCGTTCTGCTGTATCGTCGAATCGCCGATCGTCCACCAGTCGGGCTTTGACGCTTTTGTTTTCGTGACCGACGTTACCTCGATCGATTTAAGCGTTCCGTTTATTGAAATATCCATTATATCGTCGCCGAATATCGCGGTCTGATATATGTCGGTGCTCATCGAATCCTTTGTTCTCGTAAATCCCGTAAAACCGGAATCTATTCTTTCGCACGTAATTGTGCCGCTGTATGTTGCTTTTACCTCGTAAACCTTGCCCTTTTCGAGCTTCAGCTTAAATGTGCCGCCCGTCAGACCGTCCGCGCCCTCTTTACCGCCTTCTACGCCGAAGCCGAGGGAGCCGCTGTATGCCGCCGACGACGGAACAGCCGTGAAGCCGCTCGACGCCGCGTTTGTTCCGAAGCTGAATTTGAGATCGTAAAGCGTGGTTTTCGCAAGCTTTGTCATACCGCCGCTTGACGCTTTTACATATATCGTCTGCGGAGTAACGCTTTCACTGATTGTGAGCTTTCCGCTTACGCTGTCAATATTTATGCCGTTTACCTTCGCTTCCGTGCCCTGCGCGTTTGCGAGAGAATACGTTACCGCCGCGCCGCTGTTTACGCTCGCGTCTTCATTCATTACAACCGCCTTGTATATGTACTCGCCGCCTCCGAGCCGTATTCCGGCGGGAGCCTCGGTGAAGCTTATGCCCGCTTTGCCGGTAAGCTTAATTGCTTTCGTTACCGATTTGCCGCCAATCAATGCTCTTACGGTCACATCGCCCGCCGTAGCCGCGTCCGTGACTGTGAGTGACGCGGAGTTGTCGCCGGTGCTCTCGATTGAAACGCCCTCGGCAAGCTCGTCGGCGATCGACCATTCGAATTTGCCTATAGCGTCCATGCCATCCGTAGTTTTCGCCGACGCTGTAAGCGTTACCGCTGACGGAATCGAAGCGGTGTCAGCCGCTGTTACGGTCATTTTATTTTCGTCAATTTCAGCCGTATAAATTTTTACGT
>CANQXJ010000078.1 GCA_947627795.1 uncultured Clostridia bacterium
TACTCGCTGTTCTCAAAGCAGATAGTGGAGGGCGTTGTATCTACCGGTTCAAAGGAAGGTTAATTTGCTTTTTCGGCGCGCCGGGGCTACACATCCCCTCGGCTCCGGCGCAGCTTGATAAATCGTAAAAGAAAGGAATAAGACCATGAGCTTTATAGAATTAAAAAATATATATAAAAAATACCCGGGCGCGGACAAAAACTCGGTAACGGACGTGAGCCTTAACATAGAGGAAAAGGAATTTATCGCGTTCGTCGGTCCGTCTGGCTGCGGCAAATCGACGACGCTGAGAATGATCGCCGGATTTGAGGACATCACGGCGGGCGAGCTGTACATAGACGGACAAAAAATGAACGAGACCGCTCCGAAGGATCGCGGCATAGCGATGGTTTTCCAGAACTACGCGCTTTATCCGCACATGACGGTCGAAAAGAATATCTCCTACGGACTAAAAAATATGAAAGTGCCGTCGGACGAGATAAAGAAAAAGGTTGACTGGGCGATAAAAGTCCTCGGACTTGAGGAATACCGCCGCAGAAAGCCGAAAAATCTTTCAGGCGGTCAGCGCCAAAGAGTGGCGCTTGGACGCGCTATCGTAAAGGACACGAAGCTGTTTCTCATGGACGAACCGCTTTCAAATCTCGACGCGAAGCTGAGAGTGAGCATGAGAAACGAGATAAGCAAGCTCCACCGCCAGATTGGCAGCACCACGATCTACGTAACGCACGACCAGGTGGAGGCTATGACAATGGCTGACCGCATCGTTATCATGAAGGACGGAGTCGTCCAGCAGGTCGGCAAGCCAATGGACTTATACGAGCATCCGGCGAACAAATTCGTAGCGGGCTTTATCGGCTCGCCGCAGATGAATTTCTATGACGTAACGGTAAACGGAAATGTCGTGACGTTTGAGGACGGTAGCAAGATCACCCTGCCCGACTCGGTAACGTCGAAGCTCGGCGGCAGACGTGGCGAGCTTATCTTAGGTATACGCGGCGAGGATATAAAGCTCGACGCGCAGAATATCGATCTGTTTAAAGCGGATAAGCAGAGCGCGGTCGTAGAAAACGCGGAGGTAATGGGCAACGAGAATAATCTGTATTTCACCTTCGGCGGCGCGTCGTCCGTCGCGAGAGTGTCGAAATACGAGGTAAGCGGAATAGGCGACAAGATAGAATTTGTATTCAATCCCATGAGAATACATTTCTTTGACAAACAGACGGAAATATGCTATATTTAACGGAGGGACCGTATGGATAAAATTCACCTGAAATCACCGAAAAACTGGATAAACGATCCGAACGGATTTATATATTACAAGGGGAAATACCACCTGTTCTATCAGCATTTCCCGTACGAGCCGCGCTGGGGAACGATGCACTGGGGACACGCGGTAAGCGATGACCTCGTAAGCTGGGAGCATAAGGAGATAGCGTTGTTCCCGTCAAAGAGCGCCGACAGAAACGGCTGCTTTTCGGGCAGCGCCGTGGAGTACGACGGAAAAATGTACATATACTATACTGGCGTTAGGTACCTCACGGAAAATCCGGAGGATATCCACACCTGTCCCGGAGATAATTTCGCGTCCTCGCAGATGATGATTATAAGCGGCGACGGTAAAACCTTTGACAACATGAATCAGAAATCGACGGTAGTTGAGCCGGTTGAAGATCCGCAAATAGGCTGCCGCTCCCACACGCGGGATCCGAAGGTGTGGCGCGGCAAAAACGCGTGGTACATGGTCGTCGGCAGTACGAGCGGAGGAAAGGGCAGACTGCTGTTTTACAGGAGCGCGGATTTGGTAAACTGGGAGTACGTCAACTACGCGTCGCGTGATGATCTCGGCCGGATGTGGGAGTGTCCCGATTACTTTGAGGTTGACGGCGCAAAGGTGCTTATGATTTCACCCATGGGAATAAGCGAGAATAGGTACCATGATTTATCCGTGTGCATGACTGTCGATTTTGACGAGGAACGCTGCGAAATGAAGATCCCCGACAAATATAATATGCTCGATTACGGGCTTGATTTGTACGCGCCGCAGAGCACTACCGACGCGGCCGGCAGACGTGTGCTCGTCGCGTGGGCGAGAATGCCCGAGCCGGACGACTGCGGCAGGAACGGTATGTTCTGTATTCCGAGAGTCGTCAGTGTGAAAAATAATCATATATATTTCGGCGTTCATCCCGATATTGAAAAGCAGTTTTCGCGGCGGATAAACGATATAAGCGCGGCGGACAATGCGGGATACTGCGTGAGCCTTGACATAAAGGACGGCGGATGCGTCGATATAGGCGGGTATATAATCGAGCGCGCGGGTCAAAAAATCCGCGCCGACCGCTCGAAGGTGTTCCGCGGGCATGACGAAATCAGAACCGAGTTTGAAACGCCCGAAATAAGCGGCGATATTCATCTTGACATATACGTTGACGAAAATCTTATCGAAACGTACATAAACGGCGGCGAGTATGTGCTAAGCAACATCGTGTACGATTTGGAAAAATACGTCCGCGCGGACGGGGAGTGCGAAATTTATACTCTTGCGGGAGGAGAGAAAAATGAAAAAATTTGACGTAACGGCTCTGGGCGAGCTGCTGATAGATTTTACCGAAAACGGAACAAGTCCGCAGGGAAATCCGGTGCTTGAGGCTAACCCCGGCGGCGCGCCGTGCAATGTGCTCGCGATGCTCAATAAGCTCGGCAAAAAAACCGCGTTTATCGGCAAGGTCGGCGACGACACGTTCGGGCATATGCTAAAATCCGCCGTGGAGGAAAGCGGCACGGACGTTACGAATTTGCTAATGGACAAAAGCGTCCGCACAACTCTCGCGTTTGTGCACACATACCCCGACGGCGAGCGCGAGTTCAGCTTTTACCGCAACCCCGGCGCGGACATGATGCTAAAAAGGGACGAGGTAAACGCGGATATAATAAAAAATTCAAAAATATTCCATTTCGGCACGCTCTCATCGACGCATGACGGAGTACGCGCCGCGACACGGTACGCGATAGACATTGCGAAAAATAACGGAGTGTTTATTTCCTTTGATCCCAATCTGCGCGAGCCGCTGTGGGCTTCGCTTGACGACGCGCGGCGTGAGATCGAATACGGGCTATCCGTGTGCGATATATTGAAAATCTCCGACAACGAGCTTGAGTTTATGACGGGCACAAGCGACTACGACGCGGCGGCGCGTATGCTGCGCGAAAA
>CANQXJ010000079.1 GCA_947627795.1 uncultured Clostridia bacterium
ACCGGCGAAGCCGGTGGAGGGATTCTGTTTAGAAACCGAAAAGGAATCCCCCAGTCACGCTGCGCGTGACAGCCCCCTTTGCTACGGCGTTTGTTGCTTCGCAACACGCCTACAACACGCTATGCGTGTTGTTCACTTTGACAAGGGGCCACATGCCTACGACGCTAAATCGTCGTGCTCTTTTATTAAATATTGTATCATAATTCATTCCGTATTGAAACCGAATTTATAAATATTTAAGGTTCGCGTAAGGTTTAATTTATTTTCCCGAAAGGTTTGTATGTTAACATTAAATCATTCCAAAACGAAAGGGGATCTATTATGAACGAAATTGTAAAAACAACAAACCTTACCAAGCTCTACAAGGGCGCGGCGGCGGTAAGCGGGCTTAATATGCGCGTGAACGAGGGGCGCATATACGGATTTCTCGGTCCGAACGGCGCGGGAAAAACGACTACGCTTAAAATGCTCCTGAGCCTTATCCGCCCGACGGAGGGCGAGATCGAAATCATGGGGCGGCGCATGGACGCGAAAAACCGTATCGAGATCTTACGCGGTATCGGCTCGCTTATTGAGTCGCCGTCGTTTTACGGACATCTTACGGGCGCGGAAAATCTAAAAATTCTGCAAACGCTTCTTGACGTTCCGAAAAAGAATATCGACAAAGTATTGCAAATCGTCAGGCTCGACAATCAGCGCGGCAAAAAAGCGTCGGCGTATTCGCTCGGAATGAAGCAGCGGCTCGGGCTCGCGGGCGCGCTCCTGTCGTTTCCGAAGCTCTTGATACTCGACGAGCCGACAAACGGGCTTGATCCGTCGGGCATACAGGAAATGCGCGAGCTTATCAAGTCGCTGCCGCGTCAATACGGCATGACTGTGATCGTGTCAAGCCATCTGCTCTCGGAAATAGACCAAATGGCGGAGGACGTGGGTATTATCGCGAACGGCAAGATGAAATATCAGGGCGCGCTTGACAATTTGCATCAGCTTGACAAATCGAAATCGCTCGAGGAAATATTTCTCGATCTCACCGGAAAGGAGCGGAGCTTATGATCAAGTTACTCAAATGCGAGTTTATGAAAACGCGCCGCCGCTATGTGTTTGTGACCGCGCTCGTCGTAACGGCGGCAATGCTCGCGTGGATCTACCCGAGACATTTTAGCGAAGATATGCTGCGGCTCGGCTGGATGGCGAATTTATACGAGCTGCCGCTTATAAACTCGATATTCATGCCGCTGCTCTCGATAATCGTGTCGTCGCGGTTGTGCGATATCGAGCATAAAGGAGCGATGCTGAAGCAGCTTGCTGTCACAAAAAAGCGCGGGCAAATCTACGACGCTAAGCTGTTATACGGGCTTGCTATCATGCTGTTCTGCGTGGTTTTAAGCTGGGTAGCGACGATCGCGTTCGGCTATATCAAGGGCTTCGATGGCGATGTGCCGATAAAGCTGTATCTTTTGTATCTGCTGTTCACCGCCGCGCCGACTGTCGCGGTGTACATTTTTCAGCACACGCTGTCGCTCTGCTTTAAAAATCAGGCGGTCACGTTCTTTTCGGGCGCGATAGGCACGTTTTTCGGGACATTCTCAATGTTCCTGCCGCAGCTTTCATGGCTCCGCAGGTCGCTTATTTGGGGCTATTACGCCGTGCTGATGTTTGTCGGGCTGTTCGACTGGTCGAAAGAAAACCGTTACCGATACGCGCATTTTGACGTTATGGGAATTGACTGGAATTTCTTTATCGTACTGATTTTTATATGCGCCGCTCTGTATATGATTGGGCGCGAAATATTCAAAAGAAAGGAGCTGTAAATTATGTTACTGAAATTATTGAAGGCGGAGCGAATGAAGCTGAAGCGCTCGCCCGTGTGGCTCGCGTTTTTGCTGATGCCGATTATTCCGGCGGCTTTGGGAACGGCGAATTATCTGTACCAGAAGGAGGTTTTAACGCGCGAATGGCTGAGCCTGTGGACGCAGCACACGCTGTTTACCGATTACTTTTTCCTGCCGATAATGCTCGGTATTTACTGCGCGTATATAATGCGGCTGGAAAACGCGAACAACAACTGGAACAAGGTTTTCACGATGCCCGCGAGCCGCTCGTCGGTATTTTTGGCAAAGCTCCTGACCGCCGCAATGATGCTGCTTTTCAGCATGATATGGATATGCGCACTGTTCGTTATTTCGGGCTGCATGGCGGGGCTTACAGATCCGCCGTGGCTCACGATAGCGCAATGGTGCGTGTTCGGCACGCTCGGAGGAATGGTCACGGTCGCGATACAGATTTTTATCTCGATGAACATAAAAAGCTTCGCGCTGCCGATAGGAATATCGTTCGCCGGCGGAATTTCGGGGCTTGGATTTCTTGCGAAAAACATGGGGCACATATGGCCCTACTCGCTTATGTCCTACGGCATGAACTCGAACGCGCCGCAGAAAATCGCCGAAAGCGGCGGCTATGCGCGGTTTGCCGTTGTGTGCGCAGCGTATATCGCGGTTTTCACCATAATAGGAGCGGTCACGGCGGCGAGGAGGGATATTTAACTAAAATAAAACTCTCTCACCTGCTGCATCGGTTGTTTGACGGTTCGTGCGGATTAAAGCAAAGAAAAAGCAGGGCTTTCGCCCTGCTTTTTTATAAATTATAACTATATTTTTATTACTCTGCCGACCAAGGCTCCATACCGCTTTCACTGTCTGCGTTCCAGTAGAAAATCTTATGTGTTTTTGTATTTTCTTCAACCTGCGGAACAACGTCTTTATCTGTCTTTATTACAGTCAGAAGAGCGCCGTCCTCGCTGTAGGTAGCCTCGTACTTAACCCAGTTGCCT
>CANQXJ010000080.1 GCA_947627795.1 uncultured Clostridia bacterium
CGCTGCGCGTACTGCGACACGCTCTACGCGCTTTTCGGCGAGGACGAGCCGTGCCGGTACGAGGAAATGACGGTTGATGAGATAGCCGCACGCGTAAACAAAAGCTATATGCGCGTTACGCTCACGGGCGGCGAGCCGCTTGTGCATAAGGACGTGAACGCGCTTATAAAAAAGCTCGCGGACATGGGCTGCGAGATAAATATCGAAACGAACGGCGCGGCTGACATAGGCGAAGTACCGAGGTATGACGGGCTGTTTTTCACGATTGACTATAAGCTGCCGTCAAGCGGCGTGAGCGATAAAATGCTCTGGTCAAACTTCACGCGTCTCACTCCGCATGACGTTGTAAAGCTCGTGTGCGGCACTGACGAGGACGTACGGGCTGCGGTCGACGTTGCGTCGCGGCTCAACGAAATGTACGACGAGCCGCCGCATATATTTGTCGGAGCAGTTTACGGCAGCATGGATTACAAAAAGCTTGTGAACGCGATACTGACCGAACCGCAGCTAAAGGACGCGCGGTTCCAGATACAGCTCCACAAGGTTGTCTGGGGCGCGGACGAAAGAGGGGTATAAATGAAAAAGGAAATTGACAGCGAAAAAATAAAAAAAGCGGCGCGTATGTTTATCGAGGCTGTCGGCGACGACCCGAACCGCGCCGACCTCGTTGAAACGCCCGACCGCGTGGCGCGTATGTGCTGCGAGCTTTTCGAGGGTATGCGCTGCACGAACGACGAGATCGCCGAGATGTTCGGAAAGTGCTTTGAGTACAGCAAGTCGAACGATTTGGTGATAGTGAAGGATATAGATATTTTCAGCTTTTGCGAGCATCATATTGCGCTTATGTATAATATGAAGTGCCACGTCGGATATATCCCGAACGGCAAGGTTATAGGGCTTAGCAAAATCGCGCGTATATGCGATATGGCGGCTAAACGGCTCCAGCTTCAGGAGAGGATATGCGCCGACATAGCGGAGATTATACAGAAGGCTTGCGGCACGGAGGACGTTATAGTCGTCGTCGAGGGCGAGCATAGCTGCATGACCGCCCGCGGCATACGCGCCCGCGGCGCGAAAACCCGCACCGCTGCCATCCGCGGTATGTTCGACACCGACCACGAGCTTAGAAAGGAATTTTACAGCCTTATAAAAGAATAATACTTTGTATTGACAAAATACTTTTAAAGATATATAATATAAACAGAAAAAGGCAAGACCTCAAACGGTTATGCCACAGAGTTATTTAGAAAATAGCCCTTTTACTTGGCAGAGTGGGGGCTATTTTGCTTTTTCAGCAAACGTTACAAGTATTGCAGTCACAAGAACTATTATTCTTATTATGTATTTCCTCATAACGACCACCACCTTTCCCGACTTGGAATGTTGGAATAGGTGTGGCATAACCGCCCGGCTTTTACACTGTTTTCAGTCTTACCTTTCCGCCTTGCATAAGCAGGGAAAAAGATGCCGGAATATACCGACAGAAGTATTATATATCAAAGTTCTTATTTTTTCAACACATTTCAACAAAAAACCGCTTAAACTCAATGTTTAAGCGGTTTTTGGTACGCGATCAGGGGTTCGAACCCTGGACACCCTGATTAAGAGTCTGTAAAAATCTGTTTTCTATTGCGGTTCTTAAGTGCTTAATATCCCTATAAACGGCGTACTCATGCGGTAAAATGATGTTTACCGTAATTTGTTGCGAACCAATAAAAATATAAATATTTCGAAAAAGGGGAAACAAAAAGGGGAAAGCGTTCACGGGAATAGTAAATATATCAAAACGGCGGAACCGTTTAGCGGCTTAACATAATAAAAAAGGGCGGTCACCCGCCCTTTTTACATCAATCATACAATCCCGCCCGGTCGTTCGCGGCGAATATGCGGAGCATATCCATTGTCAGACCGAGCCGACCCTTATCGTCGCCGACAAGCACGCCCTTGTCCATGAGCTTTTGCACTGTCGGCTTTGCCCACTCCGGCATATTGTTGTCCACGTAGTCGTAAACCATCGGCTTTAAGTTGTTGATTTCGCTCTTTAATTCTTCATACTGTGTCACTGTCAATCCCTCACTTTCTTTTTTTTTCATCGTCTGCCCTGTAATCGCCTCGGCGATTGCCGCCGCGACCGTCTCCGCGCCGAGCTTGTGATACAGGTCTACGTCCGTCGCTGTATCTACAAAGCATACCTCAACGAGCATAGCTTTAGCGTCGGTATGGCGTATAACGTAAAGCGTCGAGCCATCCTTAACGCCGCGATTGGTAAATCCCAGCTCATGGAGTTTGTCGCACACCGCGACTGCCTCAGAGTGTTTTGCTCCGCCGTATGTAAATACTTCCGTGCCTTTACCGCCGCCGGAATTGAAATGTATTGAAACAAACAGATCCAGAGGCTGCGCGTTAGCCATACGTACTATTTCGGAGAGGTTTTGACTTGTGGTGTTCGCGTAATCGTTCGTACAATCGTAAACGGCGTGTCCGGCTTTGGCTAAAATCTTTTCAAGCTTTAAGCCAACATTACGTGTCTCTTCGCTCTCGTCTATGATACCGACTGCGCCGCACCCGGGTATGCCGCTTACCGTATGACCGCAGTTTATACCTATTCTCATGTCATTTATCTCCTTTCAGCTCGTGCATGAAATCATCCGCCTTAATCGCCGCGTCCGAAAAGCTGTTGTTCTTCCACCACGCAATCACCGCCGCGATAATCGTCCACGCCGTTGAAATGACCGTCGAAATATCATCGTCGGCGATATTCAGCGGACTTATACCGAGCATCGCAAGCACCTGATTTATCAGTGC
>CANQXJ010000081.1 GCA_947627795.1 uncultured Clostridia bacterium
GTTTCGCTGCTCGTAAATGCGAATGTAACAGTGAGGGCAGGCGCACGCTTGCCCTTTACTGCTATATGTGAGGTGCTTATGGATAATATAAAGATGTATGAGGTGAGCAATTCGTATATTGATTATCTGCTCCCGTATGCTCCGCATCTGTTCCGAAACAGAAAACAGGGACAGAGGAATGAACGCAAATACATAGGAGTAGTGCTGCAAATCAACAGTATGAAGTATTTTGCGCCGCTGTCATCGTTCAAGGAAAAGCATAAGCGAATGAAGGAAAGTCTTGATTTTCTGAAAATAAAAAATTACGCGGTTATAAATCTGAATAATATGTTCCCCGTGCCCGACGGCGAATATACATACGTTGACATTAATAACGAGCCGGATATTCGGTATCGGTCACTGCTCAGAGCAGAATACAGATATATAAAGTCAATTCAGGAAATTATACGTAAAAATGCAGCGCTTGTATATAACCATAAATTGAAAAACGGCAACAGTACGCCTTTAGGTAAGCGTTGTAATGATTTTGAGTTATTGGAAACAGCATGCAAACAGTACAGATAAAAAGCAATCGCCGTAGTAAGCGATTGTTTTTATTTGTAACCGAATAGCGCAAAATCCGCCGCATATACATAAATGGGGGGCGGTAATATGGAGCTTACGCGGCGGCAAAGGCGGGAAATCACAGCGGCGTACAGGCGCGGAATATTGAAGGAACTGTACGCACGCTCGCGCCTTACGCGGGAGGAATACCGAAAACTTATCACAAAATAACAGGGGGCGGTAATATGCTGCGCGTCACGGCTTACGCGAGAGTTTCAACGGAAAAGGACGATCAGATAAATTCGCTCGCGAACCAGCGCGCATATTTCGAAAATTACATAAAACAACGCCCCGATTGGATTTTTGCCGGCGTATACTACGACGAGGGCGTGACCGGCACGCAGACGGCGAAACGAACGGGATTTAACAAAATGATTGAAGATTGCAGGGCGGGCGAAATCGACCTCATACTCACGAAGGAGGTCAGCCGTTTCGCGAGAAATACCGTTGACGCGCTCGCGTACACGCGTGAACTCCGCCTTTGCGGCGTCGGCGTTATTTTCATAAACGACAACATAGACACACGCGACGGCGACGGCGAATTTAGGCTGTCGATAATGGCGTCGGTCGCGCAGGAGGAGAGCCGTAAAACGTCGGAGCGCGTCAGGTGGGGACAGCGGCGAGCCATGGAAAACGGCGTTGTGTTCGGCAACAACAGCATTTACGGCTTTACACTTAAAAACGGACAACTTACCGTCAACGACGACAAGGCGGAGGTTGTCCGTCTTATTTTTTATAAATACGTCTGCGAGGGCAAGGGCTCGCACACTATTGCCCGCGAACTGGACGGGGAGGGGATCAAGCCGCCCAAAACGAACGGAAAATGGAGTGGGGAAGAGGTCTTGCATATACTCAAAAATGAAAAGTACGCCGGTGATTTAATACAGAAAAAATATATCACAACGGACTATCTCACTCATAAAAAGGTCGTAAACGACGGCGGCAAAATCTATATCCGCGACCATCACGCGCCCATTGTAGACCGGGCAATGTGGGAAAAGGCGCGCGAAATACGAGAGAACCGCGCAGCGTCCGCGACCACCACGCGCCCGCACGGGCGCAGCGTTAAAATCGTCTGCGGCTGCTGCGGGTCAGGCTTTACACCGCACAAATCACCGCGCAAAAGCGGCGAAACGTATAAATTACATATGTGCCGCACACGTTCACGACAAGGCAAAGCGGGCTGCGGTATGCGGACGGTCAACGACAAGTCGCTGAAAACGGTTTTGGAATATATCTCGAATTTTTTCACCGCCGAATTTGACAGTGCGGCGAGGGAGGTAGTAAGGGAAATAGAAACGCTTACCGATACGGACGATACCCGTACGGCACGCATATCCGAAAAAATAGACGAGGTAAACACTAAGCGCCTTAGGATGCTCGACGGCTACTTCGCAGGCATAATAACCGAAACTGACAGGGAACGATTTGCCGCCGAATATGACAAGGAGATTGCGCGTCTTACATCTCAGCTTGACGCTATCGCAAACGAGCAAAAAACCGGAACCGAAAGACAGCGCGGCTCGGATTTACTCGACACTATAAAAAGCGAAACGCGTTTCTCCGACGGTGTGTACTCCGAAATTATAGATAAAATCATTGTTTACGCCGATTTCCTAATCGTGGAACCTAAATATCTCGATTCCGTTTTTAAGATTGCATACTCGACGCGCGGCTACAAGGACGCGTACACGACGACGATTGAAAGCTGCGATATTGTTCGCGGCGAAAACTAAATATTGACAACGCCGCAATATTCGGGTATAATATAACATATGTAAAAGGAAAAATAAGTCAGAAAGGAATGTTTTCTATGAAAAAATTATTAAGCGTACTGCTGTCGGCAGGAGTAATTGCCGCAGCGCTGGCGGGCTGCTCGTCGCAGCCGGCAACAAACGAGGGCAGCCCGGTGGAAACGGCAAACTCCGGCAAGAAGTGGACTATCGCCACCGACACGGTATTCAAGCCCTTTGAGTACACCGACGAATCCGGCAACTTCGTAGGTATCGACGTTGACATCGTAGCGGCTGTTGCGGAGGATCAGGGCTTTGACTACGAGATTAAGAG